>JBIIPQ010000088.1:0-13467 GCA_044342535.1 Burkholderiaceae bacterium
GTGTGATGAGCGGGGTTCCGACAGCGTGTCTTCCAGGTCGTGAGCCGTCAAGTTGCAATGCAGCATACGAGCGTGCCGAACCGTTCGGAAACGGCTTCCCGAGCGGCATTCCGGCAGTCTGGCTTGACGCGGTCCTGCACGAGCCTATACTGAGCCGCACTCAGCAACGGCGCCCTCGTGTGCCCCGCGGACGATGACGGCACTGCCCAGGCGACGCAAGGCGGTCCGCCGCGCCGAGATCCTCGGCGCGGCGCGCGAGGTGTTCATCGCCCGTCGCTTCGAGGATGCCTCGATGGCCGAGATCGCCGCCCGCGCCGACTGCGTCGAGGGCACGCTCTACACCTACTTCCGCAACAAGCGCGACCTGTTCGACGCGGTCCTCACCGACGTCTACGATGCGCTGATCGCCGACATCGAGCCGCGCTTCGCCTCGCTCGACGGAACCGCCGACCGGCTGCGCTTCCTGATCGCGCGGCACCTGCAGATCGCGGTCGACGATCCGGGCATCTCGGCGATGCTGGGCCGCGAGGCGCGCGGCGGGCAGCCGTACTTCGGCTCGAAGCTGCACGCGCTGAACCGGCGCTACGTGCAGTTCATGACCCGGACGCTGTCCGACGGCGTGGAGCGCGGCGAGCTGCGGGCCGACCTGGACCTCGCGATGGCGCGGGACTTCGTGTTCGGCGGGCTCGAGCACCGGGTGCGCGACCTGCTCGGCCGCGGCCGGCGGATCGAGCCGGCGCGGATGGCGCGCGAGATGGCCGGGCTGCTGCTCGAGGGCTTCGGGCAGCGGCCGGCGCCGGCCGCCGAGGCGCCGCTGGAGCGGATCGAGGCGCGGCTCGCGCGGCTGGAAGGCGAGCTGAGGGCGAGGGCGCGCTGACCGGCGCGCCGGGCAGGGAGGAGACGAACATGACGAGACAGACCGTCCGGATCGGCAGCGCATCGGGCTTCTGGGGCGACACCGCCTCGGCCGCTCCGCAGCTCGTGCGCCGCGGCGACATCGAGTACCTGGTCTTCGACTACCTGGCCGAGGTCACGATGTCGATCATGGCCGCGCAGAAGGCCAAGGACCCGGCCGCCGGCTACGCGACCGACTTCGTGCAGATCACCATGAAGTCGCTGCTGCCCGAGCTCAAGGCGCGCGGCATCAAGGTCGTGGCCAACGCCGGCGGCGTCAACCCGCTGGCTTGCCGCGACGCGCTGGCCCGCGTTGCGCATGAGCTCGGCGTGCCGTTGAGCATCGGCGTGGTGCTCGGCGACGACCTGTCCGCCCAGACCGAGGCCCTGCGGGCCGCCGGCACCACCGAGATGTTCAGCGGCGCACCGTTCCCGGCGCGCTTGGCGAGCGTCAACGCGTATCTCGGCGCGCTGCCGATCGCCCGCGCGCTCGATGCCGGCGTCGACGTGGTGATCACCGGCCGCTGCGTCGACTCGGCGGTCACGCTCGGCGTGATGGTCCATGCCTTCGGCTGGCAGGCCTCCGACTTCGACCGGCTGGCGCAGGGCACGCTGGCCGGACACCTGGTCGAATGCGGCGCACAGGCCACCGGCGGGCTCTTCACCGACTGGGACACCGTCCCCGACTGGGACGACATCGGCTTTCCGATCGTCGAGGCCCGGGCCGACGGCAGCTTCGAGATCACCAAGCCGCCGGGCACCGGCGGCCTGGTCTCGCCCGCGGCGCTCTGCGAGCAGCTCCTCTACGAGATCGGCGACCCGCGGGCGTACCACGTGCCCGACGTCGCCTGCGACTTCACCCGCGTGCGCTTCGAGCAGACCGGCCCGGAGCGGGTGCGGGTGACCGGTGCGCGCGGCCGCGCGCCGACCGACACTTACAAGGTCAGCGCCACCCATCCGGACGGGTTCCGCAATGTCGCGCTGCTGGTGGTCGCCGGCGAGCGCGCGGCACAGAAGGCGCGCCGCACCGGCGAGGCGCTGCTGACCCGGATGCAGCGGATGCTGGCCGAGCAGCAGCTGCCCGCGTTCACCGAGACACGGATCGAGGTCGTGGGCGCCGAGGACATGTTCGGCGCGATCGCACGGCCCGATGCGCGCGAGGTGGTGCTCAAGCTCGCGGCGCGTGCGCCGTCCAAGGCCTCGCTCGAGCTGTTCGCCCGCGAGTTCGCGCCCGCTGGCACCTCGATGTCGCCCGGTACCACCGGCTTCGGGGGCGGGCGGCCGACGCCCTCGCCGGTGATCCGGCTGTTCTCCTTCCTGGTCCCCAAGCGGTCCGTTCCGGTCGAGATCGACGTGGACGGCACCCGACACGTCGTGGCGATCCCCGTCGAGGGCGGCTTCGACGCGCATGCGCTGCCGCCTGCCCGTGTCCATGCCGATGCCGTGACGCCGCCCGCGACCGCGCGCACGGTGCCGCTGATCGCGCTGGCCCACGGCCGCTCCGGCGACAAGGGCGACAAGGCGAACATCGGCATCGTCGCGCGCCGCCCCGAGTGGCTGCCGGGGCTGTCGGCCTGGCTGACCCCCGAGCGGGTGGCGGCGCATTTTTCGCACAACGGGCCGTCGCGCGTGGAGCGCTTCGACCTGCCGGGATTCGACGCGATGAACTTCCTGCTGCACGACGTGCTCGGCGGTGGCGGCATGGCCTCGCTGCGGACCGACAATCTGGCCAAGTGCTACGCGCAGGTGCTGCTGCAGATGGACGTGCCCGCGCCCGAGGGCTTCGAGGCCTGAACACACCGCCGGGCGCCACGGCCC
Source organism: Burkholderiaceae bacterium (assembly GCA_044342535.1). Classification (GTDB taxonomy): domain Bacteria; phylum Pseudomonadota; class Gammaproteobacteria; order Burkholderiales; family Burkholderiaceae_E; genus UBA4615. The sequence goes on from JBIIPQ010000088.1 coordinate 2,713, forward strand.
CGGTCCTGACACCGAGACGCAACGAGGAGACTCCCGCATGCCCATCGACGTCGCCACGCTCAAGCGCTGGCCCTTCGAGCCCCTGACCCAGGCCTACACCCACCGCGACACCATCCTGTACGCGTTGGGGCTGGGCCTCGGCCAGGACCCGCTCGACCCGGTCCAGCTGCGCTATATCTACGAGGACGGCCTGCAGGCGCTGCCGACGATGGCCGTCGTGCTCGGCTCGCCCGGCTTCTTCGCCAAGGACCCGCGCACCGGCATCGACTGGGTGAAGCTGCTGCACGGCGAGCAGGAGCTCGAGCTGCATGCGCCGCTGCCAGCCGCGGCCACCGTCGTCGGCCTCACGAAGGTCACCCGCCTGGTCGACAAGGGCGCCGGCAAGGGCGCGCTGATGTACTCCGAGCGCGAGATCACCGACGCGGCCACCGGCGCACGCCTGGCCACCAGCCGCAGCGTGTCGTTCATGCGCGGCGATGGGGGCTTCGCCGCGGCCGGTCAGCCGTCCGACAAGGCGCCGCCGGCGCGGCCCGCCACGCCGGACACGCCCCCGGACACTGTCTTCGAGTGGAAGACCCGCCCCGAGGCCGCGCTCGTCTACCGGCTCTCCGGCGACTACAACCCGCTGCACGCCGACCCGAAGGTCGCGGCCGCGGCCGGCTTCAAGGCGCCGATCCTGCACGGGCTGTGCTCGTTCGGCGTGACCGGCTGGGCGCTGGTCAGCGCCGTCTGCGGCGGCGACGCCTCGCGCCTGCGCTCGATCGGCACGCGCTTCGCCGCGCCGGTCTATCCGGGCGAGACATTGCGCGTCGAGATCTGGCGGCGCGGCGACGCGGTGCAGTTCCGCACCCGCGTCGTCGAACGCGACATCGTCGTGCTCAGCCACGGGACCGCGACGCTGGGCTGAGGAATCCGATCGGGCCGGGCGCGGGGCGCCCGTCCCGCAGTGCTGCGATAGCATCCGGGGAGCACCCCGGACACGAGGGGGGAAGAGGAGACCATGACGATGCTGAAGGACAAGGTGGTGATCGTGACCGGCTCGGGCCGGGGCATCGGTCGCGACATCGCGATGATGATGGCCGCGCAGGGCGCGAAGGTCGTGGTGAACGACCCGGGCGTCTCGGCGACCGGCGTGGGCAAGGACGAGGGTCCTGCCGCGCAGGTCGTCGACGAGATCCGCAAGGCGGGCGGCACCGCCGTCGCCAACACCGACAGCGTCGCCGAATGGGAGTCGGCCAACCGGATCGTGAAGACCGCGGTCGACGCGTTCGGGACCGTCCATGCGGTGGTCAACAACGCCGGCATCCTGCGCGACCGGATCTTCCACAACATGTCGATCGAGGAGTGGAAGGCGGTCATCGACGTCCACCTGAACGGCTCGTTCTACATGGCCAAGGCCGTGGCGGCGATCTTCAAGAGCGAGGAGCGCGGTGCCTTCGTCCACATGACCTCGACCTCCGGACTGATCGGCAACTTCGGCCAGGCGAACTACGCCGCGGCCAAGCTCGGCATCGTCGGCCTGTCGAAGTCGATCGCGCTCGACATGGCGCGCTTCAAGGTCCGCTCCAACTGCATCTCGCCCTTCGCCTGGAGCCGGCTGATCGGCACCATCCCGTCCGACACGCCCGAGCAGCAGGCGCGGCTGGCTCGCATGCAGGCGATGGAGACGGCGAAGATCGCCCCGCTCGCGGTCTACCTCTGCAGCGACCAGGCCGAGAAGGTCAGCGGCCAGATCTTCGCGGTGCGCGCCAACGAGATCTTCCTGATGGGCCAGAGCCGGCCGATCCGCTCGGTCCACCGCGGCGAGGGCTGGACGCCCGAGACCGTCGCCAACCATGCGATGCCCGCGATGGAGAAGAGCTTCTATCCGCTCGAGCGCTCGGGCGACGTCTTCAACTGGGATCCGATCTGACATGACGACTTCATTCGGCATCCTCTCGTTCGGCGCGTACCTGCCGCGCGCCCGCATGCAGCGACGGGCCATCGCAGCCGCCAACGGATGGTTCGCGCCGGGGCTCAAGGGCCAGGGCAAGGGCGAGCGCACGATCGGCAACTGGGACGAGGACACGATCACGATGGCGGTCGAGGCCGCCCGCGACTGCCTCGGCGACACCGATCGCGGCACGTTGAAGCAGGTCGTGCTCGCCTCCACCACCCATCCGTTCGACGACCGCCAGAACGCCACCGTCGTCGCCACCGCGCTGCACCTGTCGAGCGCGCTGCGCACGAGCGATGCGGCCGGCAGCCTGCGGGCGGGCACCGGCGCCCTGATCGCCGCGCTCGAGGGCCGTGAGCGCAGCCTGGTCATCGCCTCGGACATGCGCCGTGCCAAGGCCGGCAGCAACCAGGAGATGCAGTACGGCGACGGCGCGGCCGCGATGCTGGTGGGCGAGGGCACGCCCATCGCCCGGCTGCTCGGCGCACACACCGAGTCGGTCGACTTCGTCCACCAGTACCGCATGGGCGACAAGGACACCGACTACGGCTGGGAGGAGCGCTGGATCCGCGACGAGGGCTACCTGAAGATCGTCCCGAAGGCGGTGTCGACGCTGCTCGAGCGCTGCGGCGTCGAGCCCGGCGCGGTTGCGCACTTCGTGATGCCCGGGACCCTGGCGCGCGTGCAGGCGGCGGTGGCGAAGAAATGCGGCCTGCCCGAGGGCTCGGTGCGCGATGCGCTCGGCGCCACCGTCGGCGACACCGGTGCCGCGCACGCGCTGCTGATGCTCGCCGCCGCGCTCGAGGACGCGAAGCCCGGCGACACGGTGCTGGTCGCCGGCTTCGGCGAGGGCTGCGACGCGCTGCTGCTCGAGGTCGGCACGGGCGCGACGGCGGCCCGGCGCGGCGTGAAGGGCGCGCTCGCCGAGCGCCGCGAGGAATCGAACTACATGCGCTGGCTGTCGTTCACCGGCACGCTGGACCTGGAGCGCGGCATGCGTGCCGAGGTGGACAAGGTCACGGCCTTGACGGTGCTCTACCGCAACCGCGACATGATCGAGGGACTGGTGGGCGGCCAGTGCCGCCGCTGCGGCACGGTGCAGTTCCCGAGGCAGCGCTACTGCGTGAACCCGGGCTGCAACGCGCTCGACAGTCAGGACGACTACGTGTTCTCGGAGCGTACGGGCAGCGTGCTCTCGTACACCGCCGACGGCCTGACCTACAGCCCCGATCCGCCCACCTACTTCGGGATGGTGCAGGTCGACGGCGGCGGGCGCATGCTGATGGACTTCACCGAGGTCGATCCGGCCTCGATGGACGTCGGGCTGCCGGTGAAGATGGTGTTCCGGATCAAGGACGCGGACCCCAACCGGGGCTTCGTGCGGTATTTCTGGAAGGCGGCGCCGGCGGCGCGGTCCTGACCACGAGGAGATCGAAATGGCGAGCGGAATCAAGGACAAGGTGGTCATCCTCGGGATGGGCTGCTCCAAGTTCGGCGAACGCTGGGACGCGAACGCGCAGGACCTGATGGTCGAGTCGTTCGAGGAGGCGATGAAGGATGCGGGCATCGATCGCAAGCAGATCGATGCGGCCTGGCTCGGCACGGCGATCGAGGAGCAGCATGTCGGCAAGTCGGCCGTGCCGCTGGCGATGACGCTGCGCCTGCCGTACATCCCGGTGACGCGGGTGGAGAACTACTGCGCGACCGGCACCGAGGCGCTGCGCGGCGCTGTCTACGCCGTGGCCTCGGGCGCGGCCGACATCGCGATGGCGCTCGGCGTCGAGAAGCTCAAGGACACCGGCTACGGCGGCCTGCCGCAGCGCAGCCGAGGCGCCCTCAACGACCTGTTCTGGCCGAACCTGTCGGCGCCGGGCTCGTTCGCGCAGCTGGCCGCCGCCTACCGCGCCAAGCACGGCGCGAACAAGGACGACCTCAAGCGCGCGATGGCGCACATCTCGGTCAAGTCGCACGCCAACGCCGCCAAGAACGCGAAGGCGCACCTGCGCAACGCGATCACCGAGGAGGACGTGCTGCGCGCGCCGATGATCGCCGAGCCGCTCGGCCTGTTCGACTGCTGCGGCGTGTCCGACGGGTCGGCCTGCGCGATCGTCACCACCCCCGACATCGCCCGCGGGCTGGGCAAGAAGGACCTGGTCGCGGTCAAGGCGCTGCAGCTCGCGGTGTCCAACGGCGAGGAGGTGCAGCACGACAAGTGGGACGGCTCGTACTTCGCGACCACCCGCATCGCCGCGGCGCGCGCCTACCGGGAGGCCGGCATCACGAAGCCCCGCGAGCAGGTGTCGCTGGTCGACGTGCACGACTGCTTCTCGGTCACCGAGCTGGTCACGATGGAGGACCTCCAGCTGTCGGCCGAGGGCACCGCGATCCGCGACGTGCTCGACGGCTTCTACGATGCCGACGGCCAGGTGCCATGCCAGATCGACGGTGGCCTGAAGTGCTTCGGCCACCCGATCGGCGCCTCCGGCCTGCGGATGGTCTACGAGATGTACTTGCAGCTCTCCGGCCGAGCCGGCGAGCGTCAGCGCGCCGCGCCCGTCTGGGGCATGACGCACAACCTGGGCGGCTTCCCGAGCCAGAACGTCTCGTCCGTGACGATCGTCGGCCAGTACGGCGCCTGAAGCCGGGGAGGGCGGCGCCCCGCGTGGCGCCGCCGACACGCAGCTGACGGGTCCGTCGCGTCCCCGGCAGGGCGACGGACCGGCTAAGCGCCCCGCGTCCACCTCGGCGCAGAACCGCGCCATCTGCTGGACGATATCGAGCGCCGCCCGGCGGCTGACCGGTGGCGATTGCCTTGGCCGCGTGCCGCTTGGCATAGTCAGGGTGTCATGCCTGCCCACGAATCACCCCTCGCCGTCGCGCCTGTCAGCCTCGGTCTGCCGGGTCTCGATGCCTCGATCGCCGTGCTCGCCCCCGGTCAGGTCTACGGCCTGGTCGCGGATGCGCAGACGCTGCGCGTGCCGCTGCTCGCCCAGCTGCTGCACGCGACGCTCGTCGGCGGCACGCGCTGCACCGTGATCCTTCCCGGTGATCCGGCGGCCTTCGTCTCGAAGGCTCGCCTCGCCGGCTTCGACCTCGGCTTGTACGAGCGCAGCGGCGACCTCGAACTCATCCGCCAGCGCGGCGATCCGCTGCTGCCGCTGTTCCGCGGCGGGCCGGATCCGGTGCTCGAGATGATCGACCGGGGCGTCGACGAGACGCGCCGGCTGCTGGTGCTCGAACAGGCGGAGCCGCTGCTGCTGCTGTCGGACGCCGAGGCATCGTGGGCTGTCGCCGACGGGCTTCGCGCCTGGGCGGCGCGGCGTGGCACCGTCGTGGTCGCGACCTTCACCCCAGCCACCCGGCCGCAGCGGGAGTTCATGTCGCTGCGCGCCGTCACCGAGGACTTCGGCGGCTTCGCCGCCCTTCGCGAGCACGAAGGCGGGGCGCTGCTCGATCTGCGCCACTGGTTCGTCGACGGGGGCAGCGTGATGCGCGCCAGCCTGTCGCTGCGGCTGCAGGGCACGGGCGGGCTGTCGGTCGCGCCCGCACCGGCCGAACCCCCGCGGAGCGGAGATACCGGCCTCGCCCAGGTCGTGGCAATCGAGCTTGCGCTCGAGGATCCTCTGGGTGCGGTCCGGGACGCCGGCTGGGTCGTGGTCTCGAACCATGCCGAAGCGATCGAAGCGGCGCGACGCCTGTCGTCCGGCACCGTCGTGCTCGGATTCGATCGCGGGACGCCTTTTCGCGCGCTTTGCCACACCGTCGCGTCGATCCGTCGTGCCGCAGCGCCCTGGGTCGCGATCGTCGTCCGCGAGCGAGGCCTGAGGCTGCGCCTCGCGCAGCAGATCGCCCTGGCGCGGCTCGGCACCTCGACCGTCCTGCCCGATGGACAGGACGACATCGCACTGGCACTGGCGATGCGCGCGCTGTCCGGCACCGCCTTCATGCGCCCGCTGCCCGAGGACATCGAGGCGACGATCGCCGTCGCCGGCACCGCGCTCGCGCCTCAGCTGATGGTGACCCGAGCCTTTCGGGACACGGTCTCCGAGGTGCTGTCCTCGTCGGAAGGCATCGACCTGCCGCACACCCTGCTGCACGTCGCCTGCGATCCCGCCAAGGCCCAGCAGCTCGGCACGCTCGCCCTGCAGCGCAAGATCCGCGACGCCGCGATGAGCGTGGATCCGAGCGGGCTGTGGCTCTTCCTCTTCGGCTGCCCGATGAACCGTGCGAGCGGTGTCGCAGTGCGCGTCTTCGGTCGCAACCATCCGGAGATCGCCTCGGGGATCTCCACCGAAGGCACCACCGGTGACATCGCCCGCCGCCTCGAGCGCCTGGCGGGGGCGTTAGGCGTGCGCGACACTGACACGCCGCGACCGGTCGGTACCCGCGCGACGCCCCCTGAGATCGCCCGCCGCGACTGAGCGGCCCCGGAGGCCTGCAGCGGCACCCCGCGCTCGGGACGGTCTCGGCCCGCGCCTCTCGCCTCGATGTCCTGCGACGCGGTTATCCTCCGGCTGTGCTCCGGCCGTCGCCGGCGCACGAGCGGGAGACGCACGCATGGATGCACCGATCGAGATCGAAACCGGGCCGGATGCGTCCGCCTGCGTGCTCGTGCTGCACGGGCTGGGCGCTGACGGCACCGACTTCGTCCCGGTATGCCGGGCGCTCGACCTGAGCGCGGTCGGCCCGGTCCGCTTCGTCCTGCCGCATGCCCCGTTGCGCCCGGTGACCGTCAACGGCGGCCACGTGATGCGGGCCTGGTACGACATCGTGGGCATGGGGCCTGCCTGGCGCGAAGACGAGGCGGGGCTGCGCGACTCGCAGGCCCGGATCGAGGCGCTGATCGCCCGCGAGCGCGACCGCGGCATATCGTCCGAGCGGATCGTGATCGCCGGGTTCTCGCAGGGCTGCGCGATGGCGCTGATGACCGGCGTGCGCCATGGCGAGCGCCTGGCCGGCATCGCCGGCCTCTCCGGCTACCTGCCGCTGGCCGATGCCACCGCCGCCGAGCGCGCCGACGCCAACCGCGACACGCCGATCTTCCTCGCCCATGGCGTCGACGATCCGGTGGTCAGTCTGGCCCGCGGCCGTGCCTCGCGCGACCGCCTGCAGGCACTGGGCTGCGTGCTCGACTGGCACGAGTATCCGATCGAGCACACCGTCTCGCTCGACGAGATCCGCGACCTCGAGCGCTGGCTGCTGGCGCGCCTCGCCCCCTGAGGCTCGATCGGGAGAGCAGGGCGGTCGCGAGGCGATCCGCGGGCCCGGCAGCGCTGATCGAGCGACTGCCAGGGCAGGGCCGGTGCGGTACGGCTGCCTCGGGCAGGGAACGTCTGAACCGTTTCCGTGCACCGCACGCACCGACATGACAACCGATCGGAACGTTCGTGCGTTAGACCGACACCCGAACCTCCTGGGGCGCTCGCGCCCGGCACGATGTCCTACGGCCCATTCGATTATCCCGGTCGTCGCCCCGACGGCCCCTGGCACGAAGACGAGACTCTGGTCCTGCTGCGCGCCTGGCGCTGCGGCGACTCGCTCGACGAACTGAGCGAACGGCACCACCGCCCGGTCGAAGCCATCCTGGCCCACCTGCGTGACCGCGGCGCCCTCGAGACACCGCGCCCTGCACGCCGCGCCGGCTTCGGGCTGGGCACGCTCGGCATGCCGCTCATGTCCCGGGGCTGATCTCCGCGGAGCGATTCGCTCGGTGCGGGGAAGCGCGCAGCAGCGGACCCGCCGAACGCCCTGGAAGCCAAGACGAAACGACCGCCTCACAGCGGTCGTTTCTTTCTGTTCATTGCGTTTGACATAATACAGATTACGCGACGTTACGGCCATGGGCGCGAATGCCCCGTTCTGGCCTCCTGGCGCCCGTGATCAGGGTTTGCTGCCCATCGCCCGGTTCTTGAGCCGGAACGATTCCGCCTGGCGCCCGAGCCAGTTGGACAGCTCGAGGTCGCCGGCGATCTTCGCGTAGGCCGCCGCATCCAGCCCGGACTGGTTGCGCGGTGTCGGGTCCGCGCCTTCATCCATCAGCAGTCGGACTGAACTCGGCTGGGCCTGGCGTGCGGCCATCATCAGCGGCGTCGTCCCGTTGGGCGATTCGGCATCGATGTACGCATGGTGCTCGAGCAGGAACCGGATCACCTCGACGTGGCCGTTGGCCGCGGCGAAATGCAGCGGCGTCCAGCCGGTCTTGTTGACCTCGGCCTTGCGTGCGACCAGCGACCGGACGAGCTCGATCTCGCCGTGCAGCGCCGCGTACATCAGCGTGTTCGAGCCGTCCCGGTTGGCCGCATCGAGCCGCGTGCCACGAAGCTCGGCCAGGGCCCGAACGGCGTTCCAGCATTTCGAGCGCGCGGCCAGCACGATCGCGGGCTCGCCGTTGTCATCCAGGGCATTCGAGTCTGCGCCGCGCAGCAATGCGGTCCGCAAGGCATGTGCATCGTCACGCCGGATCGCACGGAACAGGTCTTCCCGGATCCCGGATTGGGGGGCCGACTGGGCCGCCACGGGCCCGGCGACGAGTGCCGCGACCCCGACGAGCACGCCGAGCATCTGCCTGCGTCGAGGGCTCCCAAGTGAGGCCAAAAACCTCTCATTCGACATGAGATTCAGCCTTCAAGACCTTGAAACAATTGTAAAAATTATTCGTCGTCAGTGTCGCGAGCGCCTCGGCGTCCAGACCGCGCAGCGTCGCGATGAAGTCCCCGACGTGGCGCACCCAGCCGGGCTCGTTCATGCGGCCGCGGTGCGGCACGGGCGCGAGGTACGGCGAGTCGGTCTCGATCAGCAGGCGCTCGGCCGGCACGCGGCGCGCGACGTCGCGCAGCGCCTCGGCATTGCGGAAGGTGACGATGCCCGACAGGGAGATGTAGAAGCCCAGGTCGAGCGCGGCCCGGGCGACCTCCCAGGTCTCGGTGAAGCAGTGCATCACGCCGCCTACGGTATCCGCACCCTCCTCCCGCAGGATCGCGAGGGTGTCGTCGGACGCGCTGCGGGTATGGACGATCAGCGGCTTGCCGGTGGCCCGGGCGGCACGGACGTGGACCCGGAAGCGTTCGCGCTGCCAGCCGCACACCTCGGCGGGGTCGCCCTCGGTACGGAAGTAGTCGAGCCCGGTCTCGCCGATGGCGATGACCTTCGGATGTCCGGCCAGCCGGACCAGCGTCTCGACGTCCGGCTCGCGGACGTCGGCCTGGTCGGGATGCACGCCGACCGACGCGTACAGCTCCGGATGTGCCTCGGCCAGTGCCAGGACCCGCGGGAAATGCTCGAGCGTCACTGCGACGCAGAGCGCACGCCCGACGCGGTTTTCGCGCATCGTCTCGAGGATCTCGTCCAGGCGCGCCGAGAGCTCGGGGAAGTCGAGGTGGCAGTGGGAGTCGACGTACATCGGGACGCCGGGCGTGCGCCCGATCGCAGGTCAGGGAGTGACCTGCATTCTACCGGTGCCGCGCGAGGCGATCGGGCCGCGCCGCCCCGGGCCCCGGGGCCGCATGCGGCCGGAGTCCGGGGCGCCCCGGCGAGAGTGTTCCGTGCCTTCCCGGCCCGTGGCGCCCTGCCCTTCAAATGGTGTGGGTCGGGCGGGACGAGCGCAGAGCCCCGCCGATGAGTTCCTCGATCTTGGCGCGGACCTGCTCGCCGGCGTCGTTCCGCGCGAACTGGATGCCGAGCCCCTGCTGGCGGCCGGTGCTGCCGGGCGGAGTCATCCAGACGACCTTGCCGGGCACCGCGAACTTCGTGGAGTCTTCGAGCAGCGTGAGGATCAGGTAGAGGTCGTCGCCGAGGTTGGCGGCGCGGTTCGTCGGCACGAAGATACCGCCGCCCTGCAGGAACGGCATGTACGCCGCGTACAGCGCGGCCTTCTCGCGGATCGCGAGCGAGATCACGCTCGGCCTCGCGCCCGCCTGCCCCTTCGCTTCGCCCACAGCACTCATCGTCGACCTCTCGTGGGAAGTTCCGGAGCGGTCAAGGACCGCCCGGTCAGCGCCCCGTCGTCGGGGCGGGCGCGCCGAACGCGCCCAGGTAGCACTCGATCGACGCCTCGCAGAACAGCCGCGCGTTCAGCGGATGCTCGACGAAGCGGTACTGCGCCGCCAGCCCCCTGCCCGCCTCGGCCAGCGCGGCGGGATCGGTCCGCGTCGCGAGATCGGCGAGCCGTGCACCGAGCGCCGGGAAGTACCGCGGCTCCGCACCGCAGCCGCAACGGCCGATGTCCATCAGCCAACGCTGCATCACCGGCAGCCACTGACGGGCATCCACCCGATGCAGCACGTCGGCGGCAACCTCCGGGGGAGTCTCCGGCAGCGAGGCGATCGCTTCCAGCATGGACCGATGGGCGGCGGCCCGGCCGGGCTCTGCGAACTGGGTCGCATGCAACGGTGCACCGCCCGCCATCGCCAGCCAGCTGCCGGCATCGTGCGGCGTGCAACCGGTCTCGCCCTGCACCCAGGCGCGGGCGACCTCCATCCCCGGCGCCTCTAGCACGCGCACCTGGCAGCGCGAGCGGATCGTCGCCGGGATCGCATCCGGGCGCGAGCTCGCCAGCACGAACACCAGCCCGTCGCCGGGTTCCTCGAGTGTCTTGAGCAGGGTGTTGGCGGTGACCGTGTTCATCGCGTCCGCGGGGTCGATCAGCACCACGCGGCGCCCGCCCCGATGCCCGGAGACGACGAGGAAGTCCGACAGCGCGCGGACCTGGTCGACCTTGATCTCCTTGCCGACCTTGCCGTCCTCGTCGACCGGATAGGTCAGGACACGCAGGTCCGGATGGGTGCCTGCCGCGACCCAACCGCAGGCATCACAGCGGCCGC
>JBIIPQ010000379.1:0-4420 GCA_044342535.1 Burkholderiaceae bacterium
GATGCTCAACCTCGCGCACGCCTACCTGTTCATGGCCGCGCCCTTCGTCGCGCTCAGCCTCGGCGCCGCGGGCGTGCATCCGGCCCTCGCGCTGGCCGGCGGCCTAGGCGCGGCGGCGCTGCTGGGCATGGTGCTGTACTACATGGCGTTCCGCCCGATCTCGAGCCAGCACGCGCTCGGCGGCTTCGTCACCAGCCTGTCGTTCGGCATCGTGCTGCAGGTGATCGTGGTGAACCGCTTCGGCACGCTCGCCAAGCCCTTCACCTTCGGCCTCGCGCTGCCCGACATCGAGGTCGGTCCGGTGCTGCTGTCGGGCCTGCAGGCCGCGAGCCTCGTCGTCTCGGCGGCGCTGATGGTCGGCCTGCTGCTGCTGCTCAAGCGCACCCGCTTCGGCCGCAACGTGCGTGCCATCGCCGAGAACGACACCGCGGCGCTGCTGCTCGGCGTGCCGGTGCCGCGCAACATCCTCGCGGTCTTCGCGCTGTCGTCGGGGCTCGCCGGGCTCGCCGGCCTGATGGTCGCGCTGCGCTTCGAGCAGATCGGTGCCTACATGGGCGATCACTACGCGACCAAGGCGCTCGCGGTGATCGTCATCGGCGGACTGGGCGACGTGCGTGGCGCGATGGCCGCCGGCCTGCTGCTCGGCGTGTTCGAGGTGCTGTTCCAGGCCTATGCGCCGACGGGCTGGTCGGAGGCCTTCGTCTGGCTGCTGCTGATCGGCGTCTTCCTGCTCAAGCCCGAAGGCATCTTCGGGACGGGCGTGCAGCGCAGGGAGGTCTGATGGAAACGCTGATGTCCGAACCGGTGCAGGCGATCGTCGCGATCAACGTGCTGCTGTGCCTGAGCCTGCTGTTCCCCTTCGTCACCGGCGTCTGGTCGCTCGGACTGCCGGGGTTCATGGCGGTGGGCGCCTACGCCGGCGGCTGGCTGACCCAGTCGGCCGGCTGGCCGATGTGGGCGGCGCTGGTCGCCTCGGCGGCGGCGGGCGCCGTCTCGACGCTGCCCTTCGGCCTGCTCGCGCTGCGCATCCGCGGCATCTACCTGGCCATCGCGACGCTCGCGGCGGCCGAACTGATCCTGCTGTTCTTCTCGCACTTCAAGCCCACCGGCGCGGTGATGGGCCTGACCGGCATGCCCTTCCTCGATCCGCGCTGGATCGTCGCGATGGCGGCGGCCTCGTTCGCGTTCAGCGGCTGGCTCTACTGCACGCGGCTCGGCAAGGCGATGCAGGCGGCGGGCTCCGACCCGGTGGTGGCGGCCTGCCACGGCCTGAACGTGCCGGTGCTGCAGCTCTCGGCGCTCGCGCTGGGCGGCGCGTTCGCGGGCCTGGCGGGCGGCTGCTTCGCGCACTTCTACTCGTTCATCGCGCCGAACAACTTCAGCTTCCACCGCACGGTCGACATCCTGATGTTCCTCGTCATCGGCGGCTTCACGCCCGTGGGCGCCACGCTCGGCTCGGTGGTGCTCACGCTGGTGCCGCAGTTCGTGAGCGAGCTCGAGAAGTGGGCACCGGCCCTGTACGGCGCGATCGCGCTGGCGATGGCGGCCTTCATGCCGGCCGGCCTCGTGCCGAAGAACCGCTTCGCCCCGATCTTCAGGCGACTGCGGCCGGCGCCCGCGCCACGCAGCGCCATCGCCCCGCCGGCCGTTCGGCAGGGAGGCGCGGATGCTTGAAGTCGTCGGCGTCAGCCGGTCGTTCGCCGGCATCCATGCGCTGCAGGACGTGGACTTCAGGGTCGAGCCCGGCTCGATCACCGCACTGATCGGCCCGAACGGCGCCGGCAAGACGACGCTGATCAACCTGATCACCGGCGTCATGCCGCCCTCCTCCGGCGAGCTGCGCTTCGACGGCCGCTCGCTCGCCGGTCTGAAGCCGCACCGCGTCGAGGCCCTCGGCATCCGCCGCACCTTCCAGACGGTGCACCTGTTCCCCGGCCTCACCGTGCGCGAGAACCTGGTGATCGGCGGCTTCCGGCCGGCGCTGCGCGCGAGCCCGTGGTCGATGTTCGCGCTGCCCGCGCGCGACCGCGGCCCGCAGCGGCGCCGGGCCGACGCGCTGCTCGAGCTGCTCGGGCTCGAAGGCCTGGGCGACGAGATCGCGACCGACTTGCCGTACGGCACCCAGCGGCGCGTCGAGATCGCCCGCGCGATGATGGGCGAGCCGCGCTTCGTGCTGCTCGACGAACCGGCCGCGGGCATGAACGAGACCGAGACGCACGAACTCACCGACGACATCCGCGCGATCCGCGCTCAGGGCATCACGGTCTTCCTGGTCGAGCACGACATGTCGCTGGTGATGAGCGTGTCCGACAAGATCGTGGTGCTGAACTTCGGCAAGCTGATCGCGCAGGGCACGCCCGAGGCGATCCAGCGCGACCCCGAGGTGATCGCCTCGTATCTGGGAGCCTGAGCATGGCGCACGACACGACGCACGACACCGCGTTCGCCGGGCTCGCCGTCGACGGACTCACCGTCGGCTACGGCAAGGCGCCGGTGCTCGAGGGCCTGTCGCTGACGGTGCCGCGCGGCAAGGTGGTGGCGGTGGTGGGGCCGAACGGCGCCGGCAAGAGCACGCTGGTGCGCACGATCTCCGGGCTGCTGCGCCCGACGGCGGGCCGCATCGACTACGACGGCGAATCGCTGCTGCGCCGTCGCCCCGACCTGGTGGCCCGCCACGGCGTGCTGATGGTGCCCGAGACCCGCGACATCTTCGGTGGCATGAGCGTCTGGGAGAACCTGAAGGTCGCCTTCGACAACCTCGACCCCGGCGGCGACGAGGCGGCCGCGTTCGAGCGCGTCTACACGCTGTTCCCCATCCTGCGCGAGCGGCGCGAGCAGCTCGCCGGCAACCTCTCGGGCGGCCAGCAGCAGATGCTCGCGATCGCGCGCGCCCTCCTCGGCCGGCCGAAGCTGCTGATGCTCGACGAGCCCTCGCTCGGCCTGGCGCGGATCGTGATCCGCGACATCTACGCGGCGCTCCAGGTGCTGCGCGAGCAGGGGCTGACGGTGCTGCTGGTCGAGCAGAACGCGACGATGGCGGTCGCCTTCGCCGATCACTCGCTGGTGCTGGTCAACGGCCGCATCGTGCTGCAGGGGCCGCGCGAGACGATGGCCGGCAACGAGGACATGGTGCGGCACTACCTGGGCGCCCCGCCCGCCGCCCGCTGAGACGAACGAGGAGACCATGGAGCACGACTGGAGCACCCTGACGATCGGCGAGGCGCTGAGCGGCACCGCGCGCCGCTTCCCGGACCGCGCCGCACTGGTGGGCATGGGCACGACCCTGAGCTTCGCCGAGCTCGACCGCGCCGCCGACGAGGTGGCCCACGGGCTGCGCGCCCTCGGCGTGGCACGCGGCGACCAGGTCGCGCTGTGGCTGACCAACTGCCCCGAGTGGGTCGTCTGCTGGATGGCCTGCACGCGGCTGGGCGCGGTGCTGGTGCCGATCAACACCCGCTTCAAGCCCGACGAGGTCGAGTACATCCTGTCGCAGTCGGATGCGCGCGTGCTGATCGCGATGGACCGCTACTGGGACATCGACTACCTCGGGATGATCCGCGCGATGGTGCCCGAGCTGGACGCCGCGACACCCGGCTCGCTCACGTCCGCACGCTTTCCCGAGCTGCGTGCCGTGGTGCTCTGGGGCGAGCTCGAGTCGCCCGGCACCACCCACCTGGCCGCGCTGCGCCGCGCCGGCGCCGCACGCATGGCGGCCGGCGACACGCTCGCACCGGTCGATGCCGACGATCCGGTCATCATCGTCTACACCTCGGGCACCACCGGGCATCCGAAAGGCGCGATGCACGGCCACATCGTGATGCGCAACGCGGCGAACATCGCCCGCGTGATGCACATCGAGCCGGGCGACGTGCTCCTCGGTCACATGCCGCTCTACCACGTGGCTGGCGCCTTCACCGCCTGCATCCCCACCGTGCTGCTCGGCTGCACGCTGGTCACGATGCCGCAGTGGTCGCCCGACGAGGCGCTCGAGGTCATCGAGCGCGAGCGCGTCACCATCTTCGGCGGCATCCCCACCCACTTCATCGACTGCCTCGACGCGATCCGCCGCCGCCCGCGCGACGTGTCCTGCCTGAAGTCGGCCTGGATCGGCGGCGCACCGGTCACCCCCGACGTGGCGATGGCCTCCAAGACCGAGCTCGGGCTGCGGGCGCTGCAGGCGGTCTACGGCATGACCGAGACCACCGCCGCCACCGTCTTCAGCGAGTTCGACGCGCCGCTCGAGGTGCTGTGCGACAACAAGGGGCGCCCGATCGGCGACTTCGAGGTGATCGTCGCCGACCCGATCCAGGGCCACCCGCTGCCGGTCGGCGCGGTGGGCGAGGTCCGCGTGCGCGGCCACATCGTGATGAAGGGCTACTACCGCAACCCGAAGGCGACTGCGGAGGTGATCACGCCCGAC
>JBIIPQ010000380.1:0-4406 GCA_044342535.1 Burkholderiaceae bacterium
GCGAGCACGCGGATCGCGCGCACCGTCAGCAGGTCCGCCGCGCCGGGTCCGGCGCCGACGAACCAGACCTTGCCCGTGGCGACGGGCTGGCCGGCCGGCAGGCTCACGCCGCGGTCGCCACGCTCGACGCGTTCCGGCGGCGGAACAGCGGCACCGGCTGGTCGGTCGCGCTCTGGTAGCGCACGCTGAAGTCGCCGAAGGCGGCGAGCGAGGCCTGCACGTCCTGGCCGGCGCGCAGCGCGAAGCTGTCGAAGCCGCAGCGCGCCATCGCGAACAGCTGGTCGCGCAGCACGTCGCCGACCGCCCGCAGCTCGCCGGTCCAGCCGTGCCGCTCGCGCAGCAGCCGCGCGATCGAATAGCCGCGGCCGTCGGTGAACACCGGGAACGACACCGCGACCAGCGCGAAGCGGCCGAGGTCCGCGGCGAGCGCCGCCGGATCGTCCGAGGGCGCCAGCAGGATGCCGAGGCGCCCGGGCCGGGCCGACCAGACCGCGGCGCGCTCGCGCCACTCGTCCAGCGGGATCAGCGCGTCGGCGTCCGGCGGGATCGCGCCGGCGTCGCCGTCGAACGCGTGCCAGGTGTCAGGCCGCAGCCCGTTCCGATCGATCAGCGTTGCCATAGACGGATGCCTTGAAGGGTTCGATGCCGAGGCGCTGCACGGCGTCGATGAAGCGCTCGTCGACCGACTCGCGCCGCTCGACGTAGGTGCGGACCAGCCGCGCGATGACTTCCGGGATCTCGCCGCGCGAGAACGACGGGCCGATGATCCGGCCGATGGCGGCCTTCGGGCCCTGCACGCCGCCGAGCGAGACCTGGTACCACTCCTCCCCGGCCTTGTCGACGCCGAGGATGCCGATGTGGCCGACGTGATGGTGGCCGCAGGAGTTGATGCAGCCCGAGATGTTCAGCTCGATCTCGCCGATGTCGAACAGGTCGTCGAGGTCGTCGAAGCGCGCCTGGATCGACTGCGCGACCGGGATCGACACCGCATTGGCCAGCGAGCAGAAGTCGCCGCCCGGGCAGGCGATGATGTCGGTGAGCAGGCCCACGTTCGGCGCCGCGAGCTTCGCGGCCTTGAGCACCGCGTACAGCTCGGGCAGCGCATCGCGCTCGACGTCGGGCAGCACCAGGTTCTGGTGGTGGCTCACGCGGATCTCGCCGAAGCCGAATCGGTCCGCGGCGTCGGCCACCACGCGCATCTGATCGGCGGTGGCGTCGCCCGGGGCCACGCCGTGGGCCTTGAGGGACACGGTGACCGAGCGGTAGCCGGCGACCTTGTGCGGCGTGACGCTGCGGGCGGCCCAGGCGGCGAAGCCGGGGGCGTCGGACAGCGCGCCGTCCGGCACCTCCGGATGCTCGGCGAGCGCCCGGTAGGCTGGCGGCGCGAAGGCCGCGTTCATCTGCGCGAGCACCGCGTCGTCCAGCGTGGACGGGCCGCCCCGCAGCGCCTCCCATTCGTCCTCGACCTGCTCGGTGAAGGCGGCCGTGCCCAGCTCGCGGACCAGGATCTTGATCCGCGCCTTGTACTTGTTGTCGCGCCGCCCGAACCGGTTGTAGACGCGCAGGATCGCGTCCAGGTAGTTGAGCAGCTCGCGCTCCGGGAGGAACGCCCGGATCAGCGGGGCCACCACCGGCGTGCGCCCGAGGCCGCCGCCCGCCCAGACCTCGAATCCGAGCGCGCCGGCGGCATCGCGCACCACCCGCAGCCCGATGTCGTGCACCTGGACCGCGGCCCGGTCGGCGCGCGCCGCCGACACCGCGATCTTGAACTTGCGAGGCAGGAAGGCGAACTCCGGATGCAGCGTCGACCACTGGCGGATCAGCTCGCAGTACGGGCGCGGATCGACGAGTTCGTCGCGGGCGACGCCGGCGAAGTGGTCGGTCGTGGTGTTGCGCACGCAGTTGCCGCTGGTCTGGATGGCATGCATCTCGACCGAGGCCAGCTCGGCGAGGATGTCCGGCACCGCCTCGAGCGCCGGCCAGTTCAGCTGCAGGTTCTGGCGGGTGCTGAAATGCCCGTAGCCGCGGTCGTAGCGGTCGGCGAGCTCGGCGAGCTTGTGGAGCTGGACCGACGACAGCGTGCCGTACGGAATCGCGATGCGCAGCATCGGCGCATGCTTCTGCACGTACAGGCCGTTCTGCAGCCGCAGCGGACGGAAGTCGTCCTCCGACAGCTCGCCGGCGAGGAAGCGTCGGGTCTGGTCGCGGAACTGCGCGACCCGCTCGTCGACCAATGCCTGGTCGAAATCGTCGTAGCGGTACATGGTCCGGATCGGGGCCCCTGAGTCAGCCTCGCAGCCTGGGGGCTGGAGGCCGACCGGCCAACGATCCGGATGTGCTGAGCAAATGCGGGCAGCGTCTAACGCGGCGCCGGCGAGCGGCGCGGCCGCCGCGCCCCGGCCCGCCCGCTCAGTACGTCTCGAAGTGCAGGCGCCCTTCGGTCTTCATCCGTGCATGCAGCCCCGGCCAGTCGAGGCCATGGGTCGCGGACACGTCGCGCAGCGCCTCGAGCACGCCGGCCTCCATCCCCTTCAGGCCGCAGACGTAGATGTGGGTGGCCTCGTCCTTCAGCAGCGACACCAGCTCCGACGCACGCTCGCGCATCGCGTCCTGCACGTAGCGCCGGGGCTGGCCGGGTACCCGCGAGAACGCGAGCTCGATGTCGATGAAGTCGCGCGGCAGCTTGGTGAGCGGCCCGAAGTACGGCAGCTCCTGCTGGGTGCGCGCGCCGAAGAAGAGCATCAGCCGACCGCCCTCGCCTTCGCCCGCGGCGCGCCGGCGACGCCGGCGCTCGGTCATCGCCCGCATCGGCGCGCTGCCCGTGCCGGTGCAGATCATCAGCAGGTTCGAGCCGGCGTGGTTCGGCATCAGGAAGCTCGAACCGAACGGCCCGATGACCTGCACCGTGTCGCCCTTCTTCAGGTCGCACAGGTAGTTGGACGCCACCCCGCGGACCGGCTGGCCCTGGTGGTCGGCCAGCACGCGCTTGACCGTCAGCGAGGCGTTGTTGTAGCCGGGGCGCTCGCCGTCGCGCGGGCTCGCGATCGAGTACTGGCGCGCATGGTGGGCCCGGCCGTTCGCGTCGGTGCCGGGCGGCAGGATGCCCAGCGACTGCCCCTCGAGCACCGGGAACGGCGCCGCTCCGAAGTCGAGCACGATGTGGTGGGTGTCGCTGTCGGTGCCGAGCTCGGTGACGCGGTAGTTGCCGGCGACCGTCGCGGTGACCGGATTGCGGTGCGCGTACAGGTTGACGTACGGATGCGCGGCCGACCACGGCGGGACCTGCGAGCCGGGCACGAGGTCGGCGCCGACTGGCGCCGAGGCCGGCGCGCGCCCGGCGCCCTCGTCCGGCCCGGCGCCCGCATCGGGCGCCTCGGAGACCGTCAGGCCGAGCGCCTTCTCCGAAGGCAGCTCGTCCCAGGTCAGCTGCTCGCCGGTCGAGTACGCCTCGATGCGCAGCATCGTGCGCCAGTTGTCGATCGAACCGGTCGGGCACGGCGGCACGCAGGCCAGACACAGGTTGCACTTGTCCGCATCCACCACGTAGTTGCGCGAATCGTGCGTGATCGCGTCGACCGGGCAGGTCTCCTCGCAGGTGTTGCAGCGGATGCAGATCTCGGGGTCGATCAGGTGCTGCTTGATGACCTCGGGCAACGGTGCGTTCATGCGGGCCTCGGTGCCTCAGTTGAACCGGACGTACTCGAAGTCGATCGGCTGGCGGTTCACGCCCATGACCGGCGGCGCGATCCAGTTGGCGAACTTGCCGGGCTCGACCACGCGGCCCATCAGCGAGGCCACGTACGCGCGGTCCTCGGCGCTCGGCAGCCAGGCCTTCTCGTGCTGCGCGAACTCGGCCTCGCTCACCACGCGGCCGTCCGGCGAGACCTTCACCGCCGACAGCGCGCCGATCTTGCGGTTGAACGCCTTGTGGGGCGTCTGCAGGCGGTGCGGGATGCCGGCCTTCTCGATCACCTTGTTCCAGCGGTTGACGCCGCCGATCGAGTCCCGGATGTAGTCGTCGCGCAGCACTTCGTTGAGCGCGTTGAGCATCGGCACCTCGCGCTCGACGAGCTTGCCTTCCCTGACGCCCAGCACGGTGTAGTGACGGCCGTGGAGTTGGTGGTCGTCGTCGCGCTTGGTCTCCTCGAACCGCCCCTTCAGGCCGCTGTTGTAGAAGATCGCGGCATTGCTCGACTCGTCGGCGCCGAACAGGTCGATGGTCACGCTGAAGTGGAAGTTCAGGTAGCGCTGCAGCGTCTGCAGGTCGACCACGCCCTCGGCGCGGACCTTCGCCGGATCGTCCGACTTGATGCGGTTCATCACCTCGCAGGTGCGCTGGATCACGCGCGAGATGCCGGACTCGCCCACGAACATGTGGTGGGCTTCCTCGGTCAGCATGAACTTGG
>JBIIPQ010000007.1:0-36974 GCA_044342535.1 Burkholderiaceae bacterium
GCGCGACCGACACGATCCGCTCGCGCAGGTCGCGGTAGAGCGACGGGACCAGCGACGGCTCGCGGGGCGCGAAGCCGGGGACTCGCGGCGATCGGGACATGTATACTAGTGTACAGCGATGACCGGAGGACGAGCGGGGTGGGCGAGCCACGCCACCTGCGGTACCTTCCGGTTTCCCGAGAGAGGGCGAGGAGACACGATGCTGGAATGCCAGGTACATGGCGCCGAGGACCTGCGGGTCGTCGACGTGCCGACGCCGCAGCCCGGGCCCGGAGAGGTGTTGGTGCGCCTGGGCGCCGCGGGCATCTGCGGCTCGGACATGCACTACTACTTCCACGGCCGCAACGGCAGCTTCGTGATCCGCGAGCCGCTGGTGCCCGGCCACGAGGCCTCGGGCGTGGTCGCCGCCACCGGCGCCGGCGTGCGCCGCGTCAAGGCGGGCGATCGCATCGCGGTGAACCCCTCCAAGCCCTGCGGCCAGTGCGCGGGCTGCCGCGAGGGCCGCGAGAACCTGTGCTCGAACATGCGCTTCCTCGGCAGCGCCAGCGTGTTCCCGCACATGCACGGCACCTTCCGCGAGTTCTTCCTGATGCCGGAATCGCAGTGCGTGCCGGTGACCACCGGCGTGTCGCTCGCCGAGATCGCGATGTCCGAGCCGCTGTCGATCGCGCTGCACTCGGCGCAGCGCGCCGGCAACCTGCTCGGCAAGCGCGTGCTCATCACCGGCTCGGGCACCATCGGCTGCATGATGACGCTCGCGGTCAGGCTAGCCGGCGCCTCGCACGTCGCGATCACCGACGTGGTCGATCACCCGCTGGAGGTCGCCCGCCAGGTCGGCGCCGACGTGACGGTGCGCACCGACCAGCTGCCGAAGGACGGGCGCCTGTCGGACCTGATCGGCGAGCCCGACGTCGCCTTCGAGGTGTCCGGCGCGCCGTCCGCGCTCGCCACCTGCATGGAGACGGTGCGCCGCGGCGGCATCATCGTCCAGGTCGGCACGCTGCCGCCCGACGGCATGCACCTGCTGGCCAACCAGATCATGGCGCGCGAGCTCGACCTGCGCGGCTCGTTCCGCTTCGCCAACGTGTTCGATCACGCGGTCCGCTCGATCGCCGAGCGCCGCGTCGACGTCCGCCCGGTGCTCTCGGGCGTCCATCCCCTGACCGATGCGGTGCACGCGCTCACGCTCGCGCGCGACAAGACGGTCAGCATGAAGGTCCAGCTCGGCCCCGCCGAGGCCTGATCCCGAAACGTTCCGCATCACCCCGCACGAAGAGGAGACGACATGAAACTGTTCGCGACGATGTTGACCGCCGCTGCCGCGCTGGCGCTGCCCGCCATGCCCGCACTTGCCCAGACCAAGCTCAAGTGGGCCCACGTCTACGAGGTCTCCGAGCCGTACCACACCGAGTCGGTGTGGGCCGCCGAGGAGATCAAGAAGCGCACCAACGGCAAGTTCGACATCCAGGTCTTCCCGGCGTCCTCGCTCGGCAAGGAGACCGACATCAACCAGGGTCTGAGCCTGGGCACGGTGGACATGATCATCAGCGGCCCGTCGTTCGCGGCCCGCAGCTTCCCGCGCGTGGGCGTCGCCTACTATCCGTTCATCTTCCGCGATGCCGCCCACCAGGCCGCCTACGCCAAGAGCGACGTGTTCAAGGAGCTCGCCGAGGGCTACCGCCAGAAGACCGGCATCGTGATGACCGCGTACACCTACTACGGTGCCCGCCACACCACGTCGAACCGCGCGTTCACCGACTGCGCCGGCATGAAGGGCCTGAAGATCCGCGTGCCGGACGTGCCCGCCTACATGGCGACGCCGAAGTCCTGCGCGGCGAATCCGACGCCGATCGCCTTCGCAGAGGTCTACCTGGCGCTGCAGAACGGCACGGTCGAGGCGCAGGAGAACCCGCTGACCACGATCGAGGCCAAGAAGTTCTTCGAGGTGCAGAAGCACATCATGCTGACCGGCCACATCGTCGACGGCGTGGTGACCCAGATCGCGCCGCACGTGTGGACCAAGCTCACCGACGCCGAGAAGAAGATCTTCATGGACGTCACCCAGGAAGCCGCTGCGCGGGGCACCGCTCAGATCGTCAAGCGCGAGTCGGAGCTGGTCGAAGAGTTCAAGAAGAAGGGCATCAACATCGTCCAGGTGAACCGCCAGAGCTTCGTCGACGCGGTGCTGAAGAACTTCACCCCCGAGCAGCTCGGCTACGACCGCAAGGACTACGACCGGATCGTCGCCTTGAAGTGACGCACCGGGCTCGCCCGATGCAGCAAGAGAGCCGGCCCGAGGGCCGGCTCTTTCGTCTCGGAACGCTCGGCCTCGTCACACGAACCCCACTCTCGAGCCGCACGCCATGACTGCCCCCCCCAAGGCCGCCCTCCCCGCCGACGACGATCCGTTCGGCGGCGAGGCCGTGCTCGACGAGTCCGGCCGCTTCCATGCGACCGACGCGCCGATCGACCTGTCGGGCTACAAGTGGGAGGACTGGCTGACGCTCGCCGTCTTCTGGCTGCTCGCGCTGACGGTGTTCTATCAGTTCTTCACGCGCTACGTCCTCGACGACTCCGCCGCCTGGACCGAGGAGATCGCGCGCTACCTGCTGATCGTCGTGACCTTCATCGGCTCGTCGATGGCGATCCGCCGCAACAACCACATCCATGTCGAGTTCATCTACCGCTGGCTGCCGGCAGGCATCGCGCGCGCGATGTCGACCGCGGTCGACGTGGTGCGCATCGCGTTCCTCGCGTACGCGACCTGGCTGTCGATCGAGCTGATGCCGAAGATGGCCAACCTGAACATGACCGTCGTCGACCTGTCGATGAAATGGATCTACGGAGCCGTCACGCTCGGCTTCGCGATGATGACCTTCCGCGCGGTGCAGGTCGCGATCCGCCACAAGCGGCGCGGCTGGAGCCTGCTCGAGCGGCCGGGCGATACCGAGGACTGAAGGCGCACACCCACCATGAACTCCATCCTCTTCACCTCGTTCCTGGCGGCGCTGACCGCTGGCATCCCGATCGCCATGGCGATGTGCATCGGCTCGCTGGTGTACATCTGGCTGTCGGGCAACATCCCGCCGCTCACGGTCATCCACCGGATGGTCGGCGGCGTCGATTCGTTCCCGCTGCTGGCGGTGCCGTTCTTCATCTACGCCGGCAACCTGATGAATTCGGCCGGCATCACCAACCGGATCTACAACTTCGCGCTCGCGCTGGTCGGCTGGCTCAAGGGCGGGCTGGGCCACGTGAACGTGGTCGGCTCGGTGGTGTTCGCCGGCATGTCGGGCACCGCGGTCGCGGATGCGGGCGGCCTCGGGACCATCGAGATCAAGGCGATGAAGGACCACGGCTACCCGGTGGAGTTCGCGGTCGGCATCACCGCCGCGTCGTCGACCCTGGGCCCGATCATCCCGCCCTCGCTGCCGATGGTGATCTACGGCGTGCAGGCCAACACCTCGATCGGCAAGCTGTTCGCCGCCGGGTTCGTGCCGGGCGCGCTCATGGCGCTGTTCATGATGGGCATGGTCGCCTACTACGCCCACGTGCGGAACTACGGCGCCGACATCGCCTTCTCCTGGCCGCGCATGGGCCGCGCGTTCGGCGAACTCGCCGCCATCGTGGTCGCGGCCACGACCCTCTACGTGCTGTGGGGCAACGACGAGCTCGGCGGCAGCGTGAAGTTCGGCATACCGCTGCTGGCGGTGCTGATCGCGGACAAGCTGTTCAAGTTCGAAGCCTTCATGGCGCTCCTCACGCCGGTGATCCTGATCGGCGGCATGGCCTCGGGCCTGTTTACCCCCACCGAGGCGGCCGTCGCCGCGGTCGCGTGGGCGCTGTTCCTGGGCTTCGTCTGGTACCGCACGCTCAGCCTGCGGATGCTGGTGAAGATCAGCATGGAGACGATCGAGACCACCGCCTCGGTGCTCTTCATCGTCGCCGCCGCGTCGATCTTCGCGTGGGTGCTCACCACGACCCAGGTGACCGACGAGATCGCGCGGTGGGTGCTGTCGATCACCGACAGCAAGTGGACCTTCCTGATCATGGTGAACATCTTCCTGCTGTTCGTCGGCTGCTTCATGGAGACGATCGCGGCGATCACGATCCTGGTGCCGGTGCTGCTGCCGATCGCGATCAAGCTCGGGATCGATCCGATCCACTTCGGGCTGATCATGGTGCTGAACCTGATGATCGGGCTGCTCACGCCGCCGGTGGGGATGGTGCTGTTCGTGCTGGCGAAGGTCTCGAGACTGGGCTTCGAGAAGACGGTCACGGCTGTGCTGCCGTGGATGATCCCCCTGTTCGCCACGCTGATCATCATCACGTTCGTGCCCGAAGTGGTGCTCTGGCTGCCGAAGCTCCTCTACCCCTGAGCCGCATGAAGATCGCCTCCGACCGGATCGAGCGTGTCGACACGCCGATCATCCCGACCATCGCCGCGATGGTCCGCGCCACCCCCGGCACCATCTCGCTCGGCCAGGGCGTCGTCAGCTACGGGCCCCCGCCGCAGGCGGTCGCCGCGCTGCCGACGCTGATGGCCGACGCGGCGCTCAACAAGTACCAGGCGGTCACCGGCATCGCGCCGCTGGTCGGCGAGATCGCGCGCAAGCTGCGCGAGGTCAACGGCATCGAGGTCGCCGGCCGCAGCGAGATCATGGTCACCGCCGGCAGCAACAGCGCGTTCCTGACCGCAGTGCTCGCGGTGGCGGATCCGGGCGACGAGTTCATCCTGCCGATGCCGTACTACTTCAACCAGGAGATGGCGGTCCGGATGTGCGGCTGCGTGCCGGTGCCGGTGCCGGTGCGCGAGGACTGGCAGCTCGACGTCGACGCGATCGAGCGGGCGATCGGGCCGCGCACGCGGGCCATCGTCACCGTCTCGCCGAACAACCCGACCGGCGCGGTCTACGGCGAGGCGGACCTGCGGCGTATCAACGCGCTGGCGGCCGAGCGCGGCCTGTACCACTTCGCCGACGAGGCCTACGAGCCCTTCGTCTACGGAGATGCGCGTCACTTCTCGCCGGCCTCGATCCAGGGCGCACAGGCGCACACGCTGTCCTTCCACTCGTTCTCGAAGAGCCACGGGATGGCGAGCTGGCGGATCGGCTACGTGGTGTATCCGCTGGCCCTGTCCGACGCGATGAACAAGGTCCAGGACACCAACCTGATCTGCGCGCCGGTGGTCTCGCAGCTGCTGGCCGCCGAGGCGCTGAAGATGGGGCCGGGGGTCGTCGCGCCCCGCATCGCCGAGCTGGCCCGGGTGCGTTCGGCCGTGCACGAGGCGCTCGGTGCGCTCGGCGACCTGGTGTCCTTCCCGCGGACCGAGGGCGCGTTCTACGTGCTGATGAAGCTGCCGGGCGTCACCGATGCGCTCGCGTTCAACCGCGCGATGGTCGAGCGGCACAAGGTCGCGACGATCCCGGGCTTCGCCTTCGGCCTGACGGACACCGCGTCGGCGAACTACCAGCGGCTGTCGTACGGCGCGCTGGATGCGGCCACGGTGGCCGAGGGCGTGCAGCGCTTCGTGGCGGCGGTGCGCGACTGGTACCGGGCCTGAGGGCCGGTGCGGGCGAGGTCGACGGGTGTCCGACCACGGCACTGAGCGCACCACTGCGCACCCCGCTGTGCAGGTCCGCCGCCTCGTCCCCGACGACGCGCCCGCTTACCGGGCGCTGATGCTCGACGCCTATCGCGACCACCCCGATGCGTTCACCTCCTCGGCCGAGGAGCGGGCCGCGCAGCCGACCGACTGGTGGGCCTGGCGGCTCGCGGCGGGCGACGCGGTCGCGCAGCGGGTGTTCGGCGCGTTCGAAGGCGACCGGCTGGTCGGCGCAGCGGGCTGGTCGCGCGGCGATCGCGCGAAGGTCGTGCACCGGGCGGAGCTGTTCGGCATGGCGGTCGCGGCCGCCGCGCGCGAGCGCGGCGCGGGCCGGGCCCTGGTCGAGGCGGTGCTCGCCGATGCGCGAGCCGCGGGCGTGCTCACGATGACGCTCACGGTCACCGACGGCAACGGCGCGGCCGAGCGGCTGTATGCGCGCTGCGGGTTCGTGCGGATCGGGCTGGAGCCGATGGCGGTCCGGCTGGGCGACACCTTCGCCGCCAAGGCGACGCTGTGGCGACGACTCGACGTGCACGCTCCGCAACCGGAGGATGCTGACGCGCCGGGCGAAGTCGGCGGCGCGAGCGACGGGCGGCGCGAGAAGGAGACGCCGATCGTGCGGCTCACGACCGACGACGGCGCGCAGGGCACAGGCTGCAGCTGAACCATCGGCACCGGCAGCGAGGCGATGCGCTCGCTGCAGCACTTCCGAGAGTCCCTGCAGCACGACGCCTGCTCGATCGTGCGGGTCGACGTCGCGCGTATCGGTGTCATCAGGCCGTGGCTGGATGAGGCATTCGTCATGCCCATGCCCCCGGCCGAGTCTCAGCGGCCCCCCCCGTGGCCGCGCGGCCCGCCCCATCCCAGGCGTGCGAATCGCAGGGCGAGACTGCCCCGCGTGCGGCTCAAGCGAGGTGCTCCACATCAGCGAGCAGCTTGCGCAAAGGCAACGCGGCGCGCTGCCAGCTGCAGCCGGCCAGACGCGATGGATCGGGCCGCTCCAGCACATGACGGCGGCCCGCGTTGGTGAGCAACTCGGCCAGCACCGGCACGAACGCGGGCAATGCATCGCACACCACCAATCCGGCCAAGCCATGGGCATGGTGCCCCCGGGCGCCTGATTCTGTGCTCACGCACACGCGCCCGGCGGCCAGCGACTCCAGCACCTTCAGGCTGGAGCCGCGCAGGTCGCACTGCGGATTGATGGTCAGCGTTGCAGCGTCGAGCAGCTCGCGCACCGATTCCACGCTGTCGATCACCGTGATCGACGGGTTGTCGAACAGGGGTTCGTACCGCGCCCGCGCCTCCGCGCCCGGCCCCCCCACGACAGTGAGCCGCACCTGCGGCACCGCCCGCTGCACCCGCGGGTAGGCGTCGCGCAGAAAGCGGCAGATGCCGTCGAAGTTGATGCGGGCGCGGAACGGTCCGATGAACAGGATCTGCTGGCCGAAGGAAGGGCGGTAGAGCTGGGCCAGCTCGGCGTCGCAGCCATTGGGGACCAGCAAGCTCGACAGCCCGCCCAGCAGTGCCTGGTCTTCGGGCGAACACACCACACGGACATCGAAGCGGCGCAGCAGTGCCCGCTCGGCGCGGTCGGCCGTCGCCTGCGCCGGGTCGTCCGGTCGCAGCAGGACATCGTGCAGGTTCAGCAGGAACCTGGGGCGCTGCGGACCACAGGGCACGTCCACCAACTCAGCCAGTTCCATGTGTTCCACCAGCACCGCCCGTGGCCGGTACAGCGCGATCAGGCGCTGCAGTTCGAGTTTCAGGGCCGGGTGCGCGTGGCTGCGCATGCGGGCCTGGCGGTCGCTGTCCTGGTCGGGTGTCAGTTGCGGCCGGCCGTCCACCCGGTAGACCGCGGCAAACGGCGCATACGACGGGTGGTCGGGCTCGCCGTACAGGGCCGACTCGTCGCTCAGCAGGATCAGGTCGTGGTCTTGCGCCAGTACGCTTGCCATGCGGTGGGTGCGCAGCCCGCCGCCATGGCGTGGCGGCAGCAGCGCAAAGGGCGACACCACGACCACCACCGAGGCCTTGCTGCGGCCACGGTAGGCGCGCAGCGGCAACTCTGCCAGCTGCTGTCGGCGGTAAGGCGCTCGCCGGGCGGCACGCCGGGCCTGCCACAGCCGCCAGCAAGCCGGCAGGCTGCCCAGCTCGGCCATGGTCTGCGCATCGAGCCGCGCTACGCGGGCCGAGAAGCGCTGCAGTCCTTCGCCGGCCAAGAGGTTGCGCAGCTGGCATCGCAGACGGTTGCGCTCGAAGATGCGCGACACCTCGCTGGCCGGGTAGAAGCGCCTGACAGTGACCTGGTGCAGATGCAGCGACCGTGACGCAGGGCAGTACAGGTTGTCGTAGCCCAAGGCGCCGGCGCGCAGGCCCAGATCGACATCCTCCCAGTAGAACGGATCGTATGGCAGACAGCCTGGCATCAGCTGGCGCAGCAGGCCGGCATTGAACAAGGCTGCGCCGGCACCCGCCCACACCGTGCCGCGCACCACGGCGTGGGTCGACACCGCATGAAACGGCGCCGGCACGCCGGCCACCGTGGGCATGAACGTCCAGCCGGTTTCCTCGCGTGGCCGGCCATCGTCCGGACAGAGAATCTGGGTTGCCACCGAAAACACCTGAGGCGCACGCCAGCGCATCACCTCGACCAGGGCAGCGGGTGCCAGCTGCATGTCGTTGTTGAGCAGGTACACCGCCCCGTGACGTGCCGCAGCCAGGCCCTGCAGCACCGCTGCGGAGAATCCCAGCGCGTGCTCGACGTACAGCCAGCGCACAGCGGGATGCTTCTGGGCCAGGGCAGCGTAATCGGCGCGCGGCGAACCATTGACGACCACGATCACTTCGTGCGGTTCGGCCAGCTGTGCCAGGGCGAACTGCAGGGCATGCAGACACGTGCCCAGCAAATCGATGCCGCCGCGTTCGGGGATCACCACGCTGAGCCCCTGACCCCAGTGCAGTGGGGCGATGGGCCGCGCCTGCACCCGGGCGCCGCGCTCACGGCGAAACCAGACCTCGCTCAGCAGCACGGTGGCCAGCAGCGGCAGCCGTCTCAGATGGCGCGGGCGCAGACGCGCCAGAAGTCGCAGTGCCTGCCGAAGGTGCTGCGACACGGCGCTCAGGTCGTGCTGCCGGCCAGCGCAAGCACCGCGTCGCACACCCGCGCCAGCTGCACCGGCGTCAGGGCCAAGCCCGAGGGAAGATACAGACCGCTGCGGCCCATCGCTTCGGACACTGGGCAGGGCGGCTGCGGCCCGAGCCGCCGACGCACCAGCGGCTGGCTGGCGCAGGATCTGAAGAAGTCACGCGTTTCGATGCCCTGGGCGCGCAGGCCGGTGCTCAACTGGTCGCGGCTGAGACCAAAGCCCTCGTCGACCCGCACCGCGTACATCCAGTGGGTGTTGTCGGCCCAGGGCCGGGTGGTCGGGAGCTGCAGGCCTGGCACGTCGGCCAGACGTTCGGCATAGGCGGCGGCCATCCAGCGCTTGTGCTGCAGAAACTCCGGCAGGTGGGCCAGCTGCCCGAGTCCGAGTGCGGCCTGCAAGTTGCCCATGCGATAGCTGAACCCGAGTTCATCGTGTGCGAAGCGCTGGTCGGGCCGGTGTGCCATGTTGCGTAGCGACCGTGCCCGCGTCGCCAGCTGGCCGTCATCGGTGGTGAGCATGCCTCCCTCGCCAGTGCTGATGATCTTGTTGCCGTAGAAGCTGAAGGCGCCCAGGTGACCCAGCGCGCCGCAGGCACGGCTCTTGTAGCGCGCACCATGAGCCTGTGCGGCGTCTTCCACGACCCACAGCCCGTGGGCCTGCGCGATGGCCAGCAGCGGGTCCATGTCGGCGCTGTGGCCGTAGATGTGCACGGGCATGATGGCGCGGCTGCGCGGCGTGATGGCCGCCAGCAACTTGTCGGGATCCAGCGTACCGGTGTCGGGCTCCACGTCCACGAACACAGGCACGGCACCGGTGTAGAACACGGCGCAGGCGCTCGCGATCATGGTGAAGTCGGCCACGATCACCTCGTCGCCCGGCCCGATGCCCAGCGCCGCCAGCGCCAAGTGCAAGGCCGTGGTGCCACTGGACGTGGCCACTGCATGCCGCACTCCCAGCAGATCGGCAAAGGCCTGCTCGAAGCGCGGCACCATCGGCCCGGCCGATGACAGCCACCCCGAGTCCATCGCTTCGTTGACCAGACGCCTGGCTTCATCGGGCACCACGGGTTCGTTCACCGGGATCGGCAGACGTCCGATGGCAGGGCGGGTGGTTGGCATCATGGTCAGTGTCGCATCCATCTGCTGGTGCAGCTGCGACGCCGCGCGCAGCATCGTTGATACGCATCAACGCGCGCACACTGCCGACTCGGACAATCAGCCGGTCGCCTTCACACATCCCCGGGGGCACGTATGGGACGCTTCGCTCCGAATGCCAGCAAGCTGGCGTTCACTGCATGCGCTGTCATGCTCTTGTTTGCATGCGGCCGAAGCGACGACGGACCGCAACAGCTGGAGCCGGCAACGTTCACCGGCATCGGCACCTTGCCAGGCTACAGGGACAGCGGGGTCAGCGCGTTGTCGGCCAACGGCGGTGTCGCAGTCGGCGAGGCCTACAACGCGGCTGGCGGTGGCAAGGCAGCGTTGCGCTGGCAAGCCGCGTCAGGGGTGAGCGCGATCGGCTTTCTCCCCGGGGGAACAACCAGCACCGCAACAGCCGTCTCCGCCAGCGGGGACCGGATTCTGGTGTCAGGCAATGTCAACATCGACGGGATCCAGGGTTCCGCGATGTCCGTGTGGAGCTTGGCCGAAGGCTTTCTCGCCGTTGACCCTTTGGCGTCTTCGACGCTGTGCTCAGCCTCGGGGCTGTCGGGGGACGGCACTGTCGTGGTGGGTGTCTGCCTGGTTTACGGCAACACGGCCTTTCGCTGGACACGTGGCGTCGGCACCGCTGCGCTGCGCCAGTTCGGAACTGGGAGCAACATGCAGAGTGCCGCCGTGGCCATCTCCCGCGACGGCGGCACCGTCGTCGGCGTCGGGCACCCCGTCCTGACGGGGGCCGTCGCCTGGGCGGCCGATGGCAGCGCCAAGGTCCTCGGCAAGCTGCCCGATGACTCCCGGGGCTTCGCTGCGGCCGTGTCCGATGACGGCCAGGTCATCGTGGGTACGTCATTCGACGCCGGCAATGTGCCCCACGCATTCCGATGGACGGAAAGCGCCGGCATGACCAGCCTGGGCGAAGGCAACGGGGTCACCAGCAGCCACGCGCGCACGGTGTCGGGCAATGGAGCGCTGGTGGGCGGTTGCGGCAGCACGGCTGCCGGCGATGTGGCGGTGCTATGGGATGCCGGGCATGGCATGCGCATACTGACCGACATGCTGTCGAGTGATCACGGAACGGTCGTGGCGGGCTGGACGCTGTCATGCATCAGCGCCATGTCGACCGATGGCCGCGTGCTGGCCGGCTATGGCATCAATCCGCAGGGGCGGATGGAAGGATGGATCGTCCGCCTGCCGGCTCCGTGATGCCCCGACGGCCGGCCGTTCATGGCCACTGCAGTGGCTACCTGCATCGCGACTCGGCAACCTGGAGTTGGAATCAGGGTGTTGAGACGGACCCGCGCATGCCCGTCAGCGCGCCCCGAACCGCGGCTCGCGCTACTCCAGGAACGCCGCCCCCTTCGCGCGCTTCCGGATGGTCGAATCGCGGCGATCTCCGACGGCGCGTACCGGGTGACCTCGCGACCGAGCGCGAGCGCCTGCTCGAGCACCGCCCGCGGCGCGGTCACCGCGCCTGCTCAGCGCCCGCAGTCCTCGAGCACCGCAGCGCGCAGCCGCTCGGCCCGCGCGGGCGTCGACGGGTGGCTCGACAGCCAGTCGCTGCCCCCCGAGTCGCCATGCCGGCGGCCGAGATCGAGCAGCAGGTCGGCCATCGGACCCGTCGGCCGGCCGGCGCGCGTCATCATCGCGATCGCGAAGCAGTCGGCCTGCGACTCGTGGCCGCGACTGTAGGCGAGCCCCGCGACCGCCGACGCGGCCGTCGTGGTCAGCGTCGACAGGTCGCCGAGCGCCACCGCGAGGCCCACGTTCATCACCGCCTGCTCGACCACCATCCGGGTGCCGTGCCGGTGCATCACGTGGCCGATCTCATGGGCGAGCACACCGATCAGCGCGTCGTCGGGCAGCTTCAGCTCGGCCGCGCGCTCGACCAGCTCGTCGGTCAGGACCACGGCGCCACCAGGCAGCGCGAGCGCGTTCGGACCGATGCCGCGGCGCAGGTGGAGCTCGAGGCGCGGCACGTAGTCCGCGGCCAGCCCTGTCCCGGCCGGCATCGCGCCCCGAAGCGTGTCGAAGGCGGCGCGCAGCGCGTCCTGGCGCTCGGCGGGCAGACGGCTCGGGGCCAGCCATTTGCCCTTGAGCACCTCGTCCGAGATCGCGAGCTCCCAGTCGAGCGGCACCTGCCGGGCGACCCGTTCGCCCACCCACGGCATGGCGAACCGGTGCAGCACGAGCACGAACACGACACACAACGCGGCCACGCCGAGCAGCACCGACCAGCGGGTCTGCATCAGCGCGGCGAGCCCGGGCCGCAGGCCCGCGGCGTCGCAGGCCCGCTGCCAGGCATCCGGACGGTCGACCTGCAGGCTGCCGAGGCCGCGCACGCCGACGCTCAGCCGGGCCGGCCCGCCCCGGGCGCTCCAGCGGGACGGCCAGTCGACGTCGCGCCCGGGCACGGTCCGCGTCGGCTCGCCGGGCACGTCGACCCGCAGCTCGGGCCCGTCCGGTGCGCGAGCGACACGCACGGTCACCGGGCGCGGCCGGGTACCGAGCCCGTCGAACCAGAGCGCGTCGATCGCCTCGTCGTCCGGGCCGGCCATCGGGGTCAGCCGATCACGTCGAGGCCGACCGCGTCGGCGAGCATGTCCCCGACGCCGCCGCTCTGCGCCTGCAGCCGGCCGGTGACGGTGTCCAGTCCGCCGCGCACGTGCAGCCGGACCGACTCGACCTTCATCCGGTATTCGCGGACACGTGCGAACGGCCGCCACAGCCCGAGGGTGACCAGCGTGAGGCCGACGTTCACGATGCGCATCCACATGAAGCGGGCCGCCGACAGCGTGCACTGGGTGCGCACGATCCGGCCCAGCCCCGCGCCGTTCCAGACCAGTGCGAAGACACGCGCCTCGCGCCAGGCATACGCGGGCACCGCGAAGAGGAAGAGGCTGAACGGCAGCAGGAGGAGGGCCGCGAGGGCCGCCCACCTCGCCGGGTCTTGGACCTCGTCAGGCGATCCCATCAGCGACGCGAGGTCGCGGATCAGCCCGCCGCCCAGCAGGAAGACGCCCAGCCAGACCGCCCCGACGAGCGCGATCCAGACGCCGCCCGCGATCAGCGAGATCCGCAGGAACGCGCCGAAGGTCGGCTTGAACCGGCCGGACACGTCGCCCAGCCCGCCGCGCTCGAACAGCAGCCGCCGCAGGCCGTAGTCGAGACGCACGAACAGCAGGCCACCGGCGACCAGCGCCGCCAGCGTCGCCAACGGCAGCACCAGCACGGCCAGGCCGCGGCGGGCGGCCTGCGCGGCGCGATCCGCCTCGTCGCCCGCCTCCAGCGCGAAGCCCGCCGCGAACACGGCCGCCCAGACCACGGCGATCAGCGCCAGCGGCCAGCTCGCCCGGTAGACCTCGAGGGTGCTGGCCGAGAAGTGCAGCTGCAGGCCGCGCCAGCGGGTCGACGTCGTCCGGAAGCGCATCGCGCCCCGCCATGCCAGCGGGGCCAGCACCGCGGCCCCTCCGATCATCGTGTACGCGACCGCCTCCTGCCCGGTCCTCGACGCGATCTCGTAGGCGATGTAGAGCCCCGCGAAGACGAGGAAGCCGAACACCATCCGGCGCATCGGCGCAGCGAACTCCAGCGGACTGCCGGCCACCTCGGTGTGATCGAAGAACCAGCGCGCGGTGCGCCGCCGGGCCCACGGCGTGTAGAGGCCCAAGGTCAGCACCATCAGCACGAGGTTGACGATCCAGACGCGGAAGTAGCCGCCGCCGGTGCCGGTGAACCGGACCGGGTGGACCTCCAGGTCGGCGGCACCGTTCGACGGTCCGCCCGGACCGACGGGTGCGGCGGGCGGAACGGACGCGACGGCGGGCGGAGCGGCGGCGGGGGCGGCGGGGGCGGCAACGTCCGGGGCTGCAGCCTGAACGGTCGACATGGCGGATCCTCGATCGGGGCACCGGCGAACCTAAGTCGCGCGCGGCGCCCGCCCGACCGCGGCCGGCGCGACGGACGCCACCCGCCGATCGGCGGTGCGCGCCCGGGTGCGGACGGAATCGCGCAGGTCGGGCGATCGCCCGTCGCTCAGCCGCGCCCCCAGTGCGGCTCGCGCTTCTCGAGAAACGCCGCGACGCCCTCGCGCGCGTCCGGATGGTCGAAGTTGGCGCGCACCTGCGTGTCCTCGA
This sequence comes from Burkholderiaceae bacterium, assembly GCA_044342535.1. Taxonomy (GTDB): domain Bacteria; phylum Pseudomonadota; class Gammaproteobacteria; order Burkholderiales; family Burkholderiaceae_E; genus UBA4615. The sequence continues at coordinate 14,048 of JBIIPQ010000007.1, forward strand.
CCGCGAGGCCCGCGTCGGTGACGGTGGCCCCGGCCGCGGCCACGCAGGCGCGGATCGCGGCGATCGCCGACGGCGCGTGCCGCGTCACCTCGCGGCCGACGGCCACGGCCTGCTCGAGCAGCGGCGCGTCGGCCGTCGCGACGCGGTTCACGAGACCCATCGCCATCGCCTCGTCGACCGCCACCGCGCGGCCGGTCAGCATCATCTCGAGCGCACGCCCGGGGCCGACCAGCGCCGGCAGGAACTGCGTGCCCGCGTAGGCCGGCAGCAGGCCGAGCTTGACCTCGGGCAGCGAGACCTTGACGTGGGGCGCCGCGATGCGCAGCGTGCACGCCATCGCGAGCTCGAGCCCGCCGCCGTAGGCGAGCCCGTTGACGGCGGCGACCGACACCAGCGGCGAGCGCGACAGCCTCACGAGCAGCTCACGCGCCATCGAGGTCTTGGCCATGCGCGCGGCCATGTCGAGGCCCTGCAGCTCGCTGAGGTCGGTCCCGGCGCAGAACGCGCGTTCGCCGCGGCCGGTGACCACCAGCAGGCGGGCGCCGCCGGCCTCGAGCGCGTCGAGCGTCGCGGCCAGCCCGAGGAGCACCGGCTTGGTCAGCGCATTGAGCTTGGCGGGCCGCTCGATCGTGAAGATCGCGCCTTCGGCGATCGGCTCGACGGTGTAGTCGGGGGCGCTGGCGGTCATCGGTGCCTCGGGGGATGTCGTCCTCGGGCGGCAAGCGTATCACCCGACCCGGGTCGATCCGGATGACGCCGACGTGCCCGCCGCACGCGCCGTGGCGCGTCCGAGGCCCGGCTCGTGGAATGCGCGGACCGGCGTCGGGGCTACCATCCGTCACTGGACCGAACGCCACCGAGAGACCTGTCATGACCGACAAGACCGCACAGCCGACCCTGCGCAGCGCCCGCTGGTTCGAGCCCGACGACCTGCGCTCGATGGGCCATCGCTCGCGCTTCATGCAGATGGGCTACGGCCCCGCCGACTGGGCGGGCAAGCCGGTGATCGCGATCGTGAACACCTGGTCCGACGTGAACCAGTGCCACACCCACTTCAAGCAGCGCGTCGAGGACGTCAAGCGCGGCGTGCTGCAGGCCGGCGGCTTCCCGCTCGAGCTGCCCGCCATCAGCCTGTCGGAGCCGATCGTCAAGCCCACCACCATGCTCTACCGGAACTTCCTCGCGATGGAGACCGAGGAGCTGCTGCGCAGCCACCCGGTCGACGGCGCGGTGCTGATGGGCGGCTGCGACAAGACCACGCCCGGGCTGCTGATGGGCGCGTTCTCGATGGGCCTGCCCTGCATCTACCTGCCGGCGGGCCCGATGCTGCGCGGCAACTGGAAGGGCAAGATCCTGGGCTCCGGCTCCGACGGCTGGAAGTACTGGGACGAGCGGCGCGCCGGCAACATCGACACCAAGGCCTGGCTCGAGGTCGAGGCCGGCATCGCGCGCAGCCACGGCACCTGCATGACGATGGGCACGGCGGCGACGATGATGGGCATCACCGAGGCGATCGGCATGACGCTGCCGGGTGCCGCCGCGATCCCGGCCGCCGACGCGAACCACGTGCGCATGAGCGCCGACTGCGGCCGCCGCATCGTCGACATGGTCCGCGAGGACCTGACGCCGGCGAAGATGCTGTCGCGCGCGAACTTCCTCAACGGCATCGCCGCCGCGATGGCGATGGGCTGCTCGACCAACGCGATCATCCACGTCGTCGCGATGTCGCGGCGCGCCGGCCATCCGGTGTCGCTCGACGACTTCGATGCCGCGAGCCGCAAGGTGCCGGTGATCGCGAACATCCGGCCGTCGGGGGACACCTACCTGATGGAGGACTTCTTCTATGCGGGCGGCATGCCGGGGCTGCTCAAGCGCATCGAGGGCCACCTCGCGCTCGAGGCGCGCACCGTCAACGGCCGCTCGATCGGCGAGAACGTCGCCGACGCCGAGGTCTACAACGACGACGTGATCCGTCCGCTCGACAACCCGATCTACGCCGAGGGCGCGCTCGCCGTGCTGCGCGGCAACCTCGCGCCCGACGGCGTCGTGATCAAGCCGAGCGCCTGCGCGCCGCGCCTGCTGCAGCACACCGGCCGCGCGATCGTCTTCGACGACTATCCGTCGATGAAGCAGGCGGTCGACGACCCCGACCTGGACTGCACCGCCGACGACATCCTGGTGCTGCGCAACGCAGGTCCCCTCGGCGGCCCGGGCATGCCCGAGTGGGGCATGCTGCCGATCCCGACCAAGCTGGTGAAGCAGGGCGTGCGCGACATGCTGCGGCTGTCGGACGCACGCATGAGCGGCACCAGCTACGGCGCCTGCATGCTGCACTGCGCGCCCGAGGCCTACATCGGCGGCCCGCTCGCGCTGGTGAAGACCGGCGACCTGATCACCGTCGACGTGCCCGCGCGCAGCATTCACCTCGAGGTGAGCGACGCCGAGCTCGAGACGCGCCGCGCCGCATGGACGCCACCCGCCAAGCGCTACGAGCGCGGCTACGGCTGGATCTTCTCGAAGCACATCCTGCAGGCCGACCAGGGCTGCGACTTCGATTTCCTCGAGACCACGTTCGGCGCCCCGGTGGCCGAGCCCGACATCTTCTGAGGCCCGCGACGATGAACCCCGAGACCAAGCAGAAGCTGATGGGCGTGAGCACGGCGACACTGTGCACCGCCCTCTTCAAGCGCGGCCTGCGCAACCCGTTCATCCAGGACGTGCGGCCGCTGAACGCCGGGCTGCCGAACATGGTCGGCCCCGCGTTCACGATGCGCTACATCCCGGCGCGCGAGGACCTGAACCCGATCACCGTGTTCCAGGACCGCGCGCATCCTCAGCGCAAGGCCGTCGAGACCTGCCCCGAGGGCGCGGTGTTCGTGATGGACAGCCGCAAGGATCCGCGCGCGGCGTCTGCGGGCTCGATCCTGGTGTCGCGGCTGATGAAGCGCGGCGTGGCCGGCGTCGTGACCGACGGGGGCTTTCGCGACTCGCCCGAGATCGCCCGCCTGCCCTTTCCCGCGTACCACAACCGGCCGAGCGCACCGACCAACCTGACGCTGCACCAGGCGCTCGACATCGACGTGCCGATCGGCTGCGGCGACGTGGCGGTCTGGCCGGGCGACATCGTGGTGGGCGATGCCGAGGGCGTGGTCGTCATCCCCGCGGCGATCGCCGACGAGGTGGCCACAGAGGCGGTCGAGATGACCGCGTTCGAGGACTTCGTGACCGAGAAGGTCATGGAGGGCCGCTCGATCCTCGGCCTGTATCCGCCGACCGAGGAAGCGAGCCGCACCGAGTTCGCCGCCTGGCGGCAGGCGAAGGGGCGCTGAGGGCGGACGGGCCCGTACGAGCTGGCCGTCTGCCGGATCGGACATCGAGCTTAGCCCCCGAGCATCGAGAGGAGGCGTGACTTACCCGCCTCGGCGTCTTCGTGTAGCGTTCGGAAATGCTCCGAACTGCCCTGCTCTTGCGCTGTGCCGCCGCCGCGCTGACCGTGCTCAGCCAGACCACTCATGCCGACGGGCTGGATGCCATCCAGCAGTTTCTCGGCAACCGCGATTCCTCGCCTGTGCCGACGGGTTGGACCGTTGGCGGTGCCGCGTATGCCGGATCATCGCCGTATGGCGCGGGGGCGGCCTCGAAGCTGGCGATACCCGGCGGCATCTACATCGGCGACCGGGTGATGTATCTGGGCGATCGCATGTTCTACACCTTCGAGAAGCAAGGGCCGATCAGCGTCTTCGGCCGGTTGCGCTACAGGCTGGGCAATCTCGACCCGGCGGACAGCCCGGCCTGGACTGGCCTTTCGGCCCGCAGAGGGCAGCTCGAAGCCGGCCTGGGCGCCGTCGTCGTGAGTCCGGTGGGGCTGTGGACCACACGCTTCAGCAGCGACATCAGCGGCCGCAGCCAGGGAACCGAGCTGTTGTTCAACTGGGCGGCGCCGATTGTCGGCGAGCGCTGGATGCTCATGCCCGGCATAGGCGCCCTCTGGCGCGATCGGCGGCTGGCCAACTACTACTTCGGTGGCGTGTCCCAAGCCGAGGCGGCACCGGGCCGACCGGCCTATGACGTGGGCAACGCCTGGTCGCTCGCACCCAGCCTGGTTGCTTCGTACCGCATCGACCCCCGGTGGATCATCGGTGCGGTGCTGAGCTACGAGCATTTCTCTTCGGCCATCGCCGACAGCCCGCTGATTCAGAAGCAAGGACGCTTCGACGCCTTGGTTGCACTGGGGTACGTGTTGCGCTAGGGGCACGGACCCGAGACGTGGCCCGTGCACTCGCACAGGCGCGACCGTCTCAGCGCCCGATCGCCCCGAATGCACGCTTCGCGAGGTCCCCGGCCGCTGCCGCCGGGTTCTGCCGGATCGCGCGCTCCTCGTCGGCGATCGTCGCATACAGGCCGTCGAGCGCCTTGCGGGTGACGTAGCCCTCGACCTTCACGTCCTCCTTCGAGACGAGACCGAACGAGGCAGCCTGACTCGCGAGCGTGTTGTATTGCTGGGCGAGCTGCACGCGGTCGGTGGAGGCCTTCACGATCGGCTGGAAGCGCCGGGTGAGTTCGGGCGCGGTCTTGTCGCGGAAGTAGCGCGTCGCGGCATCGTTGCCACCGGTGAGGATCGCCTTCGCATCCGTGACGGTCATCTGCTTCACCGCGGCAGTGAGCAACTCGGCGGCCTGCGGCACGGCCGCCTCGGCGGCGCGGTTCATCGAGGTCACGAGTTCGTCGATCTGCCCGCCCATGCCGGCTATGCGCAACATCGACTCGGCGCGCTTCATGCCGTCGGGCAGCGTAATCCGGACCTTGGGATTGCCGAGAAAACCATCGGACTTGCCGAGCAGTGCAACGGCCTGGGTGGCGCCCTGGCTCAGGGCCTGCTTCAGGCCAGCCGAGGCGTCGGCGCCGCTCAGTTCGGCGAGCGAGAGGGCGCGTACCGGCAGTGGGAGGGTCAACAGGGCGAGAACGAGACGACGGTGCATCGGCGCGGATCCTTGAATTGAGCCCGGAAGCATAGCCGGGATCGATAACCCAAGCGCGCGCGATGGCGCGGCGCCGCCCTACTCCGGCTTGATGCCCGCGCTGCGGATGACCTTCGTCCAGCGCTCCTTTTCTGCGCGCACGAAGTCGGTGTAGTGCCGGCTGCCCTGCTCGGGGACCACGAAGCCGTTGCCCTCCATGCGCTGCCTGATGGCGGGCGACGCCATCGCCTCCTTCATCGCCGCCTCGAGCTTCGCGACGATCGGGGCGGGCGTGCCCTTGGGCAGCGACAGCCCCGACCAGGACAGCGCCTCGAAGCCGGGGTAGCCGGCCTCGGCCATCGTCGGCACGTCGGGATACAGCGGGTTGCGCTGCAGGCTGGTGACCGCGAGCGGACGCAGCTTGCCGGCCTTCACATGGGGCAACGCGACGTCCTGGTTGATGAACATCATCGGGATCTCGTTGCCGAGGATCGCGGTCATCATCGGGCCGCCGCCCCGGTACGGGATGCCGACCATCGCGAGCGGCTGGCAGCTGCCGGCCTTGCCGCCGGCGGCCGCGCACGCGGTCTGCTTGAACAGCTCCATCGCCATGTGGCCCGAGGCCGCGTGCGTGAAGCCGTAGTCGAGCTTGCCCGGATTCGATCGCGCGAAGGCGACCACGTCCTTGACCGAGCGGAACGGCGTCTGCGGATTGACCACCAGCAGGTTCGGGCCGGAGTGGATCTGCGAGACGTGGATGAAGTCGGCGTTCGAGTCGTACTTCAGGTTCGGATCGAGCCCGTGCGCGACCGCGCTCTGGCCGACGCCGGTCTGCACCAGCGTATAGCCGTCGGCCGGCGCGCGCGCGCCGCGCTCGGTGCCGATCACGCCGCCGGCGCCGCCGAGGTTCTCGACGACCACCGGCTGCTTGAGGCTCTTCGACAGCTCGTCGGCGATCATCCGGCCCATCACGTCGCTGGTGCCGCCGGGCGGGAAGGGCACGATCAGCTTCACGGGTCGGGTGGGCCAGTCGGTCTGGGCGGTGACCGGGATCGGAACGGCCAGCGCGATGGCCAAGCCTGCTGCGGCGGTGAGAACGCGCCTGCGGATCATCGTCGTCTCCTCTGGAAGTCCTACATGTTACGCCCGCGGGCGGCGCGCAACGCATCGCGCTCCGCCCATCCCTGGCCGGGGACCACGTGTCGTCCCGCGGCTGGACCCGCCCTCTCGATCGCCTTGACGGCATCTGCCGCCCAGACTCCTAGCGTCGTGTTGTCGGCAGCTGCCAGTGTCGACCGCGCGCCGCAAGCCGCCTTCCGCAGAGCCATCATGTCCGGACCCTTCACAGACCGCGACGTCTCGTCCACGTTCGATGAACTGAACGCAGACGGGGAGTCCCCGCCACAGCAGTTCAGAAACCTGGCCTGCGCCGGGCAGTACGGCCACCTGTACCGACTCGCGTCACGCCACGTCGGACACGGCGCGACGGTGCTCGACTGGGGATGCGGCAACGGGCACTTCTCGTTCCACCTCGCGCGCCTCGGTCTGAAGGTCGTGGCCTTCTCGTTCGACGAGGAGCCGGAGATCTTCGGCCGGCTGACGCCCGAGGAGCGCGGGCGGGTCACTCACGTCAGAGGCTCGCCGGGCGATGCGGTGCGCCTGCCGTTCGATGATGCCCGGTTCGATCACGTGTTCAGCGTCGGCGTGCTGGAGCACGTCCGCGAGACCGGCGGGAACGAGGCCGCCAGCCTCGCGGAGATCCGGAGAGTGACGCGGCCGGGCGGCAGCTTCATCTGCTACCACCTGCCGAACCGGCTGAGCTGGATCGAGGCGCTCGGACGGATACTCCACCCCGGCCCGCCTGCGCCCGAGCCGGCCTGCCCCGGCTACCACCGGTACCGGTTCGACGTCGGGCAGATCCGCGCGATGTGCACCGCCGCCAGGCTGTCGGTCGTGGAAGTGCGGGCCTACGGCGTGCTGCCCCGGAACCCGCTTGTCGCCCTGCCGGCACCCCTGCGATCGTCGCGCCCTCTGGCGGGCGCCTGGAACGCGCTCGATCGGGTCCTCGAAGGGCCGTTCGCCCCGATCGCCCAGAACTGGTACTTCGTCGCGACCGTCTGACCGGCGGGTTCAGCGGATGGGCCAGAGCCGCGGCCGAGCGGCCATCGCGGCCAGCGCATCGCGCTCGAAGCCGGCCGTGCGGCGATAGCCGAGCGTGACCGCGTCGATCGCCTCGTCCGGCAGGATCGGCCCGCCTTCGGGCGCCTCGCCGGCGGCGATGCGCTCGTCGGCGAGCTGCAGCAGCTTCTCCGGGCCGCGCGCCCGGTTGGCAAGCACCACCGCGTTGGCGACGTCCAGCCGGCGCGCCTGGAACGCGGCGAATGCGGCCGGCAGGTCGCGCGGGCTGACCGCCACGCACTCGGCGATCGCCTCCGCGTCGAGCAGCGCCTGCGACGACCCGTTCGCGCCGATCGGGTACATCGGATGCGCGGCATCGCCGATCAGCGCCACGCGCCCGTCGACCCAGCTGTCGACCGGGTCGCGGTCCACCATCGGGTAGGCCAGGCAGACCTCCGCCTGGCGGACCAGCGCCGGCACGTCGGCGAAGTCGAAGCGGCAGTCGGCGAACAGCGCGGCGACCTCCGCGCGGTCGACCGGCCGGTTCCAGTCGCCCGCCGTGGTGTCCCCGCCGAAGCGCTCGCCGTGCTCGGCCACCCAGTTGATCAGCTGCAGGCCGTCGCGGCGCGGCGGGCGCACCGGATACAGCACCGCCTTGTGCTCGTGCACGCCGGCGATGACCATCGTGCGGCCGTCGAGCATCGGGCGCGCCCAGGTCAGGCCGCGGTACATCACGATGCCCGAGCCGCGGGGCGGCGGCTCGCCCGGGCGCATCGCGGCACGCACCGAGGACATCACGCCGTCGGCGCCGATCAGGCCTTCGGTGTCGAGCCGGACCTCGCCGCCGTGACGCCGGTCCTCGAAGCAGGCGTGCACGAAACCGCCGCGCCGCTCGAAGCTCCGGAGCCGCAGCCCCGGGCGGATCGCGTCGTCGCCGTGGCGATCGAGCAGCGCCCGGTACAGCACCGTATGCAGGTTGCCCCGGTGGATCGACAGCTGCGGGAAGGCCATTCCCGCGTGGCGCCCGCGCGGATCGCTGTGGATGAGCCGGCCGTCGCGGCTTCTGTATTCGATCGCGCGCGTCTCGACCGACACCTCGGCGAGCCTCTCCGCGAGCCCGAGTTCGGTCAGTACGCGCACGCCGTGCGGCAGCAGGTTGATGCCCACGCCCAGCGGCACGATCTCGCGTGCCGACTCGACCACCACGCACGGCACGCCGCGCGCCCGCAGGCCGAGCGCGGTGGCGAGCCCGGCGATGCCGCCGCCGACGACGACGATCGGCGCGAGCCCGCCCATGCCCCTCAGGCGCCCGGGGCGCGAAAGCGCGCGGCGAGCGCGTCGGTGGCGGCGGCCAGCAGGCCGGCGTCGCTGCCGACCGCGACGAACAGGCCGCCGAGTTCCAGGATGCGACGCGAGTCGTCCTCGACCGGCGTGAGGAAGCCCGGCGCCTTGCCCGCCGCGCGGATGCGGCGGACCGCGTCCTCGATCTTCGGCCAGACATCGGGATGGTGCTTCTCGCCGATGTGTCCGTAGGCCGCATGCAGGTCGGCCGGACCGATGAAGATGCCGTCCACGCCGTCGACCGCGGCGATCGCCTCGATGTTCGCGAGCGCCTGCGGCGTCTCGACCTGCAGCAGGATGCACAGCGCCTGCTCGGCCTTCTGCGGGTAGCCCTTCACGCGGCCCCAGCGGGTGGCGCGCGTGGTGCCGCCCACGCCGCGGATGCCCTTCGGCGGGTAACGCATCGCGGCGACCGCGGCGCGCGCCTCGTCGGCGGTGTTGACCATCGGCACCAGCACCGACTGCGCGCCGATGTCGAGCACGCGCTTGAGCATCACCGCGTCGTTCCACGGCACGCGGACCACCGCGTGGGTGGGGTACGGCTCGACCGCCTGGAGCTGCGCCACCACCGACTCGAGGTCGTTCGGCGAGTGCTCCATGTCGAGCAGCATCCAGTCGAATCCGGCCCCGGCGGCCAGCTCGGCGGTGATGTGCGAGGCGAGCGTCGTCCACAGGCCGATCTGCGGGCGGCCGGCGGCGAGCGCCCGCTTGAAGGTGTTGACGGGGAGGTCCATGGACGGATTCCTGGAGCGCGACGGAAGGCGTCGATGTTACCCCCGGCGCTCGGGCGGCCTAGAATCGCCGTTCCGGGTCACCACCGCACCGACCCGCGACGCATCCCAGGAGACAGGCCTTGAAGACCCTGACCGACCAGCTCGCCGGCTACGCCGCGTACCACCGTGACCGGCGCAACATCGCGACCCATCTCGTCGGCGTGCCGGTGATCGTGTTCGCCGTGGTGGTGCTGCTGTCGCGCCCGGTGTTCGGCACCGTGGGCGGCGCGCCGCTGACGCCCGCACTCGTCGCCGCGCTCGCCGCGGGCGCGTGGTACGTCCTGCTCGACCGAGCGTTCGGCACCGTGATGGCGATCGTGCTGGCGGCGATGCTCGCCCTCGCGGCCCCGCTCGCCGCCGGGTCCACCACCGCCTGGCTCGTCTGGGGCGTCGGCCTGTTCGTGGCGGGCTGGATCGTGCAGTTCGTCGGGCACGCCTGGGAGGGCCGAAAGCCGGCGTTCATGGACGACGTCGTGGGCCTGCTGATCGGCCCGCTGTTCGTCGCGGCGGAACTCGCCTTCCTGCTCGGGCTGCGCGGTGCGCTGCGCGACGCGATCGAGGCCCGGGTCGGACCGACCCGCAGCGGTCGGCCCGGCGGGGCGGCGGCATGAACGGGATCGCGACAGGCGCCTGTCTGGTCAAGGCGCGCCCCGTGCCCGCCGAGCTGCTCGGCGAGCTTCGCGACAGCGCGCCGCTGCTTTCGGACCCCACGGCGCTGCGCGCCCGGATGGCCGAGGACGGTCACCTGTTCCTGCGCAACGTGCTCGCGCGTGAGGCCGTGCTCGACGCGCGCCGCGAGGTCTTCGCCCGGCTCGCCGCCGTCGGCGAGATCCGCGAGCCGGTGGAGGACGGCCTGTTCACCGGCGAGAGCCGGCGGGCCGAGCTCGAGCCCGACCGCGGCCGCTTCTGGCGCTCGGTCAGCGAGGGCCCGCGGCTGCGCGCCGTCTCGCACGCGGGCCCGATCGCGGCCGTGATGGACGCGGTCTTCGGCGAACCCGCGCGGCCGCAGGACTACATCTTCCTGCGTGCCGGCGTGCGCGGCCGCGCGACCGACCTGCACTACGACTATCCGTTCTTCACCCGCGCACACGACCGCGTCTGCACCGTCTGGACCGCGCTCGGCGACGTACCGACGAGCGACGGACCGCTGGTGGTCGTCGAAGGCTCGCAGCACTACCGCGACCTGATCGATCCGATGATCGGCCACGACATCTCGCTGAACCCCGAGCGACGCGCGGCCTTCGGCAGCGACGCGATCGAGTTCGCCCGGGCTCGCGGCACCCGGCTGCTGACCGCCGACTTCCGCGCGGGCGACGTCATCGTCTTCGGCATGTACCTCGCGCACGGCTCGCTCGACAACCACTCACCGATCGACCGAGTGCGCCTGTCGTGCGACGTGCGCTGGCAGCCTGCCGCGCTTCCGGTCGACGACCGCTACTTCGGCGCGGATCCGCCGGGGACGACGGGCGCGGGCTACGCCGAACTCAACGGCGCCAAGCCCCTGACGCAGGACTGGCACGTCCGTTGAACGGCCGCTCGTGCGGCCATGTGCGGGCGACGACCGGCACGCCCCGTGCCCCGTCCGAAGACCCCCCTTCCTGATCGCGATCTGACTCGAGCTCGGGGGGGGGGGTGATCGAAACCACCCAGATCGCGATCAGGTTGCAGCAGATGTAGCCTGCGACCAGCAGCGCAGCTGAGGAGAGACTGAGGGACATCGTCGAGGATCCGGGCACGTGAAGGGCGACGCCCCAGCGGGAGACATCGCAGCCGTCGAAGCGCTGATGATCCCGCTCCCCTGCGGCAAGGCCAAGCTGCGGCGAACCCTTGGACGGTATGCAGCGCGGCAGCCGCCCGTCAGGGTCGACCCGAGAGCCGCGGACGTGCGGCGCGGTCGGTCGCTCACCGCCCGCCCGAGACGTCCAGGATCGCGCCGTGCACATAGGACGCGGCCGGCGACAGCAGCCAGGCCGCGGCCTCGCCGATCTCGATCGGCTGGCCGGCGCGTCCCATCGGGATCATCGGCGCCATGCGCTCCAGGAAGGCCGCGCCGCCCGCGTGCGCGATGATGTCTGTCTCGATCAGCCCCGGCCGGATCGCGTTGATGCGGATGCCGTCGCCGCCGAGCTCCTTCGCCAGGCCGACGGTCATCGAGTCGACGGCACCTTTGCTGGCGGCATACGCGACCATGCCCGCGAGGCCGCCGAGGCGCGCCGCGGCCGACGAGATCACCACGATCGCGCCCCCGGGCCCGCCCTGTCGCGTCGACATCCGGCGCGTCGCCTCGCCCACGCAGTACATCGCCCCCCAGACGTTGGTCGCGAACAGCGGCTCGAGGGTCGCGGCCGTCTGCTCGGCGATCGGCGCGATGGTGCCGCCGATGCCGGCGTTCGCGATCAGGCCGGTCGCCGGCCCGAGCAGCCGGTCGGTCTCGGCGAAGAGCCGCGCGACCTCGTCCTGCCGCCCGACGTCGGCCTCGATCGCGACCGCCACGCCCCCCTCGCGCTCGATGTCGGCGACCACCGCGAGCGCCGCGTCGCGGCTGCGCGCGTAATTGACCGCGACCTTCCAGCCGGCCTTCGCCGCGGCACGCGCGCACGCGGCACCGATCCCCCGGCCCGCGCCGGTCACCACCAGGACGCCGCTCATCGCGCCGGTCTCCTCATTGCAGCATGCGCGGCAGCCACAGCACCAGCTCGGGCACGTAGGCCACCAGCAGGACGATCGCGGTCCAGGCGGCGATGTAGGGCGTCAGCATGCGGATCGTGCTGTTGTAGCTCACGCCGGCGATCTTCGAGGCGACCATCGCCAGCACCCCGACCGGCGGCGTGACCGAGCCCACGACGAGCAGCATGATGACGACGATGCCGAAGTGCACCGGGTCGTAGCCGAGGTGCTTGATCATCGGCCCCATGATCGGCACCACGATGATCAGCGCCGGCACCGGCTCGAGGAAGATGCCGAGCAGGAAGAAGAACACGATGAGCACCAGCATCGCCATCTGGGGATCGCTGGTCAGCGCCAGCATCCCCTGCAGCGCGAGCTGGCCGACGCCCGCACGGCTGAGCACCCAGCTGAAGAGGGCCGCGCCCCCGAGCGTGACCAGTGCGCCCGCTGTGGTGAGCGCCGCCCCCGCGAAGTTCTCGTACAGGCTGCGGGCGGTGTGACGGCGGCCGATCAGCCCGAAGAGCAGCGCATAGAGCGCGGCGATGCCACCGGCCTCGGTCGGCGTGAAGGCACCGGACAGGATGCCGCCGATGATGATCACCGGCATCGCGAGCGCGGGCAGCGCCCGCCGCGAGGCGGTGGCGCGCGCGCCCCAGTTCGAACGGGGCGCGACCCCCGCACCGGCGCTCGGCGCGAGCCACCAGGTGATCCCCATCATCGCGATGCCCGCGAGCACGCCCGGGATCACGCCGCCGAGGAACAGCGCTCCGATCGACACGCCGGTGACCGAACCGTAGATGACCGCGATGATCGACGGCGGGATGATCGGCGCCATCATCGCCGCGCAGGCGGTCACCGCGACGGCGAACTCGGGCTTGTAGCCTTCCTTCTTCATCGCAGGGATCATCATCGACCCGATGGCGGCGAGGTCGGCCAGCGCCGACCCCGAGATCGCGGCCATGAACATGTTGGTGACGATGTTGGCCTGCGCCAGCCCGCCGCGCAGGTGACCCACCAGCGCCCGCGACATGTTCACCAGCCGCTCGGTGATGCCGGCGACGCTCATCAGTTCGCCCGCCAGCACGAAGAGCGGCACCGCCAGGAGCGAGAAGTTGTCCAGCGCGTCGTAGAACTGCTGCGCGAGCAGCAGCACCGGCAGCTGGTTGTCGACCAGGATCGTCAGGATCGCGGCCAGGCCCATGCAGTGGGCGATCGGCATGCCCAGCGCCATGAAGAGAAAGAACAGCACCAGCATCAGCGTGACGCTCATAGCGTCGGATCCGCCGGTTGGGCACGCGGGCCCGCGTCGCGGCCCCAGGTCAGCAGCATCAGCAACGCCTCGAGCCCGGCGCCCACCGGGATGGCGACGTACACCCACCACTTCGGGATCTCGAGCATCGGCGACAGCTGGAACCAGGTCCGGTTCACCAGCTCGATGCCGGCGTAGAGCAGGATCAGGCAGAACCCGAGCGACAGTGCGTTGGCCAGGAAGATCACCACGCGCCGGCCGGCCGGCGGCAGCCAGTCCTCGAGCAGCTCGACGCGAATGTGGTTGCGCGAGGCCGCCACCAGCGCCGAGGCCACCATCACGCCCCAGATCATCGAGGCGCGCACGAACTCCTCGGCCCAGAAGATCGAGTCGTTGAGCACGTATCGGTAGAAGACCTGCAGCAGCACCGCAAGGAAGTACGCGGCGAGCATCAGGACGGAGATCGCGGTCAGTGTCGAGCGCAGCACGCGCTCGAACCCCGACCCGACGGGCGCGGACGGTGAGGTCATGGATCGCTCGATCGGCGGCGCGGACGGCGCGGACGGCGCGGACGGCGAGGTCCGGGGCCGCCCGCGCCGCGCGGGCTCAGGCCTTGGCGGCCGCCTGGCAGGCCTCGACCCAGGCCTTGCCCTTGGCGCCGCCGCGTTTGGCGAAGCTCTCGAGCACCGGGCCCATCTTGGCGCGGAAGGACGGAATGTCGGGGGTGGCGTTGGCTGCCTTCGCCCGCTTGGCGAGTTCGGTCCAGGCGGATTCCTGCTCGCGCAGGTTGTTGTTCCAGTGCTCGGTCTGGACCGACTCGACCGCCGCCTCGCGGATCACCTTCTGGACGTTCGCAGGCAGCGCCGCCATCTTCTTGGCGCTCGCCATCATCGACACCTCGGTGAAGATGTGATGCGTGCGGCTCGCGAAGGGGGCGACCTCGAACAGCTTGGCAGCCACGATGAAGTCCGGCGGCAACTCGACCGCATCGACCACACCGGTCTGCAGTGCGGTGTACATCTCGCCGGCAGGGATCGGGCTGGGGTTGGCCCCGAGTGCGCGCGCCATCTCGACCCAGGTCGGGATCTCGGGCACACGCAGCTTGATGCCCTTGACGTCGTCGGCGTTGTTCATCGCCTTCTTGCCCAGGAATACGCGGAAGCCGGAGGCGCCGAGCGACAGGACCTCGACGTTGAGCGTGTCCTTCGCGTCCTTGACCACCTGCTGGCCGATGGGGCCGTACATCACGCGCTTGACGTGATCGTAGTCGGAGAAGAGGAAGGGCATCGAGATGAAACCGAACTGAGGCTGCCAGTTGGCGAGCGTGCCCAGGTCGCTCCAGCACAGATCGAGGGTGCCGAGCTGGATCGCCTCGGCGGAGGTCCGCAGGTTGAAGAGCTGCGAGGCCGGCTTGATGTCGATCGTCACCTGGCCGTTGGTGCCCTTGGCCACTCGGTCGGCGAAACGCTCGGCGGTGGCGTGCCCGATGTGGTTCGTAGGCATGTGGTGCGAGAACACGAGCTTGATCGGCTGGGCCTGGGCGCGGCCGATCATCGGGACTGCGGCGAGGCCGGCTGCCCCGGCGAGCAGGTTGCGGCGGGTGATCCCCATGTCTGTCTCCTCGGTGCGGCGCTCGGTGGTCGCCGTCGTTGCGTTCGGAAGCGGCACCGCCTCGGAACCGGGTCGCGAAGGACCCGTCCCGGCAGCGCTCGCCCGCAGTCTCCCCCGATCCGCCCCGGTCCGCAAAGTTGTTCGCTATCGAACAACGTGGTTGTCGCCGGTGGAACGTTCCGAATTCCCCGGCAGGGCCCCCGGGGGCACCCGGAGGCCGCTCAACGCTCCTCGGGCGGCAGCCAGTAGGAATCCCGGACCCGGCGGCCGACGGTACGCGCGGCCGACAGCAGCTCGGCGACCGCCCGCCGGTGGCGCGGGCGCGTCATGTCGCGCTGCATCCAGCTCAGCGCGATGCCGATCGTGCGGCCCTGCGGCGCGCCGATGGCCACCGCCGCCGCGCCGATGCCGCGGTCGGCGCTGTCGACCAGCTCGGTCCAGCCCCGCTCGCGCGCCTCGGACAGCTCGCGCAGCAGCGCCGCGCGGGTGGTCGACACCGACAGCGGCCGGTGCACCAGGCGCTCCGGCAGCAGCGCGAGCAGCTGCTGCGAGTCGAGCCGCATCAGCAGCGCCTTGCCGATCGCGGTGACGAAGGCCGGCAGCCGCGTCCCCTCGGAGATGACGTAGCGCACCGGCACCGGGCTTTCCCGGACCCGCACGATGATCGTCTCCAGCCCGTCGAGGTAGGCGAGGTAGCCGGTGACGGGATGGCGGGCGACCAGGTCGCGCATCGCGTCGTCGGCCATCTCGGTGACCGCATCGCCGGCCCGGTACATCCGGCCGAGCCGCTGCAGCTCGAAGCCGGCCTCGAAGCCGGCATGGCGCGGGCCGCGCTCTAGGAAGCCGTGACGGTCGAGCGTCGACAGCAGCCGCGAGGCCGAGCTCTTGGGGAGCGACAGCGCCTCGGCCACCTCGGAGACCCGCAGCCGGGGCCGGTCGGGGGACATCAGCGCGAGCGCGCGCAGGCCCTTCTCGAGCGAGCTCATCGGAACGCACCGGACAGGCGCAGCGGCGGCACGAGCGTCCAGGCAGAGGATTCGAGTTCCATCGGGCGCAACTCGGTTGTTCGATATCGAACAACATTGTCGGCCTTCGCGGGACGGGTTACAACTCGCCCCACGGTGCGGCCCGCCAGACGACGGGGCAGCCACGAACAAGAACGAGCACCATGGAGGAGACAGCATGTCGCGCATCACGCAAGTGAGGGTCGTCCCGTTCACCTTCGAGGTCGCCGACCTCGGGCTCGGCGCGCATGCCGCGATGGGCGTGAGCAACCTGCAGTACCAGAAGGGCGCATCGCTGAAGGTCATGCGCTACGCGGTGCGGGTGCGCACCGACGACGGCCTGACCGGCGAGTACGTGACCCACTGGGTCGGCACGTACAGCGCGCTCGGCCAGACCAACATGATCGCGCCCCACCTGCTCGGACGCGACCCCGAGCACCGCGAGGCGATCTACGACGACCTCAAGCGCGAGCTGCGCGCGTACGACGGCATGGGCCACGGCCCGCTCGACATCGCGCTCTGGGACCTGGTCGGCCGCAAGTACGGCATGTCGGTGGCGACGATGCTCGGCGCCTACAAGGACCGGCTGCCGGTCTACGCGAGCACCCACCACGGCCAGGACGATCCGGGCGGGCTGGACTCGCCGGAGGCCTTCGGCGAGTACGCGGCGGCCTGTGCGGACCGCGGCTTCGCCGGCTTCAAGATCCACGGCTGGCACGACGGCGACGTGCGGCGCGAGTCGGCGACGCTGCGTGCCGTACGCCGCGCGGTCGGCGACCGCATCCACGTGATGTACGACCCGGGCTGCCAAATCCGCACCCACCTCGAGGCGCTGCGGCTCGGCCATGTCTGCGACGAGATCGATGCGCTCTGGTACGAGGACCCGTACCGCGACTCGGGCGTCTCGATGACCGGCTCGCAGATCATCCGCCAGAAGATCAAGACCCCGCTGATGGTCACCGAGCATGCGCGCGGGCCGGAGCGCAAGGCCGCCTACGCGATCGCCGGCGCCTGCGACCTGTTCCACATCGACCCCGAGTACGACCTCGGCATCACCGGCGCGATGAAGTGCGCGCACATCGCCGAAGGGCTGGGCATCGACGTCCAGGTGCACGCGCCGGGGCCGGCGCACCGCGCGTGCGTCGCCGCGATCCGCAACACGCACATGTACGAGCTGGCGCTGGTGGGGCCCGGAATGCCGAACCTGATCCCGCCGGTCTACACCTGCGGCTACAGCGACCAGGAATCCGCGCTCGGCGACGACGGCCGCGTGCCGGTGCCCACCGGCCCGGGCCTGGGCGTGACCTACGACTGGGACTTCATCGAGCGCCATGCGTTCGACGCGAAGACCTACTCGCTCTGACGCAGGCACGACCATGAGCCGGATCACCCGCGTCGAAGTCCACGAGTTCGACTTCGAGGCCGCCAACCTGGCCCGCGACGGCGTCGCGCAGACCATCACCTTCAAGCGCGGCAGCGCGATCCGGGTCGCCAAGTTCGCGGTCGTCATCCACACCGCCGACGGCGGCCGCGGCGAGTACGTCGCGCAGTGGGTGGCGACGAAGTCCTCGCTCGGGCAGGCGATGATGCTGTGCCCGCGGATCGTGGGCAAGGACGCGCGCGAGCGGATCGCGATCTACGAGGACCTCAAGCGCGACATCCGGCAGTTCGACCACATGGGCCACGGCCCGATCGACATCGCGCTGTGGGACTGGGCCGGCCGGCACTACGGCGCGTCGATCGCCGAGCTGCTCGGCGGCTACCGGAAGCGGTTGCCGGCCTATGCGAGCACCTACCATGCCGACCGCGCCGGCGGCCTCGACAGCAAGGAGGCCTTCGTCGCCTTCGCCGAGCACTGCCACGGCCTGGGCTACCGCGCCTTCAAGGTCCACGGCTGGAACGACGGCAACGCGCGCGAGGAGGCCGAGAACGTGGTGCACCTCGCCAAGCACGTCGGCTCGCGGATGACGCTGATGCTCGACCCGGCCTGCGAGCTGCGCACCTTCGCCGACGCGCTGTACGTCGGGCGCGCCTGCGACGACGCCGGCTACTTCTGGTACGAGGACCCGTACCGCGACGGCGGCACCTCGGCGTTCGCGCACAAGCGCCTGCGCGAGATGATCAAGACGCCGCTGCTGATGACCGAGCACGTGCGCGGCGTCGAGCCCAAGGCCGACTTCGTGCTGGCCGGCGGCACCGACTTCGTGCGGGTCGACCCGGAGTACGACATGGGCATCACCGGCTCGCTGAAGATCGCGAACATGGCCGAGTCGCTCGGCCTCGACTGCGAGATCCACGCGAGCGGCCCCGCGCACCGGCACCTGATGGCCGCAATGCGCAACAGCAACTACTACGAGGTCGCGCTGGTCGGCCCGGACTGCCCCAACGCGGTGGCGCCGGTCTACGCCTGCGGCTACAGCGACCAGCTCGACTGCGTGGCTGCCGACGGCACGGTCGGCGTGCCCGACGGCCCCGGGCTGGGGGTGACCTACGACTGGGATTTCATCTCGAAGCACCGCACGGCGCTCCACGTCTTCGAGTGATCCATACTCCCGGCGCGACAGCACACCCCCAACGAGGAGGAGACCCCCGATGAAGACCCTGACACCCCTGGCCCCGCTTGTGCGTCTGGCCGCGGCCGCCGCGCTCGCGGCCGCCGCCTTCGGCGCGTCCGCGCAGACCACGCTGCGCTTCGGCCACGCCAACAACCCCGGCGAGGTCGCCTTCGACCTCTACCAGGAGTTCGCCGACAACGTCACCAAGAAGTCGAACGGCCAGCTCGTCATCCGCGTCTTCCCGTCCGAGCAGCTCGGCAAGGAAGTCGACCTGCTGCAGCAGCTCAAGTCCGGCGCGCTCGACATCTCCACGCCGTCGATGCCGACGATGAACACCCTGGTGCCGGCCTTCGAGATGCCCAGCGCCCCGTTCCTGTGGCGCGACTGGAAGGAGGCCGAGACCATCATCACCGGCCCGGCCCTGCAGCCGCTGTGGGACGAGCTGCGCGACAAGCACAACATCGTGCCGCTGACCAAGATCTGGTACTGGGGCTGGCGCAACTTCACCTTCTCCACCAAGGAGGTGCGCCGTCCCGAGGACATGGCGGGCCTGAAGGTGCGGGTGCCCGAGTCGCCGATCTGGGTGGAGATGGTGCGCGGCTTCGGCGCGGCCCCCACGCCGATCCCGTTCGGCGAGGTGTACACCGCGCTGCAGCAGAAGACCGTCGACGGCCAGGAGAACCCGATCCCGACGATCTTCTCGCGCAAGTTCTACGAGGTGCAGGGCGTGCTGTCGATGAGCCGGCACATGCTGCAGAACAACACCATCCTCATCAACCGCGCGAGCTTCGAGAAGCTCAAGCCCGAGCTGCAGAAGCTGATGCTCGACGAAGCCGCCGCGGCGTCCGCCAAGAACACCGTCGCCCAGCAGGGCCGCGAGGTGTCGATGCTCGAGGAGATCCGCAAGTCGCCGAAGATCAAGATCATCGACAACCCGGACCGCGACGCGTTCGCGCAGAAGATGACCGCGGTCTATCCGAAGCTCGAGGCCCGCTGGGGCGCCGAGCACTGGAAGCGCATGCGCGCCGAGATCGACAAGCTGCGCGGCGGCAAGTGACCGGCACCGCCTGACCGGGACGCCCTGAACCGATGATGCACAGCCTGAGGGCCCTCGACCGCGCGCTGGCGCGGCTCGAGGATTGGGGGGTGACGGTCATCGTCGCCGTGATGGCCGTGCTGCTCGGTCTGGGCGTGATCCTGCGCTACGTCTTCAACGACCCGCTCACCTGGTCCGAGGAGTTCGTGGTCACGGTCTTCGTCTGGGCGGTGATGCTCGGCGTCCCCTCGGCGCTGCGATCGCGGATGCACATCCGCATCGACGTGCTGATCCTCAGGCTGGGCGCGACCGGCCGCCGCATCTGCGGCGTGCTCGCCTGCATCGGCGCCGCCGCGATCTTCGTCGCGGCGATCTACGCCGGCTGGTCGCACACCGTCAACGTGGCCTCGAGCAGGACCCCGATGCTCGGCTACAGCGTCGGCTGGATCTTCGTCGCGATGCCGATCGGCTTCGCGCTGACGATGTTCCACGCCGCGATGATCCTGATCGACGAGGGTCCGGACGCCGTCTTCCGCAACGCCACCGAGTCGGTGATCGACTCGGCCGAGGCCTGAGGCGGCGCGATGCTCACGATCCTGCTGTGCGTGTTCGTGCTGCTGCTGGTGGTCGGCGTGCCGATCGGCTTCGCGATGATGGGCTCGGCGATCCTGGTGATCGCGATCGACGGCATCCCGGTGTCGGTGGCCGCGCAGCGTGTGGCCACCAGCGTGCAGTCGTTCCCGCTGCTGGCGGTGCCGCTGTTCACGCTGGCCGGCGCGCTGATGAACGAGTCGGGCATCAGCGAGCGGCTGTTCGCCTTCACCCGCGCCTTCGTCGGCCACATCCGCGGCGGCCTGGCGCAGACCGCGATCGTCGGCAACGTGTTCCTGTCGGGCATCTCGGGCTCGTCGGTGGCCGACTGCGCGGCGACCTCGCGCGTGTTCGTGCCGCAGCTCGCCGCGGCCGGCTACGGGCGCGGCTTCGCGGCCGCGGTGTGCGCCGCCGCGGCCACGCTCGGGCCGATCATCCCGCCGTCGATCCTGATGGTGATCTACGCCTGGCAGGCGAACGTGTCGCTGGGCGACCTGTTCATCGCGGGCCTGATCCCGGGCCTCGTGATGGCCGGCGCGATGATGGCGGTCATCGCCTGGACCGCGAGGAAGCGGAACTTCCCGAAGGATGCGGCCTTCAGCGGCGCGCGGCTGTGGCAGGCGTTCAAGGACGCGCTGTGGGCGCTGGCGATGCCGGTGCTGATCCTGGTGGGCTTCCGGATGGGCGTGTTCACCGCGACCGAGATCGCGGCGGTCGCCTGCGCGTACTCGCTGATCGTGGGCCTCTTCGTCTACCGCACGCTGACCTGGAAGGGGCTGCCGGCGATCCTGCTGGCCACCGGCCGCGAGACGGCGACGATCCTGATCATCGCCGCCGGCGCCGCGCCCTTCGGCTGGATCCTGGGCGTCGAGCAGGCGCCGCAGAAGGTCGCCGCGCTGCTGACCTCGGTGTCGAGCGAGCCCTGGGTGATCCTGCTGATCCTGAACGCCGCGCTGCTGGTCGCCGGCATGTTCATGGAGACGCTGGCGATCATGATCATCCTGGTGCCGATCCTGATCCCCCTGCTCAACGCGGTGGGCATCGACCTGCTGCACTTCGGCATCGTGCTGCTGGTGAACCTGGTGATCGGCCAGATCACGCCGCCGGTGGGCGTGCTGATGTTCGTCGCGAGCTCGGTGTCGCGCACGCACCTCGGACTGATCGTCAAGGAGATCGGGCCGTTCGTGCTGGCGCTGATCGCGGCGCTGATGGTGCTGACCTACGTGCCCGCGCTGTCGGTCTGGCTGCCGAGGGTGCTCAACCACTGAGCGCGACGCGCAGCGTCGCGAGCAGGCCCGAAGCCTGATCGCCGCTGACCGCGGCGAGCTGCTGCCCGCTGCGGTCGTCGGCGAAGGCGAAGTCGCGCTCGAGCGCGAGCCCGGCGAGGTGGCCGGCGCTGGCCGAATAGCCGGACGCCGACCCGTACACCTCGCGGCAGGCGGCGGCCGGCAGCGCGAGCTGCGACACGGTGGCGTAGTCGCCGACCGCGCTCGCATCGGTGGCGGTGGCGAGGCTCGGGTAGACCTCGAAGTGGACGTGCGGCCAGCGGCCCGGATAGCAGCCCGGAAACACCGTCATGAACTCGACCACGCCGGCCGCGTCGCTGACCTGCACGCCGCGCAGGTAGTTCTCGCCGGTGACGCCGTCCGAGTAGAGCGAGTAGCGGCCGTCCCGGGTGCAGTGCCAGACATAGACCGCGCGGCCCGCGAGCGGGGCGCACGACGCCGAGGCCTCGACCAGCTCGAGCCGCAGCCGCAGCGGTACGCCCGGCGCGATGCCGCCCGGGCCGCCGACGCTGCGGCGGATGTCGCGGCGCACGGCGCCAGCGAGCGCCAGCGCGTTGTGGCGCCGGCCGGAGGCGGAGGTGCCATCGGCCGGGAACGGGCCCGGCGTCTCGGGTGGAAACGGCGCGCAGCGGCCGGTGCCGCTGGCGGACAGGCCGGTGCCGCTGGCGCCGCCCTGGGCCCGCAGCACCCCGGGCAGGGCGGCAGCCGTGCCGCCGGCGGCCAGCCAGCGCAGCGCGCGCCGACGTTCGGCGGCCTCGCGCATCGCGCGGTCGAGTTCGCGGATCCGGTCGGTGTCGGGGGTCATCGCGTGACGCCGTCGTATGGAGGACTCCGCAGTGTCGCACCGATCCGCCGCCGGCCTCGCGCGGGGTTCCGGACCGTGGCCGCGCGCCGCCGGGTCGCGGCCGGGATCGCGCGATAATCGGGGCTTTCGCACCGACGACGACATCGCAGGGAGACCGCCATGAGCGCCACCATCCAAGTCATCAAGAAGCCCGTCCTGCGCCTGAACCCGATCGACGACGTGGTGATCGCCACGCGGCCGCTGCAGCCCGGCGCCAAGGTGGCGGACGAGGACCTCGTCTGCGCCGACGCCGTGCCGCCCGGCCACAAGCTGGCCACGAAGGCCGTCGCCAAGGGACAGCCGGTGCGCCGCTACGGCCAGATCATCGGCTTCGCGACCCAGGACATCTGGCCCGGGCAGCATGTGCACACCCACAACCTCGCGTTCGAAGCCTTCGCGCGCGACTACGCCGTGGGCGTCGACGTCAAGCCGGTGGCGGCGCCCGCCGAGCAGGCGAGCTTCATGGGCTACGTGCGCCCCGACGGCCGCGTCGCCACGCGCAACTACATCGGCGTGGTCTCGACGGTGAACTGCTCGGCCAGCGTGTCGAAGTTCGTCGCCGCGCACTTCACGCCCGAGCGCCTCGCCGCCTTCCCGAACGTCGACGGCATCGTGCCGATCACCCACAGCGTGGGCTGCGGCATGGACTCCAACGGCAAGGGCATGGACGTGCTGCGCCGGACCATCGCCGGCTACACCCGCCACGTGAACTTCTCGGGCATCGTCATCATCGGGCTGGGCTGCGAGGGCAACCAGATGGACGCGCTGTTCGCCGCCGAAGGGCTGGAGAAGGGCCCGCTGCTCGAGCCGCTGATCATCCAGGACTCGGGCGGCACCCGGAAGACCGTGGCCGCCGCGGTCGCCGCCGTCGAGTCCATGCTGCCGCACGCGAAC
>JBIIPQ010000089.1:0-13343 GCA_044342535.1 Burkholderiaceae bacterium
CGCCGTAGCGGCGAGCCGGCACCGCCAGGATGAACTCGAGCGGCCGGTCCCCGACCTTGATCTTGCTGATTTCCTCGAGGTTATCGAGCGAGAGCAGGCCGCGGTCGGCCACGAGCACCACGCGCTTTATCGGGAAGTGCTGCAGCACGCGCTCGATGGTCGGCACCAGCGTTCGCGTCTCGGCCGCGTTGCCCTCATAGACCTCGTGATGGATCGGCAGACCATCGGCGGTCTGCACGACGCCGAGCATCACCTGGCGACGGATCAGCCCGTCCTTGCTCATGCCATGCCGACGCAAGTCATCCTCCAGCGTCGTCGTGCCTTCGACGCTGATGGTGGTGAGGTCGTAGAAGACGATCGAGAGTTCCTCGTCGACCAGCGGGCGCAGCAAACCCGCGAGCGAGGACTGCATGGCTTCTGCGCAATCGTCCAGCGTATCCATCGTGCGCAGCAAGCGCTGATGCGTCACGGTATCGGCCGGCACATGCGGCACCAGAGTGCATTCGAGCCAGCGGCTGATGCCGAGCTTGGACTCCGGATCGCAGAGCCGGTTGAAGACCATCACCCGCAGCAGCCGCTCGGCATCGAACTGGCGACGATTGCGCAACACGCGGCGAAACGAGTCCTCGAAGCCAAGCTCCCTCCAGAGCGCTGTCAGCATCCAGGTGTCACCGACCGCAAGCGATGGCGCGAACTCCACCTTGCCGGTGCCTTCGTCGAGCGAGGCGCGGCCCGTGGCGCGAAGCAACCCGTTGATCAGTGCGTCGGAGTCACCGGTCCGCACCGCCTCCAGGCGCCCGAGCGTGGCGACCACGCGTTGACGCGAGACGCCAGCCTCATCGCGAAAGGCCTCGACCAGCTTGACGTACTGCCGCCCGTCAGAAGAAGTGATCTTGACAAACATGTCGCCACGATACCTCTCCTGACCGCCGTATTCAATGACTCAACAAGAAACACGTGTCACTACACGGACTTCCGAACCTAAAGAGTCAACTCATTGATCTGCAAGGACTTACGGCTCCAGAATCGAGCGAATTCGGCTGAAATCTGTCGAACTCGGGTGTTCTGGTTCAGTCACCGCGAAGGCATCGCCGCCTTCACAGCATCCGAAACGCCAGGATCGCGACGAGCGTCGGTGGCGTTGCGGCGGCCAGCAGCCCGAGCGGTGAGATCGCACCGTCCTCGAAGTATCCGCGTAGGATCGCGAACCCCGCCGGATTCGGTGCATTCGCGATCACCGTCAGCCCGCCCCCCGTCACCGCGCCGGCCACCAGCGCCTGCTTGAAGGGCTCGGACAGCCCCTCGACCTGCGAGCCCAGGTAGGTCAGCGCTGCGTTGTCGGTGATCGCCGTCAGCGCGGTCGCGCCGAAGTAGACCGTCGTCTCGTTCATGCTGTGCAGCAGCGGCTCGAGCCACCACTGCTGCTGCCCGCCGAGCACCACCAGGCCCGCCAGGAAGAAGGCCACCAGCAGCCCCTCGCGCAGGATCAGCCGGTCCTGGAACTGCGGGTAGGCGGTGGCGATGCCCATGAACAGCAGCAGCAGCCCCATGAAGGCCGCAGGATGGTGCGCGAGCGCCACCACGCCGAACAGCAGCAGCGCGTGCACCGCGCCCACCCAGAAGGGCACCGGCGCCCCGGCGACATCGACGTTGCGGGGCAGGCGGGCGAGTTCGCTGCGGAACAGCAGGGCGACCACCAGCGCGTTGACGCCGACCGCGATCGCCGCCTTCCAGCCGAAATGGGTCAGCATGTACATCGAGTCCCACTGCCACTTCGCGGCCACCATCAGCACCGGCGGCGCGGCGAACGAGGTCAGCGTGCCGCCGATCGAGACGTTGACGAACAGCGCGCCGATCGTCGCGTACTTGAGCCGGCTCGACACGCCGGCCGAGAAGATCCGGTCGCGCAGCATCAGCGCGGCGAGCGTCATCGCGGCCGGCTCGGTGATCAGCGAGCCGAGCAGCGGCACGACCGCCAGCGTCGTGAAGTAGAAGCCGATCGCCCCGGGCATCGGCACGAAGCGCGCGATCGCGACCACGCCGGCCCGCGACCACTGCAGGATCGACCGTGTCCCCGCGATCACCATGATCGCGAACACGAACATCGGCTCGGTGAAGTTGCGGGTGTCGAGGTAGTCGGTCGCCTCGGTCGAGCTGCCGACGAGCGCGATCGCCGCGACCAGCACCATCGCCCAGAAGCCGAAGACGATCTCGACCTCGCCGAGCAGGTGCCACATGCCGGCATGGCCGGGCTGGGCATGCGCGAGCTTCTCGAAGAACTTGGTCGAAAACGTATGCACGAGCGCGATCGCGAAGATCGCCGCGCTCACCCACTGGATGGTCGTCACGTCTGTCCTGATGTCCGTCGGTCCGGTGTCATGCCGCGGCGGCCGCGGTCCCGAACTCGAATCCCTTGCCCGGCGCCGCCTCGAACAGCGCGCGCGTGTACTCGTGTCGCGGCTCGCGGAACACCTGTGCGGCCGAGCCGTACTCCACCACGCGGCCCTGCGACATCACCACCACGTCGTCGCAGACCTGGGCGGCGACCCGCAGGTCGTGGGTGATGAACAGCATCGCGAGGTTCAGCCGCCCGCGGATGTCGGCCAGCAGCCGCAGCACCTGCGCCTGCACCGACACGTCGAGCGCCGACACCGCCTCGTCGGCGATCAGCAGCTCGGGTTCCATCGCGAGCGCGCGCGCGATGCAGATCCGCTGGCGCTGGCCGCCGGAGAACTGGTGCGGGAAGCGGTCGAGCGCCGAGGTGTCCATCCTCACCAGCTCGAGCAGCGAGCGGGCGCGTGCCATGGCGTCGGTCCGCGAGACGCCGTAGTTCATCGGCCCCTCGATCATCGACTCGGCGACCGTGCGGCGCGGGTTCATCGACCGGTACGGGTCCTGGAACACGATCTGGACCTTGTCGCGCAGCGAGCGCAGCGCGCCGTGCGGCGTCTTGGCGATGTCGGTGCCCGACAGCAGGATCTGCCCGCCGCTCGGGTCGATCAGCCGCACCACGCAGCGCGCGACGGTCGACTTGCCCGAGCCGGACTCGCCGACGATGCCCAGCGTCCGGCCACGGCGGATCTCGAAGGACACGTCCTGGGCGGCATGCACGACGCGCCGCTTGCCGAACCACGACTTCGAGTCGTAGGTCTTCGAGAGCCCCGCGACCTTGAGCACCACGGGGGCCGCGTCGTCGAGGGTGCGCTCGGGCACGTGCAGCGTCGGCACCGAGGCCATCAGCATCTTGGTGTAGTCGTGCGCCGGCCGCTTGAGCACCTGCTCCTTCGGGCCGATCTCGGCCATGTTGCCGAGCCGCAGCACCGCCACGCGGTGCGCCACCTCGGCGACGACGCCGAAGTCGTGGGTGATGAACAGCACGCCGGTGCCGTGTCGCGCCTGCAGCTCGAGCACGAGCTTGAGGATCTGCGCCTGCGTGGTCACGTCGAGCGCGGTGGTCGGCTCGTCGGCGATCAGCAGCACCGGGTCGAGCACCAGCGCCATCGCGATGACGATGCGCTGGCGCTGCCCGCCGGAGAGCTGGTGCGGATAGCTGGCGACGATGCGCTCGGGGTCGGGCAGCAGCACCTCGCGCACGATGTCGAGCACCTTCTTGCGGCGATCGGCGGCCGACAGGTCGGTGTGCTCGGAGAGCACCTCGTCGATCTGGTCGCCGCAGGTCATGACCGGGTTGAGCGCGGTCATCGGCTCCTGGAAGATCATCGACATCCGCGTGGCGCGCAGCTCGCGCAGCCGCGCGTTGCTCGCGCGGGTGACGTCCTCGCCCTGCAGCAGGATCGTGCCGGCCTCGACCGGCAGCTGCTTGGGCAGCAGGCCCATCACCGCCTGCGCGATCACCGACTTGCCCGAGCCCGACTCGCCGACCAGGCACAGCGTCTCGCCGCGGCCGACGGTGAAGCTCACGTCGCGCACCGCGGCCTTGCGGTCCGCGCCGCCGGGCAGGGCCACGGTCAGGCCGCGCACCTCGAGGATCGGCGCGTCGCCGGTGGCGCCGCTCATGTCACGGGGGCCGCTCATGTGCGTCGCGCCATCTTGGGGTCGAGCGTGTCGCGCAGCCCGTCGCCGAGGATGTTCACGGCGAGCACGGTGACCGCGAGGAAGATGCCGGGGAACAGGATGTTGTGCGGGAACTCGCTGAACTGCGAGCGGCCCTCGGCCATCACGTTGCCCCAGGTCGGGATGTCCGGCGGCAGGCCCACGCCGAGGAAGGACAGGATGGCCTCGACCAGGATGCCCGAGGCCGCGATGAAGGTGCCCTGCACGATCAGCGGCGCGGTGGTGTTGGGCAGGATGTGCCGCAGCATGATCTTCCAGGTCGGCGTGCCGAGCGACACCGCGGCCTCGACGTAGGGCTCCTCGCGCACGGTCAGCACCAGCGAGCGCACGAGGCGCGTGACGCGCGGGATCTCGGGGATGGCGATCGCGATCACCACCGTCAGCAGGCTGCCGCGCCAGAGCGCGACCAGCGCGATCGCGATCAGGATCGACGGGATCGACATGATGCCGTCCATCACGCGCATCAGCGGGCCGTCGAGCCAGCGCAGGTAGCCGGCGCACAGGCCGAGCAGCACGCCGAAGGTCACCGACACCACCGCGGTGGCGAGGCCCACGATCAGCGACACGCGGGTGCCGTACATCACGCGGCTGTAGATGTCGCGCCCGAAGCTGTCGGAGCCGAAGACGAAGGTGTGCACGAAGGTGTTGCCGTCGAGGTCGGTGATCTCGCCGGTCTTGCCGGGCAGCAGGTCGCGGCTCACCGGGTCGAAGAGCGAGGGGTCGACGGTGCCGAGCCACGGCGCGGCGAGCGCCAGGGCCACCAGCACCCCCAGCACGATGCCGCCGAGGCGCACCGAGCCGTTGCGCCGCACCCGCTGCCAGGTCGAGGGGCGCTCGACGATGGTCGCGGCTTCGACGGACAGCGTGTCGTCGGGGAGGGTCGGGGTCGCCATGGCGTCAGTACCGGATGCGCGGGTCGAAGAACACGTACGACAGGTCGACCAGCAGGTTGACCAGCACGTAGATGAACGAGAAGAACAGGATCACGCCCTGGATCGTCGGGAAGTCGCGCGCGAGCACCGCGTCGACCGTCAGCCGCCCGAGCCCCGGGATCGCGTAGACCGACTCGGTCACCACCACCCCGCCGATCAGCAGCGCGATACCGATGCCGATGACGGTGACGATCGGCACGGCCGCGTTCGACAGCGCATGGTTCAGCAGCACCTTGGTCTCGGCCAGGCCCTTGGCGCGCGCGGTGCGGATGTAGTCCTCGCCCAGCGTCTCGAGGACGGCGGCGCGCGTGACCCGCGCGATCAGCGCGATGTAGATCACCGACAGCGTGATCGACGGCAGGATCAGGTGGTAGAGCCATAGGCCCGCGCCGTCGCCGAGCCGCTTGTAGCCCTGCACCGGCAGCACGCCGAGGCGCATCGACAGCAGCCAGATCAGCAGGTAGGCGAGCACGAACACCGGGATCGAGAAGCCGAGCACCGAGAAGCCCATCAGCCCGCGGTCGAGCCAGCCGCCGTGCCGCCACGCGGCCAGCACGCCCAGCGGCACCGACACCGACACCGCGACGAGGATCGTGATCAGCGCGAGCGACATCGTCGGCTCGAGGCGCTGGCCGATCAGCGTGACGACGTCGGTCTTGTAGTAGAACGACTGCCCCAGGTCGCCCTGGAACAGGTGACCGAGCCACAGCAGGTACTGCTCGGGGATCGAGCGGTCCAGCCCGAGGTTGCTGCGGATCTGCGCGACCTGCTCGGCCGTCGCCTGGTCGCCGGCCAGCAGCTGGGCCGGATCGCCGGGCGTCAGCCGCAGCAGCAGGAACACCAGCACCGAGACGATCAGCAGCACCGGAATCGTCGACAGCAGCCGGCGTGCCAGGAACGAGAGCATCGGGACTCCGGGGAAACGCGGGTGCCGGACGGACCGGCACGCAGGGAGCGCTGCCGGACATGCCGGCAGAAACGAAGCGGGGCCGGTGGAACCGCCCCCGCTGGGGGTCAGGCGAGTCTCAGTTCTTCTTCAGGTTCCAGTACACGTTGCCGTTGTGGACGAAGAAGCCGCTGATGTTCTTGCGGGCGGCCTGCGGCGCGTCGAACTCGCCGAGCGGCGCATGGGTGCCGATCTCGTAGGCCCGGGCGTGGATCGCCGTCGCCAGCTTCTTCTTCTCGCCCTCGTCGGTGGCGCGCATGAACTGGTCACGCAGCGTCGGCAGCTTGTCGTCGGTGGCCCAGCCGAACCAGACCGACTTCTCGCCGCGGGTGTCCATCGTCGGGTTCGAGATCGGGCTCCAGATGTCGTGGGCTTGCCAGGCGGTGAGGAACATGTGCCAGCCGCCCTTGTCCGGCGCGTCCTTCTTGGCGCGGCGGCCGACCAGCGTCTGCCAGTCCATCGCCTGCAGGTCGACCTTGAAGCCGGCCTGGCGCAGCAGCTGCGCGGCCACGTCGGGCAGCTTCTGGATCGACGCGAGGTCGGTCGGCTTGAGGATCACGATCGGCGTGCCGTCGTAGCCCGACTCCTTGAGCAGCTCCTGCGCCTTGCGCATCCCGCCCTTGGACTGCAGCTCGCTGCCGGCGGTGGCGCCGTACGTCGTGTTGCAGAAGAACATCGAGTAGCAGGGCTTGTAGAGCTCCTTGACGCCGACCTGGGCGCGCAGGAACGGCTCCTGCGAGAACGCGGCGATCGCCGCCTGCCGCACCTTCGGGTTGTCGAAGGGCTTGTGCAGGTGATTGAAGCGGGCCATGTACTGCAGGCCGATGTTGGCGATCACCGGCAGCTGCAGGTTCGGGTCCTTCTTCACGGTCTCGTAGAAGTCGAAGCCGAGCTGCTCGATGATGTCGACCTCGCCCTTCTGCAGCGCGGCGACCTGCGCCTGGCCGTCGCGCAGCGCGAGGTTCCACTCGACGCGATCGACGAAGACGCGCTTGCCGCCGGTGGTGCCCGACGGCGGCTCGCTGCGCGGCACGTACTTGTCGAACTTGGTGTAGACCGCCTTGTCGCCCGGCTTGAACTCGTCGCGCTTGAACACGTACGGGCCCGAGCCGATGTACTCCTCGATCTGCTTGAACGGGTCGGTCTCGGCGACGCGCTTGGGCATGATGAAGGGGACCGACGAGCCCGGCTTGCCGAGCGCCTCGAGCACGAAGCCGCAGGCCTCGCCGAGGAAGATCCGGAAGGTGTCGGGCGCGGGCGAGTCCATCCGCGAGACGAACTGCATCAGGGCCGAGCCCATCGCGTCGCGCTTGCCCCAGCGGCCGATCGAGGCGATCACGTCCTCGCCGGTGACCGGCTGGCCGTCGTGCCACAGCAGACCGCGGCGCAGCTTGAACGTGTAGAGGCGGTTGTCGGGGCTGACGGTCCAGGTATCGACCATCTGGGGCTTGATCTGCCCTTTCTCGTCGGTGCCGAACAGCGTGTCGTAGATCATGTAGCCGTGGTTGCGGCTCATGTACGCGGTCGTCCAGATCGGGTCGAGCACCGCGAGGTTCGAGTGCGGAACGACCCGCAGCACGTTCGACTGGGCGTGCGCCGCCGGCATCGCGGCGACGAGGGCCGCCGCAGCGGCCAGGCCCAGCGCACCGCGCTTGAACAGCGTGGAGAGGGACACGGTGAGGCTCCTTGAGCGAAGTGGAAACGCCGTCCAGGCAGACGGCGCAAAGCGCGACGTTAGATCATTGACGCATGCCCGTGCAAGTACGCGGGGCCCGCGCACCTTCGTCCTGCGGTCAGCGACCCCCGTCCCGCGGCAGCAGCAGCACCCCCCCCAGCGACACCGCCGCCATCACGACGAAGCCGCTCGACAGCCCCAGCGCCTCGCCCGCCGCGGCGAACGCGAGCGGCCCGATCACCAGGCCCATGAACAGCGGCACCATGGCCGCCGCCGAGGTCGAGGCGATCTCGGCCGGGTCGGCGCGGGTGGCGACCTCGGCGAGGAACACGCCGTTCCAGCCGCTCGCGCTCAGGCCGTAGCAGGCCGCGAGCGTCGCGAGCAGGGCCATCGGCCACTGTGCGCCCGACACGCCGAGCAGCAGCCCGCAGGCGGTCATCACCAGGCCGAGCGCGCGCAGCACCACGCGTGCATCGCCGGCGCGCGAGGCGACCCAGCCCCACAGCGGACGCGCGAGCAGCCCGGCGCCCTGCGCGGTGGCCGCGAGCAGGCCTGCGCCCGCGAGGTCGAGGTCGCGCTCGCGCACGGCCCAGGTCACGAGGAAGCTGTTCACGCAGACCTGGGTCGCACCGAATGCCGCGGCCGCGAGCGTCAGCCGCATCAGCCCGGGGCGGCGACGCAAGGGTCGGGCCCAGCCGAGCAGCGTGCGCAGGCCCGATGCGGCGGTCCGGGGCGCACCGGGCACCGGGAAGCGGCGGGCCGGCACGCCGAGCGTCGAGGCGAACCCGAGCAGCACGACGACCACGGCCACCAGCGCCGCCTGCCAGCCCCAGACGAGCGCGATCGCCGGCAGGGCGAGCGAGGCGAGCACCGCGCCCACCTGCACACCCGACTGCTTGAGCGAGAAGTACAGCGGCCGCTTCGGGATCGGCACATGGTGGCCGAGCAGCTGCGACGACGGCGGCGTCTCGATCCCGTGCCCGAGGCCGATCACCACCGCGCCGACCCAGAAGAGCCAGGGCTCGCCGGCGGCCACCGCGAGCAGGCCCGCCGCACACAGCAACGGACAGGCGCGCGACACGCGCCAGGCGCCCCAGCGCGCCACCAGCGTGCCGCCGGCGGACGAGGCCAGGATGGCCGTGCCCCAGACCACCGACGAGAAGAGCCCGATCGCGGTCGGCGGCAGCGCCAGCGTCTCGAGGATGCGCGGCGCGAGCGCGGCCACGCCCACCATTGACAGCGATGCGGCGACGAGCACGCCGCCCAGCCACATCGAGACCGGCAGGCTCGCGTCGGGTGCGGGCGGCGTCGATGACGCGTCGGGTGCGTCGGGCGTGTCCGGCCGACCGGCGTCGCGCGCGCCCCTCATGTCAGGCGATCGGCGGCCGCATGGCCCCCCACGGCGTGACCTGCTCGTAGGCGCGCGCCGCCCGGAAACACAGGTCCTCGCGGTGGTTGGGTGCGACGAGCTGCAGCGACAGCGGCAGCCCGGCCACCGAGAAGCCGCAGCCCATCACCAGCGCCGGCTGCTGCGTCAGGTTGAACGGGAAGGAGAACGGGGTCCACCAGGTCCAGTCATTCTCGTTGAGCGGCGTCACGCCCGGCGGCAGCTCGGGCATCACGCGGCCGACGTCGAAGGGCTGCGCGGCGGTGCCGGGCGTGAGCATCAGGTCCCAGTCGCCGTGGAAGCGCTGCATCGCGACGGCCAGCTCGCCGCGGGCCTTCTGCGCGTCGAGGAAGTCGTCGATCGTGTAGCGGGCCGCGAACTCGATCGAGCCGCGCAGCCCCGGGTCGAGCTGCGCGAGCTGCGCCTCGGGCAGGCGGTGCAGCAGGTTGCGCGCCGACGAGAACCAATGGGTCGCGAAGATCCAGGCCGGGTCGGGGAGGCCCGGGTCGAAGCGCTCGACGGTGGCGCCCAGCGACGCGAACACCTCGGCGGCCTTCGCCACCGCGGCCTCGATCTCGGGGTCCACCCACTGCACGTAGCCCATCCGCGGGCTGTACGCGATGCGCAGTCCGCGCAGGTCGGTGCCGAGCGGCATCCCGCCGGCGCGCGACGCGTCGCCCGCAAGGGCGGCGGCCCAGCTTCCCTGCGGCGGGGGCAGCGCCATCCAGTCGCGGGCGTCGGAGCGCGCCAGCACGTCGAGCATCAGGGCCGCGTCCTCGACGGTGCGCGCCTGCGGGCCGACGTGGGCGACCGTGCCCATCGGCGACAGCGGCCAGGCCGGCACCCGGCCGAAATGCGCCTTGATGCCCACCGTGCCGGTGAAGGCTGCCGGGATGCGGATCGAGCCGCCGCCGTCGGTGCCGGTGGCGAGCGCGCCCATGCCGGCGGTGATCGCGGCCACCGCGCCGCCCGATGAGCCGCCCGGCGTCTTGCGCAGGTCCCAGGGGTTGCGGGTGATGCCCGACAGCGGGCTGTCGGTGCTGCCGCGCCAGCCGAACTCGGGGGTGGTGGTCTTGCCGAGCAGCACGGCGCCGGCCTCGCGCAGCCGCGCGGTCGACGGCGCGTCGACGTCCCAGGGCTGCGTGGGGTCGGTGGTGCGCGAGCCGCGCAGCGTCGGCCAGCCGCGCGCCAGCAGCAGGTCCTTGACCGAGGTGGGCACGCCGTCGACGGGGCCGGCCGGCTCGCCGCGCAGCCAGCGGGCCTCGGAGGCGCGTGCGTCGCGCAGCGCGGCCTCGTGGTCGACGAGGATGAAGGCGTTGACCTTCGGGTTCAGCGCGTCGATCCGCGCGAGCGCGACGCGGGTCGCTTCGACCGGGGACAGGGTCCGGTCGCGGTACGCGGCGACCAGGTCGGTCGCGCTCAGGTAGGCGATGTCGTCGGCATCCATGGGGCGGGTCCGTGCGGAATCGTGGAGGAGGAGGGCGGCGCCGCGCGGTGCGGCGCACCGGGCGCACCGGGCGCACCGGGCGTGTCGGGCCACACTATCACGGTCGGCCGTGCCCGCCGCACGCCCGGCCCCTGCGCCGATCGGCACGCCGCCTTTGCGCCCGCCCCTGCCACGCATAGACTCGGCGCCAGACGTCGAAGCACCGCGCACCATCGCGCACCACCGCGCAACGACCCCCACGACACGAGGACCTGGACGATGGCGATCATCGCGATCGGCGGCATGCAGCACGAGACGAACACCTTCGCGCCCTCGCCGGCCGACTACGCGGCCTTCGAGTCGGGCGGCGGCTGGCCGACGATCCAGCGCGGCGAATCGCTGTTCGAGGCGGTGGCCGGCGCCAACATCCCGGTGCAGGGCGCGATCGACGCGCTGCGCGCCCGGGGCCATTCGCTGGTGCCGCTGACCTGGGCCGCGGCCTCGCCGTCGGCGCAGGTCACCGAGGATGCGTTCGAGCGGATCGTCGGCGACCTGATCGCGCGGCTGCGCGCGGCGGGCCGCGTGGACGGCGTGTACCTCGACCTGCACGGCGCGATGGTCTGCGCCCACGTCGACGACGGCGAGGGCGAGATCCTGCGCCGCGTGCGCGAGGTGGTCGGCCCCGGCGTGCCGGTGGTCGCGAGCCTGGACCTGCACGCCAACGTCACGCGGCTGATGGTCGCGCAGTCGGACGCGCTGTCGATCTACCGGACCTATCCGCACGTCGACATGGCCGAGACCGGCGGGCGCGCGGCCGCGCTGCTCGACGCGATGCTCGCGAAGGGCCGCCGCCCGGCCAAGGCGTTCCGGCAGTTCGACTACCTGACCGGCATCCCGTCGCAGTGCACGTTCATCGAGCCCTGCCAGGGGCTGTACGCGCGCATCGCCGACATCGAGCGCCGCCATCGCGCCTCGGTCGACTTCGCGCCGGGCTTCCCGATGGCCGATTTCGCCGAGTGCGGGATGTCGGTGGTGGCCTATGCGGACGACGCCGCGTCCGCGCAGGCGGCGCTCGCCGAGATCGGCGACGCGGTGGCCGCGGCCGAGCCCGACTTCGCGCTCACGCTGCTCGACCCCGACGAGGCGGTGCGCCGCGCGATGCGCGACGGCGCGCCGGGCGCGCCGGTGGTGCTCGCCGACACGCAGGACAATCCGGGCGCGGGCGGCAACGGCGACACGGTCGGGCTGCTCGCGGCCATGATCCGCCAGCGGGCGCCCGAGGCGGTGCTGGGGCTCCTGATCGATCCGGCGAGCGCGGCGCGCGCGCACGAGGCCGGGCAGGGCGCGACGCTGGAGTTCGCGCTCGGCGCGACCTCGGGCGTGGCCGGGCACGTGCCGCTGGCCGGGCGCTTCCAGGTCGAGCGCCTGGGCGACGGACGCTTCACCTGCACCGGGCCGATGTTCCGCGGCTTCCGGATGCAGCTGGGACCCATGGCGCTGCTGCGCGAGGAGAAGAGCGGCGTGCGGGTGGTGCTCGCGTCGGTGAAGTGCCAGGCCGCCGACCAGGAGATGTTCCGTCACGTCGGCATCGAGCCGATCCGCCAGCGGGTGGTGGCCCTCAAGAGCTCGGTGCACTTCCGGGCCGACTTCCAGCCGATCGCGCGCGAGGTGCTGGTGGTGCGCTCGCCGGGGCCGGCGCTGGCCGACCCGGTGGAGTTCGCCTGGAAGCGGCTGCGCCGTGGCATCCGGATGCGGCCGCTCGGGCCGGTGTTCGGCGGCTGACGCGGGTCAGCGCGGCGGGGGCAGGTCCGCGCCGAGCGCCCGCCGCCACAGCCAGTCCAGCCCGCGTCCGACGTCGCCGCGAAAGCCGACCTGCTCGGTCGGCGCGAGCGCCCTCCAGCCGTCGCCGTGCCGCTCGGCGACCTCGAACGAGAACACGTAGGCGGGCTCCAGGCCCATCCTGAGGTCGGTGATCGTCACCCGCTCGCCGCGGTGCGCCAGCGCGAAGAAGCCGCGACTGAAGCGGGCGATGTCCACCACGGCCCATTGCCTGGCGAGGGCCTGGTACAGCGGCGTGCCGCGATCGAAGCGATCGAAGCGCATCGTGTCGCCGTCGTCGAGCAGCGAGCGGAAGCCCTCGTGGTAGCCGTCGGGCGTCATCGCGACCACCCGCCAGAGCACCGAATTGAACGGGGTCGGGGTCACCAGCACGCGCTCGGCGACGATGCCCTGCGCGGCGAGCGCACGCTCGGCCACGCCGCGCACCTGGTGCTGGGCGACCAGGCCCCAGCCGAGGTACAGCGTGCTCAGCAGCAGCCCCACGCGACTCCACCGCAGCCCGCGCGCCGCCGGCAGCCGCAGCGCGGCGATCACGCCGACCACCAGCGGCAGCGTGTACGCCGGGTCGATGATGAAGACGCTGCCCAGGCCGAACGGATGGTCGGAGAACGGCTGCGCGAGCTGCGTGCCGTAGACGGTCATCGTGTCGAGCAGCGGATGGGTGACGAGCGCCAGCCAGAGCGCGAGCCACCAGCGCCGGAACGCCGCGCGCTCGCCGTGCACCCGCGCGGCGAGCCAGGCGATCGGCGGCGCGGCGAGCGTCAGCCAGGTCAGCCCGTGGCTGTGTGCCCGGTGCAGCGTCATGTCCCGGATCGGATCGCCGTGGTCGATGAACACGTCGAGGTCGGGCAGCGTGCCGCACAGGCCGCCCCACAGCGCGGCCTTCCACGGCGCGGTGCGCCGGCCCATGACCGCGACGCCGACGGCCGCGCCGAGCGCGAGCTGCGAGAGGGAGTCCATGACCGCGATGCTGCCATCGCAGGGGGGCTGCCGGGCGCGCGGCCCCGGCGCGGCGTGGAGATCGGGCGAGCGGCCCGCCGTGCGGCGGACCGCCCGCGGCCCTC
>JBIIPQ010000381.1:0-4388 GCA_044342535.1 Burkholderiaceae bacterium
GCTGCTGGCGACGCTGATGCTTCGCGGGCCGCAGACCGCTGCCGAGCTGCGTGCGAACTGCGAGCGGATCCACCGGTTCTCCGACGTGTCGGCGACCGAGGGCTACCTCGAGGAGCTGGCGGCCCGCAGCCCGCATCCCTACGTCGTGCGCCTCGCGCGCCAGCCCGGCTCGCGCGAGAACCGCTGGGCGCAGCTGCTGTGCGGCGAGCCGGACGAGCCGCGCGCGCCGGCGTTCGCGCCGTCGGCGGCCGCCGCTTCGTCTGTGGCGGGCACGTCACAGGGCGCGGGTGCCGCGTTCGAGGCCCTGGTCTCGCGCGTCGAGCGTCTCGAGTCCGAACTGGCCGCGCTGCGCTCGCGGCTGGGCGACGGCTGACGCGGAGGGGGCCGCGCCTTCAGGCGCGGCAGGCGTTCGCCAGGCGCTGGCCTTCGCGCGTGTCGAGCAGCATCGAGGTGCCGGGGATCACGATCCAGGCCAGGCCCGACGCCTCGTCCTCGTAGCGCAGCGCGCCGCTGCGGGCATGAACCGCGCGCAGCGTGTAGTCGCGGCTGCCCCAGCGCAGCACTGCGGTCCGCATGTCGGCCGAGACGTCGCGCACCTGCACGCTGCGCCCGAACTCGCAGCGCCAGGATCCCGAAGGCATCGCGATCCGGTACGGGTTGAAGCCGGCCGGGACGACGGCGGGCCGGCCGGCCGGCGCCTCGCGCGCGACGCCCTGGCGCACGGCGACCGGCGCATCGGAGTAGACGTAGGTCGTCACGCTCGGGCCGGCCGAGGCGCTCGGCTGCTCGGCGGACGACGCCTTCGCCGTGTCGCCGCGGGCGGGGCGGGCGGCCCGGCTCGGGCGCGCCGCGGCCGCGGTCTTCGCGGCGGGCGGGGCCGCGGGCCCGGCCTGCGGGATCACCGTGGGCTCGGGCGGCGTGCCCATCAGCGCCACGTCGGGGCTGTCGGGCAGTGCGGTGAGCAGCGACGGCGGGTCGGCGACCACCGCCGCACCCGGGCCGAACGGCGTCGAGCAGCCGGCCATGGCCGTGGCCAGCAGCAGGGCGGCGAGGATCGAGGGATTCGGGGTGCGCGGCATCGGATCCTCCGGATCGATCGGGTGCACGGAACAGGCTGCGGGCGCGCGGAACCGGCGGCAACCGGCGGGGGACCGGCGGTCGTCGCGCGTCGGCGGGAGGCGGCCGCGGCCCGCCAGGGCAGCGGGCCCGCAACGGCCCTCAGCGCTCCGGCTCGGCCTCGCGGGCCGAGACGCTGCCGCGCGTGGCCAGGAGCGCGTCGCGGTATTGCGTCGGCGAGGTCCCGGCCCAGCGCCGGAAGGCCCGGGCGAAGGCGCTCTGCTGCGAGAAGCCGAGCTCGAAGGTGATCTCGCCGATCGCGCGGCGCGGGTCCTCGATCATCCTGAGCGCCATGTCGCGGCGGGTCGCATCGACGAGCTGCTGCCAGGTCGTCCCGGCGTCGGCGAGCTTGCGGTGCAGCGTGCGGCGGCTCATCGCCAGGTCGCTCGCCACCTGCGTGGCGGTGACCTCGCCGCTGGCCAGACGCCGATGCAGCCGGGCACGGCAGCGCGCGACGACATCGCTGCGGTCGAGCCGCGCCAGGTCCTCGGCCATCACGCGGTCGAGCAGGCCCGCGATCTGGCGGTTCGCGGTCGCCAGCGGCGTGTCGATCGCGCTGCGCGGCATGACCACCGCGCGCTCCGGCGCGCCGAAGATCACCGGACAGCCGTAGAAGGATTCGTAGGGCGCGGTATCGCGCGGCGCGGGCCGGATCAGTCGGACCTGCACCGGGTTGAAGGCGCTGCCCGCATTCATGCGGCACATGTCGACCAGAACCGAGAAGTCCATGTCGGTCGTGACCGCAGCGATCCGCGGATCGCTGCGCGGGTTGCGCAGCACGACCGCGAGACCGTCGGGGTCCTCGCGCAGCGTGATCGCGGTCCGTTGCCCGAGGAGCTGCCAATAGCGCTGCAGCCGCTCCAGGCCGCGGTGCAGGGTCGAACTCGCGAGCCACGCGTGGCCGAGCGCACCGAGACTGCCCGGATGCCAGCACTCGGCCGCCAGCAGGCCGAACGCGGGGTCGGGCACCAGCGCGGCGACGTCGCGCACGACGTCGTCGATCGCGTCCTGGGAGAGCCTGGCGCTCGGATCGGAGAGCTGTCCGCGATCGATGCCGTGCCGCGCGAAGAGGGGGCCCGGGTCGATGCCGAAGCGGCCGATCAGCTTCTCGACCACCTGCACGCTGGTCGCCATGGTCGTGTCCAAGCGTCTTCTCCAGGGGACGGCGGGGCGAGGACGATTCTGGCACATGGGGTCGAGCGGCTGGCTGCGCCCGTCGGGCGGGGCCGTCCGATCGTGATGACACTGTCGCGCCACAGTCGGGCGTGCGGACGCAGGGACTCGGATCGTTGACGGTGCCCGACGCGGTGCGCGCCGGGCCGCGGCCTCGGCCACGCGACCCGGATCCCGACACGCTCCGGACGAGGCCGGCCGCTGCGGTTTGCTAGTCTTGCGTCGAGGCGGCGCCCGACACCCCGGGGCCCCGACGGAGGACGACATGGGACAGATGATCGATTTCGAGCGGCCCGACGGCGGCCGCACCCGCGGCTATCTCGCGAGCGCGGGCACCGGCCGTCCCGGCATCGTGGTGATCCAGGAGTGGTGGGGCCTGAACGACCAGATCTGCGGCGTCGCCGACCGGTTCGCGCGGGCTGGCTACAACGCCTTGGCGCCGGACCTGTACCAGGGGCGGGTCACGCAGAAGCCCGACGAGGCCAGCCACCTGATGACCGGCCTGGACTTCCCGGGCGCCACCCACCAAGACATCCGCGGGGCCGTCCGGCATCTGGCCGGCGGCGGCTCGAAGGTCGCGGTGATGGGGTTCTGCATGGGCGGAGCCCTGACGATCGCCGCCTGTGCGCACGTTCCCGAGGTCGCGGCCGGCGTGTGCTTCTACGGCATCCCGCCCAAGGACTTCGCCGATCCGGCCGCGATCGCGGTGCCGTTCCAGGCCCACTTCGCCAACCGGGACGACTGGTGCACGCCGGCGGCCGCCGACGGCCTGGAGCAGGGCATGAAGGCCGCGGGCCGCGCGCCCGAGGTCTACCGGTACGAGGCTGCCCACGGCTTCTTCAACGAGCGCCGCGGCGACGTCTACGACGCCGGCTGCGCGCAGGAGGCCTGGGACCGGATGGCCGCCTTCCTGCAGCGCACGCTGTAGCCCGCGCCGTGGCGGGATTCGAGGACGCGGCCGCACGCTGGAACGGCCGCTATGCGGCCGAGGGGTTCGTGTTCGGCACCGCACCGAACGACACGCTCGCCGCACAGGCCGCGCTGTTCGCCGCCGGCGATCGCGTGCTGTGCGTGGCCGACGGCGAGGGCCGCAACTCGACCTGGCTGGCGGCGCGCGGCTGTGCGGTCACCGCCTTCGACATCGCCGAGCGCGGACTGGCCAAGGCCGCCGCGCTCGCCGGCGAGCGTGGGGTGCGGGTCGACTTCCGGCAGGCGTCGACGGACGCCTGGGGATGGGGCGACCCCGCCTGCGGAGCGCCGTTCGACGCGGTCGTCGCGGTGTTCGTGCAGTTCGCCACCCCCGCGCAGCGCACCGCGATGTTCGAGGGCTTCGCACGCGCGCTGCGCCCGGGCGGTCGGGTGCTGCTGGTGGGCTACGGACCGCTCCAGATGGACTACCGGACCGGCGGCCCCGGCATCCTCGAGCACCTGTACGACGAAACGATGCTGCGCGAGGCCTTCGCGGGCTGGCGCATCGAGCGCCTGCACCGCGCGCAGCGTCCGCTGCACGAAGGCAGCGGGCACGAGGGGATGTCCGACGTGATCGAGCTGATCGCGCGGCGTCCCTGACCCCCGTATTCAACAGGAGACCTTCCATGGCTGACGGCGAGCGCTTCATCCGTCTCGAGCAGCAGCACGACTTCCGCGTCGCGATCATCTGGGACGAGGCGCGTGCGCCGATCCTCGGCGACGAGCCGCCGCCGCTCGGGACCGGCGAAGGCCCGAATCCCTCGCAGCTGCTGCTCGCGGCGGTGGCGAGCTGCATGACCGACTCGCTGTTCTTCGCCCTGCGCAAGTTCGCGCTCGACGCCTCGCCGCTGAAGACCGAGGCGCGCGCCGAGGTCGGCCGCAACGCCGAGGGCCGTCAGCGCGTGCTCGCGATCGACGTGAGGCTCTCGCTCGGGCAGGTGCCGGACGATGCCGGCAAGCTCGCGCGGGCCCTCGCGCAGTTCGAGCAGTTCTGTACCGTCGGCCAGAGCGTCGCGCAGGGCATCGCCACCCGGGTCTCGGTGCGCGCGCCCGACGGCCGCCTGCTTCACGGAGCCGCGCAATGAGCCTCGCCTTCGAATCGGTCGATCTCCCGGCGGGCGCGCATGCGC
>JBIIPQ010000382.1:0-4381 GCA_044342535.1 Burkholderiaceae bacterium
GGCGACCCACCTGCCGGTCACGCCCGACCGGCTGCGGGCCGCGCTGATCGAGGCGGGCCGATGAGCGCGCCGTCCGCCGGCAAGATCGAGTGCAACGCCTGTCCGGTGCTCTGCCAGATCACCGAGGGCCGCAGTGGCGCCTGCGACCGGTACGCGAACGTGGCCGGTGAACTGGTGCGCGTCGATCCGGTGGTGCTGATGTCGCGCGACCCGCAGCGCGTGGCCTTCGCCGGGCCGGACGCCGACTGGGACGGCGATCTGGTCGGCGCGCCGGTGTTCGTCACCGGCGTGGGCGCCGGCACCACCTACCCGGACTACAAGCCCGCGCCCTTCATCGTGTCGAGCGTGCAGGACGGCGTGGACATGGTCACCGTCGTGACCGAAGGGATCTTCAGCTACTGCAGCTTCCGCATCAAGGTCGACACCGACCGCTACCTCGGCCCGGAATGCGCGACCGTGCGCCATCGCGGCGAGGCGGTCGGCCACGTCACCACCATCGAGTACGGCTCGCAGTTCCTGTCGCTCGGCGGCGTGCACCACCTCACCGGCGGCAGCAAGAAGGAAGGCCGCGTCACCTGCGACCTGATGATGGCGCTCGGCAACAAGCAGGCCGTCGAGCTGTCCGTCGACGGCGGCGCGACGCTGGTGGTGCAGGCCGGGCGCCCGCCGATCGTCGACGGTGTCGAGGAGCGGCGCATGCGTGTGGGCTGCGGCTCGGCCACCATCGGCATCTTCGCGCAGCAGTGGCTCGGGCATGTCGACGAGGTGGTGGTGGTCGACGACCACATCACCGGCGTGCTGACCGAGCATCAGGCGGGCAAGTGCCTGGACATGCCGCCCTCGGGCCTGCGGATCCGCGGCCGCAAGTCCACGCCGGGCCGCTATTTCCAGGTCGCACGCCCCGGCACCGGCTGGGGCGGCACCGACATCACCGATCCGCTGACGATCGTCGAGTCCTTCGATCCGAAGGTGGCGCGCCCCGGCCTGCGGATGCTGATGGTGTCGACCACCGGCGACCACTTCGCCTGGTACGTGCTCGACGCGTCGCTCGAGCCCGTGCCGGCCGAGATGCCGCCCGAGGTGATGCGCGTGGTCGAGCGCATCGGCGAGAACTGCGAGCCCTCGGTGGCGACGGTGCTCTTCGTCGCGGGCGCGGGGGGCAGCCTGCGCGCCGGCGTCACCGAGAATCCGGTGCTGCTCACCCGCTCCATCAAGGACCTGCTGACCCGCGTGACCGTGGGCGGCGCGCCCGCCTACGTCTGGCCGGGCGGCGGCATCACGGTGATGGTCGACGTCGCGCGCATGCCCGAGCGCAGCTTCGGCTGGGTGCCGACGCCGGCGATCGTCGCGCCCATCGAGTTCACGATGCGGCTGGCGGACTACGCGCGGCTGGGCGGCCACGTCGAGCGGGTCGTGCCGGTCGCCGAAGCCCTTGCGCGGGCGCAGTCGAAGCTGGTCGGCTGGGATGCCTCGAACCCCTGGCCGATCGAGCCGGCGGGCGCGCGATGAGCGCGCACCGCGCCTGGCTGCCCGATGGCCGAGTGCATTTCCAGCACGGGCCGATCGACCTGGTGATCGGCGTCGACGGCGAGCCGCAGGCGGTCGCGGCGGCGCTCGATCGCGCATGGCGGCGCTTCGAGCCGCTGCTGGGCGAACTCGTCGCCGAGCTCGCCTGCCTGCGTCGCTGCGCCGAGCCCCAGGACCCGCCCCGCGGCGAAGTCGCGCGTCGCATGCACGCGGCCGTGCTGCCGTTCCGGCCGCGTTTCGTCACACCGATGGCCGCGGTGGCCGGCGCGGTCGCCGACGCCATCGTGGCCTGCCTCGCGGTGCCGGGCGTGCGACGAGCCTGCGTCAACAACGGCGGCGACATCGCGCTGTGGCTCGAACCCGATGCGCCCGCCTATTCGATCGGCGTCGCGCTCGATCGCCGCGGTGCGCTGCAGCGGGCCCCCGGCGCCGCCGCGGGACGCGACCGACCGTCCCCGCCCGCCATCGAGATGCCGGCCTCGCTGAGCATCGCGGCCCGCGCCCCCTGGCGCGGCGTCGCCACCAGCGGCTGGCGCGGCCGCAGCCTGTCGCTCGGCATCGCCGACAGCGTCACCGTGCTGGCCGCCGACGGCGCCCGTGCAGATGCCGCCGCGACGATGATCGCCAACGCGGTCGACGTCGTGGATCCGGCGATCCGCCGCGCGCCGGCCGCGAGCCTGCGAGACGGCAGCGACCTCGGCGAGCGGCTCGCCACCGTCGACGTGCCTGCGCTGCCGGACGATGCCGTGCGCCGCGCGCTCGAGGCGGGCTGCGCCGAGGCGCGCCGCTGCATCGACGCCGGCCTAGTCGGTGCCGCGCTCCTCTCGCTGCAGGGCCGCTGGCGCGCGGTCGGGGACCTCGCCTCGCGCCTGGCGCACGCCGCGCCCCTCGGGTCCGTCAGGCACGCCGCGCCCCTAGAGTCCGGCGGGCACCGTCCGCCCCGCGCCCGTCAAGCGCCACCCGTGCACCGCGCCATGACCCCCTCCGGGAGCCCCGCTTGAGCCTCATCGAGATCCGTCGCGTCTGGACCCAGGTCGAGACGATCCGTCACGAGTTCGGGCCGCCCCCCGCGCAGCCGCTGCTGCGCGGCGCGATCGGGGTCGTGCTGCGCAACCCGTACGCCGGCCGCCACGAGCCGGACATCCTGCCGATGATGGAGGCGCTGACGCCCGTCGGCATCGACATGGCGCAGCGCCTGCTCGATGCGATGGGCGTGCCCGCCGCGCGCATCGAGGGCTACGGCAAGGGCTCGATCGTCGGCGCCGACGGCGAGATCGAGCACGGCGCGCTGTGGCACGTGCCGGGCGGCTACGCGATGCGCGACCTGCTCGAGAAGCGCCACGGCGTGCCGACCAAGGCGATCGTCCCCTCGACCAAGAAGGTCGGCGCACCGGGCACCCGACTCGACGTGCCGATCACCCATGTCAACGCGAGCTACGTGCGCAGCCATTTCGATGCGATCGAGGTCGGCGTGCCCGGCCATCCGCATGGCGACGAGCTCGTGTTCTTCCTGGCGATGACCACCGGCGCGCGGATCCATGCGCGCGTGGCCGGCCTCGCCGCCGCCGACGTCGCGGGCCGGGACGGCCTGCGCTGACCGACAGGACCCCCGCCATGCCCGCAGAGATCCGCAAGATGATGGTGTGTGTCGACGAGACCCGCATCGAGATGGGCCGGCCGGTCGAGCCGCCGGTGCGCCGCGCGGTCGCGATCGCGGTCATCGCCAACCCCTACGCCGGGCGCTGGTCCGACTCGCTCGACGAGCTGGTCGCGATCGGCGAGGAGCTGGGCGCCACGCTCGGCGAGGCCTGCGTCAAGGCCCTCGGCATCGCCCCGGGCGAGGCGCAGGGCTTCGGCAAGGCGGCGATCGTCGGCGAACGCGGCGAGCTCGAGCACGCGGCGGCGATCCTGCATCCGAAGCTCGGCGCCCCGCTGCGCCGCGCGGTGGAGAAGGGCGCCGCGCTGGTGCCGTCCGCCAAGAAGTCCGGCGGACCGGGCACCGCGATCGACGTGCCGCTCGGCCACAAGGACGCGGCCTTCGTACGAAGCCATTTCGACGCGATCGAGGCGCGCGTGCCCGACGCGCCGCGTCGCGACGAGATCGTGGTCGCCGTCGCGGTCACCGCCGGCGGCCGCCCGCATCCGCGGATCGGCGGACTGCAGGCCCACGAGATCGAAGGCAGGGACGGGCTGCGATGAGCCGCGCGGCGCGCCCCTGGGCGCGTCGCGAGCGCAGCGCAGCCCATCCGAACGCAGCACAGACCGACCCCACCGCCTCCACAGAGGGACACCGCGCATGAACCCGAACGCCCCGCTTCACGTCCGCGCCCTGCGCGCGACCCTGGTCGGCCTCGCCGTCGCCGCGGCCGTCGCCGCGACGCCGGCCGCCGCCCAGATCCGCATCGGCGAGCTCAACAGCTACAAGTCGCAGCCCGCCTTCCTCGAGCCGTACCGCAAGGGCTGGGAGCTCGCGCTCGAGGAGATCAACGCCTCGGGCGGCCTGCTCGGCCAGAAGGTCGAGGTGATCTCGC
The DNA here is from genome assembly GCA_044342535.1 of Burkholderiaceae bacterium. GTDB lineage: Bacteria > Pseudomonadota > Gammaproteobacteria > Burkholderiales > Burkholderiaceae_E > UBA4615. The sequence goes on from JBIIPQ010000382.1 coordinate 4,059, forward strand.
GCGACGACAACGCCAATCCGGGCGATGCGGTCCGGGTCGCCGAGGAACTGGTCTCGCGCGAGCGCGCGGTCGTGGTGTTCGGCACCTTCCTGTCGAACATCGGCCTGGCGGTCACCGACTTCGCCAAGCAGCGCAAGGTCCTCTTCGTCGCCGCCGAGCCGCTGACCGACAAGATCACCTGGGAGAACGGCAACCGCTACACCTTCCGGCTGCGCCCGAACACCTACATGCAGTCGGCGATGCTGGTGCCCGAGGCCGCGAAGCTGAAGAAGAAGCGCTGGGCGATCGTCTACCCGAACTACGAGTACGGCCAGTCGGCCGCG
>JBIIPQ010000383.1:0-4380 GCA_044342535.1 Burkholderiaceae bacterium
AGAACGAGAGGAAGAGCTTGGTCATGGGGGGGTCCGTTGCAGCAGGGGTTCGGAGCCGTCACCGGCGCGCGATAGCCACTGTCCGGCAACTCGGCCGTTGCGAAACCGGGGATAAGTTCGGGGAACAACGCCCAATTCGGTCCGAGTCGACAGAATCGACGGGTCATGCACATCCCCGGTGCGGATCGCGCGCATCATCGACCGCTTGGACGGACCGGCGACCCGCCGGTTCATGGACGACCCGGACATACGACCGATGACGATGACCCCCAGCGCCTGCGCCACGATGATCGACACCCCCTTGCGACGCGCCGCGGCCGTGCTGCTGTGCGCCGCCGCACTCCTCACTCATGCGAGCCCGACCTTGGCGATCGAGGAACCCGCCCACACCGTCGTCGAGCGCGACGGCCGCATCGAGCTGCGCGACTACGCGCCGACGATCGTCGCCGAGACCGTCGTCGACGGCGACCTCTCGAGCGCGTCGAACCGCGGCTTTCGCGCCATTGCCGCGTACATCTTCGGTGCCAACCGGTCCGTGCGCGCCGCCGGTTCCGAGAAGATCGAGATGACCGCGCCGGTCGCGGTCGAGTCGGCCTCCGAGAAGATCGCGATGACCGCGCCGGTGAGCGCGGAGCGCCAGGGGGGCGATGCGCTCTCGGGCGAGGGCACGTGGACGATCCGCTTCACGATGCCGGCCTCGTACACCCTCGCGACGCTGCCCCGCCCGAACGACGCGTCGGTGACGCTGCGCGAGGTGCCCGGCGGGCGCCACGCGGTGCTGGTGTTCTCCGGCTTCACCGGCGAGGACAAGGTCCGCGCCAACACCGCCGAGCTGCTCGCCTGGATGGGCACGAAGGGCTTCAAGCCCGCCGGCCCGCCGCAGCTCGCGCGCTACGACCCGCCGTGGCGGCTGCCGTTCATGCGGCGCAACGAGATCGTGGTGCCGGTGGCGCGCTGAGCATCCGGCGCGATCCGTCGGTCGCCGTCAGTCGAATCCCGGCGGCGCCCTGAACCCGAAGCCCTCGCGCTCGAGCAGCCCCGCGATCGCCAGCAGGTCCAGGTCCGTGCCGCGCGCGCCGATCAGCTGCGCGCCCACCGGCAGACCGTCGGCCGCGAGGCCCGCGGGCAGCACCGTCGCCGGCAGCCCGCAGACCGCGCCGAGCCCGGCCCAGAACATCTGCGTCGTGCTCGGCTGCGGCACGCCGTTGACGTCGAGCATGCGCTCCCAGCGCTCGCCCGTCTGCATGTGGGGGAATGCGGTGGTCGACGCGGTCGGGCACAGCATCACGTCGTAGCGCCCGAACCAGCACATCCAGCCCTCGGTCTGCGCCAGCCTGCGCTCGTTCCAGTGGTGCCAGTCGCGCTGCGACAGCGTCCAGGCGCGTGCCAGCATCGCCGGGTAGGACCAGTCGTCGTCGCGCACCTTGGGACGACGCTTCGCGGCCTGCGCGACCTGCGCGTCGGTGACCGAGCCGCTGGTCGCCGCCCGCAGCAGCATGAAGTACGTGCGGTGGTTGTCGGCGAGGTCGACGGGCAGCTCGGGCGCGAGGTCCACCTTCGCGCCCGCCGACTTCATCGCACGGGCGAGCGTGGCCAGCACGTCCTGCACGCCACGGTCCACGTCGGCGCTCGGCGCCGACAGCAGCACGCCCACGCGCAGGCCCTTGAGCGTGCGCCGCTTCGAGGCCGGCAGCGCCACCTGCCAGCCCGCCTGCCAGGCCGGGTCCGCGCCCGCGGTCGCCTCGAGCAACAGCCTGAGGTCGGCCGCGGTGCGCGCGAGCGGGCCGCAGGCGGCGATGTCGCGGTCGTGCACGTAGGGGGGCAGGCCGTGGCCGCGCGAGGGCACGATGCCGATCGTGGGCTTGTGGCCGAACACGCCGCAGTAGTGCGCCGGGTTGCGGATCGACGCGCCGATGTCCGAGCCGAACTCCAGCGGCGTGAGCCCGGCGGCCAGCGCCGCCGCCGAGCCGCCCGAGGAGCCGCCCGGCACGCGCGTCGGATCCCAGGGATTGTTGGTCGTGCCGTAGACCGGGTTGAACGACTGCCAGTCGGCCATCGCCACCGGCAGGTTGGTCTTGCCGAAGACGATCGCACCTGCCGCCGCCAGCCGCTGCACGACGAGCGAGTCCTGCACGGGCAGGTTGCCGCGGTGCGCCATGAAGCCCACGGTGGTGGGCAGGCCGGCGACGTCGAACGACTCCTTCACCGTCATCGGCACGCCGTGCAGCGGGCCCAGCGTCGTGCCGCGGGCGCGGGCGCGGTCGGCGGCCTTCGCCTGGCGGCGCGCCCGCGGCACGTCGGTGGCGACGATGGCGTTGATCGCGGGGTTGAGCCGCTCCATGCGGGCGAGGGCGGCGTCGAGCGCCTCCAGCGACGACACGTCGCCGCGGCGGATGCGTGCGGCGAGCTGCTTTCCGGACAGCCAGGCGAGTTCGGTCAAGGCAGAGGTTCCTCGAAAGGTTGTGCTTCGTGCGCCGTCATGGGGTGCTTGTCACAGGAACACGTCGACGGCCACCTTGAAGCGTCGAGCCAGCGCCTTGGCGACATCACGGCTGATCGCTCGATGCCCGTTCAGGATCGCCGATAGATTCGGCTGCGCGATGACATCGCTCAGCTCCGACTGCTTCAGCCCGTTCTGCTCCATCAGGAATCGGAGGATCTCGCGCGGCTCTCCGGAAGGGATCGTGAAGTGGTCCGAGTCGTATCCCTCGACCTGATCGCCCACCAATGCGAGCACCGTAGCCAGCGGATGGGTCTCGTCTTCGCCCACCACGTCGATCAGCTGGTTCATCAGGGCGACCATCTGCTCGTAGTCGGCATCCGAACGGATCGGGCGAACCGGCAGCTCCCGGGAGAATTCGCTCCAGCGCTCGGCGGCGCGCTTGCTGTCGAAGACCGTAACGCTCATCGCTTGCCTCGCCTGTAGTCGGTGCACCAGCCGTCGTACTCGGCATGAGTCATGACTGCGCGGACATAGACCCGCCGCGCGTCGTGATGGATCACGGCGATCAATCGGTCGTTGTTCCCGCCGATGTCGAAGACCGTATACGGCGCCACATGGTCAGCGGACCGGAATGTTCTTCGGAGGTCGTTGAAGTCGTCGAACACAGTTGCCTCGACAACCGTGTGCCAGTTCCTGAGCGGACTCTCGGCCGCCGGGTGCTTGCGCCAGAAGTCGCGCAACGCGCGCAGCGAAATGACGTGCATGACGGCCAGCATAGGGGATGCGCCCGAGTATATCAAGTAGATATAAACGAAAGACTCCAGTGAACCGCCCCCTACAATCCCCCGATGCCCGCCCCCACCGCGCCCCCCACGCTCATCCTGCACGGCGGCACCGTCCACACCCTGGACGCCGCAGACCGCACCGTCTCCGCGCTCGCCGTCGCCGACGGGCGCATCGTCGCCGCCGGGCCTGACGCCGACGTGCTCGCGCTGCGCACGCCGCACACCCGCGTCGTGGACCTCGCCGGCCGCACGGTGGTGCCCGGCTTCTACGACGCGCATCCGCACATGGACCGCCTGGGGCTGCGCGCACGCGCCGGCGTGCCGATCGCGCACTGCCGCTCGGTCGCCGAGATCTGCGAGGCGATCCGCGAGGCGGCCGCCCGCACGCCGCCGGGCGACTGGATCGTCACGCTGCCGATGGGCGCGCCGCCCGACGGCTATGTCAGCGATGCCTCGCAGCTCGCCGAGGGGCGCTTTCCCGACCGCCACGACCTCGACCGCGCCGCGCCCGGGCATCCGGTGTTCATCCGCTCGCCCTGGGGCTGGTGGACGCGCCTGCCGCTGCCCGCGGTCGCGAACTCGCGCGCGCTCGCGCTCGCCGGCATCGGCCGCGACACGCCGGCGCCGCACAAGATCGAGATCCTGCGCGACACGACGGGCGAGCCCACCGGCGTGTTCCTCGAGCGCAACCGCGCGCCCACGCTGGAGTACGTGCTCTTCGACTGCGTGCCGCGCTTCTCCTTCGAGGACCGGCTCGAGGGCCTGCGCGTCGCCACGCGCCTGACCAGCGCCGCCGGCGTGACCGCGGCCTTCGAGGGACATGGCCTGACGCCCGCGGTGCTCGACGCCTACCGCCAGCTCGCCGCCGCGGGCGAGCTCACCGTGCGCATGCAGGCCGCACTCAGCGTGCCGAGCGCGGCCTACGGCGACGCCGCGATCGCCTCGCAGCTCGGCACCTGGGCGCCGCGCCTGGCGGGCCTGGGCACCGCCACCGGCCTGCTGCGCGAGGAGGGCCTGTGCCTGGACGTCGCCGATGCGCAGGTCGCCTGCGTGCTGGCGCGCGGCCATCCGTACGAGCACTGGGCCGGGCACTTCTACCAGGCGCTGCCGCAGGAGCGCCTCGTCGCGCTCGGCGTCGAGGCCGCACGGCTC
>JBIIPQ010000384.1:0-4362 GCA_044342535.1 Burkholderiaceae bacterium
AAGACCAGATGGTGCAGGCCGGTGCCGTCGGAGGTGTCGCCGATGTACATGCCCGGGCGCTTGCGCACGGCCTCCAGGCCTTCGAGGATCTGGATCGACGAGGCGCCGTAGTCGTTGGCCGATTCGATGCTCGGCGTATCGACCGCCTGGATTGGCGGGGTCTCGGGAAGGATCGGTTGGACTGCAGCCATGCTGGGTGGGGCCTCTCTAGAGCTGGGTCGTTCTTGTGCGCTGCGGGGCGGATGGGTCAGATGCGCATCGGCATGACGACGTACTTGAACCCGTCGTCGCCGGGCACCGAGATGAGCGCGCTCGAGTTGGCGTCGCCGAACTCGCACTTCACCGACTCGGTCTTCAGGTTGTCGAGCACGTCCAGCAGGTAAGTCACGTTGAAGCCGATGTCGAGCGGTTCGCCCGAGTACTCGACGTCGAGTTCCTCGACCGCCTCTTCCTGCTCGGCGTTGGTGGTCTGGACCTTGAGCGTGTCTTGCGTGAGGGTGAAGCGCACGCCCTTGAACTTGTCGGACGTGAGGATCGAGGCGCGCTTGAGGGCATCGCCCCAGGTCGAGCGCTCGAGGACGATCGCCTTCTTGTACCCCTGGGGGATGACCCGCTGGTAGTCGGGAAACTTCCCCTCGACCAGTTTCGACAGCAGTTCCACCTCGCCGAAGCGGAAGCGGATCTGGTTCGGTGCAATGTCGATCGTCACCGGTTCGTCGGAGTCTTCGAGCAGGCGCTGCAGTTCCGTGACGGTCTTGCGCGGGATGATCACGTCCTGCCGCCCGAGCTCGGTGCCGGTCTCGGCCGCGCAGTAGGCCAGGCGGTGACCATCGGTGGCCACCACTCGGATCGCGTTGCCGTCGACGACGAGCAGCAGGCCGTTCAGGTAGTACCGGATGTCCTGCTGGGCCATCGCGAAGTGGACCATCGCGAACAGGTGCTTGAGCTGGCGCTGCGGCATCGAGAGGGTCGCGCCCACGGCATCGCTGGGTGCGACCGTGGGGAACTCCTCGGGTCCGAGCGTCTGCAGCGAGAAGCGGCTCTTGCCCGCGGCGATGCTCAGCTTCTTGGATGCCAGGCTGATACCGACCTCGGTGTCCGGCAGCGACCTCAGGATGTCGATCAGCTTGCGGGCGTTGACGGTGATCGCGGCGTCTTCCTTGCCGCTGCCGAGGGAGGCCGCCGTACGGACCTGGATCTCGATGTCGGTGGCGAGGAATGACACCTGGTCCCCCTGCTTGCGGACCAGGACGTTGGCGAGGATCGGGAGGGTGTGACGACGCTCGACGATGCCCGCCACCGTCTGCAACGGGCGCAGGATCGCATCGCGGGTCGCCTTGATCATCAACATCTCTTTTCCTTTTATATGATTGTTGTTAGCTAGTTGTTGTAGTCGGTGGATATGTGGACAACCGCTGTGGCCCGCCCCGGTGCTGGTTCAGCGGGTGCTGCCAACCCTGTGCACGGTCGCCGTGGGATCGCGGGACTGACGGGGACGAATCGTGTCCAGCGCGTCCCGGGGCCGGGTTGTTCCCTGCGAGTCCCGCATCCGTCCACCGGAGATCCGCCCCGTCGTCCACCGGGTTGTCCACGGGGTTGTCCCCAGGCGTATACATCAGCGCCGAATGCGAGGAAGCGCTCACAGGTACTCCCTGAGCGTCTGGTCGAGCACGTGGATCTGATGGTTCAGTTCGGGGCGGTGCTGCCTCAGCTCCGCGATCTTCCTGACCGCATGGAGCACCGTGGTGTGGTCCCGACCGCCGAAGAGCTCGCCGATCTCAGGGAGGCTCTTCTGCGTCAGCTCCTTGGCCAGGTACATCGCGATCTGGCGGGGCAGTGCGATGTTGGCGGGCCGGCGCTTGGAATACATGTCGGCCACCTTCATCTTGTAGAAATCGGCAACCGTCTTCTGGATGAACTCGACCGAGATCTGCCCGCGGTTGAACGAGAGCAGGTCCTTGAGCGCCTCCTTGACCAGATCGAGGGTGATCGGCTGGTTTCGGAACTGGGCGTAGGCGAGGATCCGGCGCAGCGCGCCCTCGAGTTCGCGGACGTTCTGGCGAATGTGCTTGGCAACGAAGAATGCAACGTCCTCATCGAGCGCATGCCCGGCGAACTCGCCCTTGCGCATCAGGATCGCGACCCGCATCTCGAGCTCGGGCGGCTCGATGGCGACGATCAGCCCGGAGTTGAAGCGCGAGATCAGGCGGTCGTCGATGCCCGACATCTCCTTCGGATAGGTGTCCGAGGTGATGATGATCTGCTTGCGCTCTGCGATCAGGTTCTCGAAGGCGTAGAAGAACTCCTCCTGCGAGCGCTCCTTGCCGGCGAAGAACTGGATGTCGTCGATCAGCAGCAGGTCGAGCGATTGGTAATACCGTTTGAACTCGTCGACCGACTGGCGCCGGATCGAGGCCACCATGTCCTGGAAGAACTGATTGGCGGTGATGTAGCGGATGTTCGCGGCGGGGGCGCGCGCAAGGATCGAATTACCCACCGCGTGGATCAGGTGGGTCTTGCCCAAGCCCACGCCGCCGTAGAGGAACAGCGGGTTGTAGGCCCCGCCCGGCCGCTCTGCGACCTGCAGCGCCGCGGCGCGTGCGAGGTCGTTGGCCTTGCCGGTGACGAAGGTGCCGAAGGTCAGGTCCGGATTCAGACGCGAGCGTTCCGCCGCGGGCGACACCGAGGGCTGCAGTGCGGAGAACCCGGGCAGCGCGACGCGCTCCCTCGCGGCCGGGGACTCGGACCCGCCGGTCTGCGCCGCGAAGCCCGGCAGCGAGGTGCCCGCGGCCATCTGCAGCGACTCGTGGGTGACACCCGGGCCCTGGGTGTGACCGTTGCCGTTGCCGATCGTATGCCCGGTGCTGTCCCCAGCGCGCAGATCCGCATCGAGCTCCGCAGCGGCCGAGATCTCGAAGCTCACCTTCGCGTCCGGGTTGATCAGCTGCGACGCGAGCTCGGCGATGCGGTCACCGTATTGCGCACGCACCCAATCGAGCTTGACGCGATTGGGCGCGCCCAGCTTCAGCATCCGGCCCTCCTCGTCGTACCCGAGGAAGACCAGCGGCTTGATCCACGTGCGGTACAGCTGGGCGGGCAGCTCGCTCTCCAGGTGCGACGCGCACGCTTGCCACAGGTCGTTCATCGGTCGTGTCTGGGGTGGCGTGGGCCGTGGCGTGTGGGACGGGTCCGGCCGGGAGGAAGTCGCGCCTCGCCGTGGCGAACAACGGCAAGGCTGACTGGTACCGGGCCGGCTGCGCGGGAAACGCGAGTCGACTGAAAGGAAACGAGAATTTTACCTTATCCACAGGTCGAAAGCACGGCGGCCGGCTTGGCTGGGGTAGCGCCGCCGTGCGCGCGCTGGCCGGAAACCTGGCGGCTGAAACCCGAGCGCCCTGCCCTGTCCGAGGGGTCGTCCCCTCTCCGCACGCTCGGCACAAATTGACAGCCGGGGCTGCGCTTGCTGTAATGGCAGGCTTTTTCCGAAAACGGCTGCAGCCATGAAACGCACGTATCAACCCTCGGTGGTCCGCCGCAAGCGCACCCACGGCTTCCTGGTCCGCATGAAGACCCGTGGCGGCCGTGCCGTCATCCGCGCCCGCCGCGCCAAGGGCCGCAAGCGCCTGGCCGTCTGAGCCGCGGGCCGGACACCGCCAGGCACGCGTGCCAGAAGCGGGTCCGTCCGGCGCTCGAGCAGGCGCTGGCTCAGGTTCCGGCGCCGGTTCCGACGCAAGCAAGCCGGCGGCAGCGGTTCGCGCCGGTTCGAGCTCGCCCGCCCGTTCCGGCGCACCGCGCTCCGGATCGCAGCGTCCTGCTCGACTGGTCGGTGCCCATTTCGCGGTCGGCGCGCGCCGCACGACCGACGGAGCGACTCCCCGACTGATGATGGCCATCCCCAAGAAGCTCGTGCCCTCGTCGCCGGTCCGCAACCTGATCCGGCGCGTGATCCGCGAATCGCATCGCGCGGCGCTGCTCGCACGCCCGGGCTTCGACGCGCTGTCGCTGCGCATCCAGCTGGTCGGCGTGCCCCAGGATCCCGCGAGTCCGCCCAAGGGTCCGGACGGCCGTCCCCTCAGACCGTTCGCGCGCCGCCCGACCGATGGCGTGCTCAGACGCCTCGTGCGTGCCGAGCTCGACGGTCTGCTCGCCCGGGTCGCCTGAGGGCGCGCGGAGCGAGACGATGGCCCCGCCCCGCCCTGCCCCGTCGACGCTCGCCGATGCGCTGCGCCGGCTGCCCGCCCGTCTCGCGAGCCTGCCCATCCTGGTATACCGGTACGGCATCAGCCCGGTGATCGGGCCGCGCTGCCGCTTCTATCCAAGCTGCTCCGAGTACGGGCTCGACGCACTCCGGCGCTTCGGCCT
>JBIIPQ010000090.1:0-13259 GCA_044342535.1 Burkholderiaceae bacterium
GTTCGGGGCGCTGCCGCCCGACCTGTCGGTCACGGCGCGTGCGCGTTCCTCGCACGACGGCACCGGCTCGGACTGGCTGTACACCTACCTGCGCAGCTACTACCGCGATTCGACCCGGGCCACCGGCTGGAACAACGCGGTGTTCCCGAACGTCGGCATGCCGCACGTGCTCGTCGAGATGCAGGGCACGCGTGGCGTGACCATCGAGGAGATCAAGGCCGACAAGGGCGAGAGCGGCAAGGGTCACGGCTTCGTCAAGACCGTCGTCACCTTCGACCCGAGCGGCCAGCGCACCGAGAAGGTCGAGAAGATCGAGTCGGGGCATCCGCACGAGGGCAGCACCGTCAAGCTGACGCCGGCCGTCGGCGGCAAGCTGACGCAGGCGCAGTACGACGAGCAGATCGCCGATCTGGTCGCCTTCCTGACCTACGTGTCGGACCCGTCGGCCAAGACGCGGACCCGGATGGGCACGTGGGTGCTGCTGTTCCTCGCCTGCTTCACCGTGCTGGCCTGGTGGCTGAACCGCGAGTACTGGAAAGACATCAAGTAGCGCGACCGCGCACCGTCACGCAGGGTGAGCCGCATGCGGCTCACCCTTTACGTTTTTTGGATACCCTGCCGCGCTGATCCGCGGCGCGACGACCGGACCCCTCCGTCCGGTACTGAGGAGCGAAGCCCATGATGGTCCTGTATTCGGGCACCACCTGCCCATTCAGCCAACGCTGCCGCTTCGTGCTGTTCGAGAAGGGCATGGACTTCGAGATCCGCGACGTGGATCTCTACAACAAGCCCGAAGACATCTCGATCATGAACCCGTACGGCCAGGTCCCGATCCTGGTCGAGCGGGACCTGATCCTGTACGAATCGAACATCATCAACGAGTACATCGACGAGCGCTTCCCGCATCCGCAGCTGATGCCGGCGGACCCGGTGATGCGTGCGCGCGCGCGGCTGTTCCTGTTCAACTTCGAGCGCGAGCTGTTCGTCCACGTGCAGCAGCTCGAGCGCCGGGACCACACCAAGGACAGCTCGAAGCTGATGGAGCGCGCGCGCCAGCAGATCCGCGACCGCCTGACGCAGCTCACGCCGATCTTCATGAAGAACAAGTTCATGCTCGGCGAGGACTTCTCGATGCTCGACGTCGCGATCGCGCCGCTCCTCTGGCGCCTGGACCACTACGCGATCGAGATGCCCAAGACCGCGGCGCCGCTGATGAAGTACGCCGAGCGGATCTTCTCGCGCCCGGCCTACATCGAGGCGCTGACGCCGTCCGAGAAGGTGATGCGCCGCTGACGCGGCGCAGGAGCGCGCGATGGCCGAGACCTCGACGAAGCCCTACCTGATCCGCGCGATCTACGAGTGGTGCAACGACAACGGCTACACGCCTTATCTGGCGGTGGCCGTGGACGAGCGCACGCAGGTGCCGCGCGAACATGTGAAGGCCGGCGAGATCGTGCTGAACGTCTCGCCGATGGCGACCAACCGGCTGTCGCTGGGCAACGACGTGATCGCCTTCCAGGCCCGCTTCGGCGGGGCCGCGCGCGAGCTGTCGATCCCGATCGAGAATGTCTCGGCGATCTACGCGCGCGAGAACGGTCACGGCATGGCGTTCGACGTGCCCAAGGCGATGGCGGTCAGCGAGTCCGACGATGCCCGGCCGGCGCCGGGGCCCGCGCCCGCGCCGAGACCGCTCGCGCTGGCGCCCGCGCTGGCGCCGGTGCTCGACCTCGGTGCGCCGCCCGGCCCCGCCCCGGGTGCCGTCGACGGGGCGAGCGACAGGCCGGATCCCGACGTTCCGCCGTCCGACGGCCCGGCGCCGGACGGTGGCGCGCCCAGGCCCGGCCGCCCCCGCCTCACCCGGATCAAGTAGCGTCGAGCGGCCGGCCCGGCGCCGGCCTAGAATGCGTGACACGCAGACATGCCCTTGTAGCTCAGCTGGTAGAGCAGCGGTTTTGTAAACCGAAGGTCGCGGGTTCGAATCCTGCCGGGGGCACCACTATCGCAGCGACCCGTCGCCCGGGCGGGCGCTGCGGCTGTCCGATGCAGGGATGCCGATGAACACACCGTCCGCGATGAGTCCTCCGGCTGCAGGGCCCAGGGCAGTCCTGCGCCGCGGCCTGCTCGCCCTGATGGTCGCCGGCCTCGCTGCCTGCGCGTCTGCCCCCGTGATGCGCAGCGAGGTCGTGCGGTTCCACGCATGGCAGCCCGCCGAGCCGATGAGCTTCGCGATCCGCACGGCGGCGCCCGCCAGCGGGACCCTCGAGCACCGCAGCTACGAGGGGCTGCTGCGCGACCGGCTGCTGGCGCTCGGATTCGTCGAGGCACCGCCGGCCGTCGCGCGCTTCCAGGTCGAATTCGCCTATGTCGCGAGCAGCGAGGTCCGCCGTTTCACCGACAGCTACTGGCCGATGGCCATGCCGGGATACGGGTTCGGGCCGGGGCCCTGGCTCGCGCGCCCCGGGTCGCCGTACTGGCGCTACGACCCGCTGTGGGGGATGCCGCCGATGCCGGTCGTCCGTGACGAGACGGTGGTGAGGCACGAGCTGCGCGTCGACCTGTTCGACGTGCGCGCCGAGGCGCCGCCGGGGCGCAAGGTCTGGGAGTCGCGGGCTGCGGCGTATGCGTCGACCGAGTCGCTGCCCCGGCTGATGCCGGGGCTGGCGACGGCGGTGTTCTCGGCGTTTCCGGGGGAGAGCGGTTCGACCACCCGGGTCGACGTCTCCCTGCCGGAGGCGGCGCGCTGATGCGTGGCGCCGGTCACCCGCGCGGTACGGCGAACCTGGCGGTCAGGTGCGTCGCGCCGCGCGGGCCGCGCGCTCAGGCGCGCGGCAGTCGGTTCTGCAGCTCGGCGCGCTCGCGCAGCCGGGCGGCCAGGTCGTCGAGGCGCTCGGTCATCTGTTTGGCCGAGGCGACCATCGCGAGCAGCGACAGGCGGGCCCGCTCGGCGTCGCTCTTGCCCTCGAGCTGGGCCTCGAGCCGCTCCAGCATCGCCTTGGCGGCGGGGGCATGGTTGCCGCCGCGCGCCACTTCGATGGCGAGCAGTGCGCGTCGACGGGCCTCGAAGGCCTCCGGATCGCGCTGGTGCAGGGTCGACCATTCGTCGAAGTCGAACTCGGGTGCCGCGTTGAACTTGATCATCTCGCTCTCCGTTCGTCGGCCCGCGGCCGCCGTCTGAGTCGGATTCTCTGCCGTTCGGCGTCCGACCGGCGTGAACTCCTGCACGTATCATCGCCGCTGAACATCAAGACCCTATGCACGCCCCCGCCCGAAAGCCCTTGTTCTCCTGGAAGCGCCAGCCGGTCAACGACCGTCGGTCGGTGCTGCGCCTCTACTCGAGCGGACGCCGCTGGGACGTACGGCTGGTCGGCCTGATGAGCCGCTCCCGGTTCCTGGTGGGGCATCCCACGGACGATGGGCGCCTGATCTTCGTGAAGGAGGGCGAGGCCTTCAACGTGTCGACCTTCGACGGGGCGGTGATCAGCGCCTTCGACAGCACGGTCCTTCGGGTGGTGCTGGGCGAGGCGCCCGGCCTCGAGCTGTCGCTGCCCGCACCGGAGCAGCGCCGCCGTGAGACGGTGCGCAGCGTGCGGCGCGCGCTGATCACGTTGCCGTGCTCGGTGCGTTACGGGACCGAGGATAGCGCGCTGCGTGCGGGCTTCACCGGCGACCTGAGCGAGCAGGGCGCGCAGGTCGCCATCGAGCGTCCGCTGCCGGCCGGCATCGACACGGTCGACCTGTCGCTGCGCATCCAGCTGTACGGCGAACAGGTCACGATCCAGGTCAAGGCGGTCATCCGCTCGTCGGCGCCCGACCCGCGGCCCGACGTCGAGGCGACCTTGCTCGGCCTTCAGTTCGTCGAGGTAGAGCCCACGCTGCGGCTGTCGCTCAGCCTCTACGTGCGCGAGCGGCTGCTCGCCGAGGCCGACGACGTGTTCGCGACGGTCCGCTGACTCAGGCGTCGCGGCGCAGCAGCATCGACGACACGAACGAGCTGATGACGCTGTAGAGCAGCGCGGCGAGCACCGCCCACCAGAAGCTCGTGACCGTGAAGCCGTCGAGCATCCGCGCGACGAGCCAGAACGTCAGCCCGTTGATGACGAACAGGAACAGCCCGAGCGTCAGGATGGTGATCGGCAGCGTCAGCAGGACCAGCACGGGGCGCACGATCGCGTTGAGCAGACCGAGCACCAGCGCCACCAGCAGTGCGGTCCAGAAGTCCTCGACCTGGACCGCGGGCAGCAGATAGGGCAGCAGCAGCAGCACGCCGGCATTGATCGCCCATCCCAGCAACAGTCTCATCGCGGTGCTCCTCGTGCGGCGCGCGCCGGCGTCACTAGAGTGGCGTCACTTGACCAGCGTCACCGGCACCTCGGCGAGCGAGGCGACCCGCTGTGCGACCGAGCCGATCAGCAGGTCCTTGAGGGCGGAGCGTCCCTTCGAGCCGAGCACGATCAGGTCGCAGTCCTCGTCGGTAGCGGCCTTCGCGATCGACTGCGCGACCTGGCCGCGCAGGGCCCGGGTCTTGAACGGCAGCTTCGACTTCTCAGCGGCCGCGACTGCGTCGGCGAGCTCGCCGCTCGCCAGGTCGGCGAGGTAGCCGCGGACCGCCTCCTTGCCGACGAACTGGCTCGCGCCGCGCAGCGCGACGTCGTCGTGCGCATTGACCAGCAGAAGCTCGGAGGGTTCGGACAGCTTCCCGCAGAGCTTGATCGCGTGCTTGAGCGCGCGCAGCGAGTTCTTCGAGCCGTCGATCGCGACGAGGATCTTCATCGGGGCGGGCCTCCGCGGTGATCAAGGGGATGACATCGATTATTGCACGGGGTCGCCAGGGGACCGCGTGCGGGCGCCCGGGTCGTCCTGCGGATCGTCCGGTGCGTCGTCCGGTGCGTCGTCCAGCGCGTCGTCCCGTGCGTCGTCCCGTGCATCGTCCCGTGCATCGGATCGGGCGTCGGATCGGGCGTCGGATCGGGCGTCGGCTCGCGGACTGTCGGTCATCTCGCCGGACGCGGTGCCCGGCACCTCGAGCGACCCCTCCCCGGACGCGCCGATCGACGGTCCGCGCCCAGTCCGGGGCGCTGCCGGACCCAAGGCGTCGCGCAGCTCGCGCAGCATCCGGCGGGCGAGACGTCGGGGTTCGCTGGCGCTGGCCGGCGCGAAGGCGTGCCAGCCGTCGATCAGCGCCAGGGCCCTGACCGCGGCCTCGTCGGGCACGCCCGGTCGCGACAGCGCGCCCGCCGCGACCTCGCGCGACGCGGCGAAGTCCTGCCCGGTGCCGAGCCGCTCCTGCCAGCGCGCCAGCAGCGACTGCGCACGCTCGACCTCGGTGCCGCGCGGCAGGGCCTGCGCGGCGAAGTCCAGCGCGTACCGCAGTGTCTTCACCGCAAGGCGGGTCCGGTGCCAGCCCTCGGCGTCGTGCGCCCGACGGGCGCGCCGGCGCACGCGGGCGAGCAGCGCGTGCAGGCGTGCCGCCGCGAAGGTGCCGAACACGCCCAGGTCGGTCCGGTCGGTGAGCGTCTCGGTCATCGCGAGCGTGCGCAGCACGAAGCGGGTCGTCGTCGGGCCGGCGAGCAGGCGCCGCAGGTCCATGCGCGCGGCCTCGCGCGCATCGACGACGCTGCGCGACAGCGTCTCGATCGCGGCGTCGCCCCGGAAGCGCTCGCGCAGCGTGCGCAAGGCGCCGGTCTCGAAGACGTCGAGGTCGCGGACGCGGCCGGCGGTGTCCGCGATCGCCTTCGCGCCCGCGTCGATCTCGAGCCAGCGCTCGTCCTGCTCGCGCAGCCCCGCGAAGCGCAGGGCCGCCCGCAGCCGGCGCAGCGCGACGCGCAGCTGATGCGGGCCTTCGGGGTCGTTGGAGGCGAGGATGGGTTCGAGGTTCGCGCAGGCATGCGAGATGCAGGCGCGCAGCACCGAGGCGAGCGCGAGCGCGGTGAGCGTGCCGGCCTCCGGCGTGACCGCGGCGGCCTTCACCGGCGGCGGCGCGAGCGGCAGCCGCGCGGCCAGCCGCAGCCCGCGCTCGTTCTTGGTCGGCATCAGCAGGCAGGCCTGCTCGCGCTGCGCCCAGTCGAGCGCCCAGGCGAAGAAGGCGGCGCGCGAGCCGCTCAGGCATTCGAGCTCGACCTCGCGGATCGGCGTGCGGTGCTCGGCGCAGCGCACCTCGCCGACGTCCTGCGCCATCTCGACCGTCAGGCCCGGGGCTGGCGCGAGCACGCGCGCACGGCGCTCGAAGTCGGTCTCGAACAGCGGCCGCCACTGTGCGAAGGTGCGGTGCGCGAGCGCGCCCTGCGGCGTGTCCTCGGGCGGCAGCGCCTCGCGTTCGGGCTGGTTGCCGGTGATCGGGCGCTCCCACTCGAAGCGGTCGAATCGATCGCCGTCGTCGGCCTTGACGGTCTGCAGCCACTGCTCGCCCTTGAGGCGCACGCGTACGGCCGTGCGGGCCCGTGCGAGCGCGCCGTCGGGCGTGTCGTAGTAGCAGGACCAGACGCGCTCGATGCGGTCGTAGCGATCCTCGCGCGCCAGGCTGTCCTGCATCGACAGCGGCAGCGAGAACTTCAGTTCGAGCTCGCGCACGGTCAGGCTCCTGTGGCGGGGCGGGGCGTCATGCCCTGCCATTCGGGGGCGAGCGTCTGGTGCACGCCGACCATGTCGAGCACGCGGCCGATGGTGTGGTCGACCAGCTCGTCGACGCTCGCCGGCCGGTTGTAGAAGGCCGGCACCGGCGGGAACACCACCCCGCCCATCTCGGTCACCGCGACCATGTTGCGCAGGTGAGCGAGGTTCAGCGGCGTCTCGCGGACCATCAGCACCAGCCGGCGGCGCTCCTTGAGCACGACGTCGGCTGCGCGCGCGACCAGGTTGTCGGACAGGCCGTGCGCGATCGCGGCGAGCGTGCGCATCGAGCAGGGCGCGACGATCATCCCGTCGGTGGCGAACGAGCCCGAGGCGACGCTCGCGCCCACGTCCTTGACCGCATGCACGACATGCGCCAATGCCTCGACCTGGGGGCGGCCGATGCCGAGCTCCTGCTCGACGTTCATCCAGCCGGCGGGGGTCACCATCAGGTGGACCTCGACGTCGGGCACCGTGCGCAGCACCTGCAGCAGGCGTACGCCGTAGACGGCGCCGGACGCGCCGGTGAGGGCGACGATCAGTCTTCGGGTCATCGGGAGGCTCCGGGGGTGCGGCGCGCGCGCCCGCGGGTGGCGGGCGGCTCGGCGAACCGTTCGGCGATGCGTTCGCGCAGCCACCGGACCGCGGCGTCGGCGTGCGCGCGCGGATGCCAGTACTGGTGGATCGCGAAGCCGGGCAGATCGACGGGCACCGGCACCGATTGTACCGGGAGGGACTCGGCGGCGGCCTGCGCGAGCTTGGCCGGCACGGTGCACAGCAGGTCGGTGCGTGCCACCAGCATGACCGCGGCCAGGAAGTCGGGCACCTGCAGCACGATGCGCCGGCGCACGCCCTGGGCGCGCAAGGCCCGCTCGACGATCCGGTGGCCGGTGCCCGGCGACTCGATCGCGAGGTGCTCGGCCCGCAGGAACGCGGCCCGGCCGAGGGCGCCGGCGGCGCCGGCCCGCCGCAGGACCACGTAGCGCTGCTCGAAGAGCCGCTGCTGGTACCAGCCTTCGCGCAGCTCCGGCAGGAAGCCGATCGCCAGGTCCACCTCGCCGTGGGCGAGTGCCGCCGGCGTGTCGCCCGAGGACAGGGCGACGGTGCGCAGCGTGGCGCCCGGGGCGTGCGCGCGCAGCTCGGCCAGCAGCGTCGGCAGGAAGACCAGCTCGCCGATGTCGGTCATGCGCAGCGTGAACCGGCGCGCGGTGCGCGCCGGATCGAATGCCTCGGGCCCGGCGATCGACTCGGCCACCGTCGCGAGCGCCGCGCTCGCGGCCCGCGCGATGCGCTCGCCCTGGGGCGTGGCGGCCATGCCCTGGGCGGCGCGCAGGAACAGCGGGTCGCCGCCGCAGGCGCGCCGCAGCCGCGCGAGCGCATTGCTGGCCGCGGCCTGGCCGATCCCGAGCCTGCGCGCCGCCGCGGTCACGCTGCCGGTCTCGTGCAGCGCGGCCGCGAGCCGCAGCAGGTTCAGGTCGAGCGCGTCGAGCAGCGGCGTCACGGTGCGTCTCCGGGCATTGATGCTGTCAATGCCGAACATTACCGCAGCGATGTCGCCGTGGCCGGTGCGTGCCGGTACCCTGCGGGATCCCATGTCCCGGCGCCGACCATGAACGCACCGATCGAAACCGGGGCCACCGTGCCCGACGCCACGGCCGCGCCCGATCCCAGCCGCGTGCCCTACAGCCGCTATACCGATCCCGCGCTGCATGCGCGCGAGCTCGAGCGCATCTTCTACGGCCGGCACTGGAGCTACGTGGCGCTCGAGGCCGAGCTCCCGGGGGCGGGCGACTTCAAGACCACCTTCGTCGGCGAGCGCTCGGTGATCGTCGTGCGCGACGCCGACGGCTCGATCAACGTCGTCGAGAACCACTGTGCGCATCGCGGCGTACGCTTCTGCCAGCAGCCGTTCGGGCGGGTCAAGGACTTCACCTGCCCCTACCACCAGTGGAACTACGATCTGAAGGGCAACCTGCAGGGGCTGCCGTTCCGGCGCGGCGTCAAGCGGGTCGAGGACGGGCGCACGCGCATCGACGGCGGCATGCCGGCCGACTTCCGCCTCGAGGACCACGGGTTGACGAAGCTCGCGGTGGCGCGCCGCAACGGGCTGGTGTTCGCCTGCTTCGACCACGGGGTCGAGCCGCTCGAGGACTACCTCGGGCCCGAGGTGCTGCCCTGGGTCGACCGGGTGTTCGACGGGCGCGCGCTGACGCTGCTCGGCCACTCGCGCCAGCGCATCCCGGGCAACTGGAAGCTGATGCAGGAGAACATCAAGGACCCGTACCACCCGGGCCTGCTGCACACCTGGTTCGTGACCTTCGGGCTGTGGCGCGCCGACCAGCGCTCGCAGATGGTGATGGACGCGCACGGCCGCCACGCGGTGATGATCTCGCGGCGCAACGAGGGCGGGAAGTCCGAGGTCACGCAGGGCGTGACGAGCTTCCGGGAAGGCATGACCCTGCACGACGACCGCCTGCTCGACGTCGTGCCCGAGCCCTGGTGGAACGGCCCGACGGTGACGATGCTCACGCTGTTTCCGTCGCTGATCGTCCAGCAGCAGGTGAATTCGCTGTCGACGCGGCACATCGTGCCGCGCGGCCCCGGCGAGTTCGACTTCGTCTGGACACACTTCGGCTTCGCCGACGACACGCCCGAGATGACGCGACGCAGGCTGCGACAGGCGAACCTGTTCGGGCCGGCGGGCTTCGTGTCGGCCGACGACGGCGAGGTGATCGAGATGTCGCAGCAGGGCTTCGCGCAGGACCCCGGGGCCGCCACGGTCAGTCGCCTCGGCGGCACCGGCGTGGGACCGACCGACCACATGGTCACCGAGACGCTGATCCGCGGGATGCATGTGTACTGGCAGAAGGTCATGGCCGAATGAGCGCCGCCGAGGATCCCTCCGCCGACGGTCGAGGCGCCGCCTCCGCCGCCCTCACCGAGCCCCGCGGCCTGCCCCTGGACCCCGGCGTGCGTGCCGAGCTCGACGCCCTGTATGCGGACTACGCCGCGGCCCTCGACGAGGCGCGCTACGACGACTGGATCGCGCTCTTCGCCGACGACTGCCGCTACACGCTGCAGCCGCGCGAGAACTTCGACCGCGGCCTGCCGCTCGCGACGCTCGCCTTCGAGAGCAAGGGCATGCTGCGCGACCGGATCTACGGGATCACCCGGACGCTGTTCCACGCGCCGTACTACCAGCGGCACGTGATCGGTCCGGCGCGGGTGCGCGCCACGGGCGTGAGCGACGGTCTCGAGTGGCTCGAGGTGCAGGCCGCCTACGCGGTCTTCCGCACCCGCGTGCACGAGCCGAGCGAGGTCTTCAACGTCGGGCGCTACCTCGACCGCGTGGTGCGGGACCCGGCCGACGGCCTGCTGCGCTTCGCCGAGAAGCGCGTGGTCTTCGACTCCGAGAACATCCTGAACTCGGTCATCTATCCGATCTGAGCGCCGCGGACCGCATCGCGCTCGATCGCAATGGTTTTCGGCGCGCAACGATGGTGAAATAGCATCCGGACGCCGGGAGGCGCCCCGATCCACGGCGCTCGCCGCGCGGCCCGGCCGCGGATCGTCACGGCGCGGCCGGGAATCGGATGGAACTCGAACTGTGGATCGCGGCGGTGTCGTCGCTGATGGTCATGATCCCGCTGTGGCGGATCACGCGCCGCACCGGCCGCGACCCTTGGCTGTCGCTGCTCTTCCTCGGCACGCCGCCGATCGGCACGCTGGTGTTCATCGCGATCCTCGCCTTCGGCCGCTGGCCGGCAGAACACGGCACGGGCACGCGCGACGGCGCGCTCGCCCCGGACGGCTCCGACGCCGCGGACGGTCGCTGACATGGGTCTGCTCTCCGAATGGATCGCAGCGCTGCAGGGGCTGCGCGATTCGCCGTCGCTGGTGACGCTGCTCGGGCTGGTGCTGCTGACCGTGCCGATCGTGATGATCGCGCGCGTGCTGCGGCGAGCCGGCTACTCGCCATGGTGGGTGCTGCTGGTGCTGGTGCCGCTGGTGAACCTGATCGCGCTCTGGGTCTTCGCCTACGCGCGCTGGCCGGCGATCGACGAGGCGCCGCCTCACGGCTGAGCCGTGCGCGGCGCGCCCGCGGGAACTCAGGCCTGGACGTCGGCCGGGATCAGCTTCTGCAGCTCGCCCGACTGGTACATCTCGGTGACGATGTCGGCACCGCCGATGAACTCGCCCTTGATGTAGAGCTGCGGGATCGTCGGCCAGTTCGAGAAGTCCTTGATCGCCTGGCGGACCTCGTCGTCCTCCAGCACGTTCACGGTGACCATGTTCTTGACGCCGCAGGCCTTGAGCACCTGCACTGTCTTGCCCGAGAACCCGCACTGCGGGAACTGGGCGGTGCCCTTCATGAAGAGCACCACCGGGTGGTCCTCGACGGTCTTCTGAATGAAATCCTTGGCGTCCATCGTCTGGCCTGTTCGCGAATGAGGGCAGGGTCGCCCGAGGTGCGTCGAGTCTAGCAGGGGCGGGAAACCCGTCAAACGACGCGGTCTCCCGCGGCGGGCGGCGGGCGCCTGCCGATGCTCACCCGGTCCAGCCCCTGCAGGTCGGGCAGCGTGGCGACCCCCTCGAAGCCGGCGCGCAGCAGCCGGTCTCGCACGGCCGGGCCCTGGTCGCGGCCGTGCTCGAGCAGCAGCCAGCCGCCGGCGACGAGGCGAGCCGAGGCCCCGGCGACGATCGTGCCGATCGCGTCCAGCCCTTCGGGTCCGGAGGCGAGCGCGCTGGGCGGCTCGTGGCGCAGCGCCGGATCGAGCAGGTGCGGGTCGGCGTCGGCGATGTAGGGCGGATTCGAGACGATCGCGTCGAACGGCGCGCAGCCCGGCGGCAGCGCCGCCCACCAGTCGCCCAGGGCGAAGCCGATACCGGTCGCGCCCAGCCGCGCCGCGTTGGCACGGGCCACCGCGAGCGCCTCGGCCGACGCATCGGTCGCGAGCACGGCAGCGTCCGGACGCTCGAGCGCGAGGGTCGCCGCGATCGCGCCGCTGCCGGTGCCCAGGTCGAGCAGGCGCGGGGCGGGCACGCCGGCCAGGCGTTCGAGCGCGGCATCGACCAGGCCCTCCGTCTCGGGCCGCGGCACCAGCACCCCCGGGCCGACCTCGAAACGCCGGCCGTGGAACTCGCGCCAGCCCAGCACGTAGGCGAGCGGCTCGCCGGCCCGGCGGCGGGCGGCCAGGGTGTCGAAGGCGTGTGCGGCGGCGGGCTCGGCCGCCTCGTCGCCGTGGGCGATCAGCCAGGTCCGCGGCCGGCCGCTCGCCTGCTCCGCGATCGCGCGTGCATCGAGCCGGGGCAGGGCGCAGGCGGCGATCAGCGCGTCCCAGGACGCGCGGCTCATGGACGGCTCACGGACGGCTCGTGGCGCGGCCGGTCCGCCGCCGCGTCGACCGGATCGTCGAGCGCCTCACGCCGCCGCCTCGGACAGCTGCGCGAGCTTCTCCGCCTGGTGCTCGGCGACGAGCGGGCCGAGCAGGTCGTCGAGGTCGCCGTCCATCACCGCCTGCAGCTTGTAGAGCGTCAGGTTGATGCGGTGGTCGGTGACGCGGCCCTGCGGGAAGTTGTAGGTGCGGATCCGCTCCGAGCGGTCGCCGGAGCCGATCAGCGACTTGCGCGTGGCGGCCTCCTTCTGCTGCGCCTCGCGCATCCGCATGTCACGGATCCGGGTGGCCAGCACCTTCATCGCCCGGTCCTTGTTGCGGTGCTGCGAGCGGTCGTCCTGGCACTCGGCGACCAGGCCGGTCGGCAGGTGGGTGATCCGCACCGCGGACTCGGTCTTGTTCACGTGCTGCCCGCCCGCGCCGGAGGCCCGGTAGACGTCGATGCGGATGTCGTCGGGCGAGATCACCACGTCGGTGGTCTCGTCGGCCTCGGGCATCACCGCGACCGTGCAGGCCGATGTGTGGATGCGCCCCTGCGACTCGGTCTCCGGCACGCGCTGCACGCGGTGCCCGCCGGACTCGAACTTGAGCCGCGCATAGACGTCCTGGCCACCGATGCGAACGATGACCTCCTTGTAGCCGCCGAGCTCGGAGGCGCTCTCGGACATCACCTCGACCTGCCAGTGGCGCCGCTCGGCGTAGCGCAGGTACATCCGCAGCAGGTCGCCGGCGAACAGCGCGCTCTCGTCGCCCCCGGTGCCGGCGCGGATCTCCAGGAACACGTCGCGCGCGTCGTCCGGGTCGCGCGGCAGCAGCAGCCGCTCGAGGGTCGCGGCCTCGTCGGCCAGGCGGGCGTCGGCCGCGGCGATCTCCTCGGCCGCGAACTCCCGCATCTCCGGGTCCTCGCGCAGCTGCTCCGCGGTATCGCGGTCGGTGCGCGCCCGCCGCCAGGCGACGAAGTGCTCGACGACCTCGGCCAGCTCGGCGTGTTCACGGTTGAGCCTGCGGTACTCGGTCATGTCGCGCGTGGCCTCCTGCGCGGACAGCAGCTGCGACAGCTCCTCGAGACGCTCCTCGAGGCGCGACAGCTTGGCCAGCATCGAGGCGTTCATCGTACGGCGGGGCGGCAGGCGCGCGGCAGGGGGCCGCGCCGGGAGCGGACCGTCAGGATCTGTCGTCCGGCAGCAGGCGGTCGAGCAGACCCGCGACCTGCATCTGCTCGGGGCCCGGGCGTTGCAGCAGCGTGGTCGGGCCGTG
>JBIIPQ010000386.1:0-4346 GCA_044342535.1 Burkholderiaceae bacterium
GAATCGGGATGGAAAGCCTTCCCAGAAAGAGGCCTGCTGTGCAGGCCCTATACAGAATTCCTTAGCGCAAAGCCCTTCCCGCTGCAATGAGCCGGACGGGCGAACGGGTACGCAGCGACTAAGCGGACACACTCTGTCCGAGGCACAGTGGCGGCGCGCGTGCTCAGCCAACGGCCTTGGCGTCCGTTGGACAACACGCCCTGCCCACCTCCGCAGATCGACCTCAGCGCGATTTGCGAGGTGCGTGTTACCCGACGCCCCCGCGCGTCCCTGTCCGGTCCTGATCGCTGGCATACCTCGCTCGAAATGTCGAAGTCGAACGCAGACTCTGTGTCGGATACCGGGCTGTCGTGTCTCGTCATGCTCGCGAGATTCCATGAGCTCGCCGCCGATCCGGATCAGATCGCGCACGACTTCAGCGAACATGGAACGCCTCTGAACCGGACTCAGATCCAGCTTGCCGCGCGCAAGCTCGGCTTGTCGACACGCATGATCCGGGCGAGGCCGGAGCGGCTGACGAGCCTTCCACTGCCCGCCATGGCGTTCGGGTCGGACGGGAACTGCTTCGTGCTCGCACGGTGCGACGGCACGCAGGATGCGTTGCGCGTGCTCATCCACGACCCGTTGGCGCTTCGGCCGGAGGTGCTGACGAGAGACCAGCTGCTGGCCCGATGGACGGGCGATCTGCTCCTGTTCCAGTCGAAGGCCTCGATCGCAGGCGAGCTGGCGAAATTCGACTTCAGCTGGTTCGTGCCTGCGGTCGTGAAGTACCGGCGGTTGCTGCTCGAGGTGCTCGCGGTCTCCTTCGTGCTGCAGCTGTTCGCGCTCATCACGCCGCTGTTCTTCCAGGTGATCATGGACAAGGTGCTGGTGCACCGAGGCTTCTCCACGCTCGACGTCATCGCCGTCGGGCTGCTCGCGGTCGTGACCTTCGAGGTGGTGCTGGGCACGCTCCGGAGTTACGTGTTCGCCCACACGAGCAGCCGCATCGACGTCGAACTCGGTGCGCGGCTGTTCAGGCACCTGCTCGCGCTTCCGCTCTCGTACTTCCAGGCACGAAGGGTCGGGGACTCGATCGCGCGCGTGCGCGAGCTCGAAAACATCCGATCGTTCCTCACCGGCAACGCGCTGACGCTGGTCCTCGACCTGGTGTTCTCGGTCGTCTTCCTCGCGGTCATGTTCCATTACAGCGGCTGGCTGACGCTGATCGTCGCGCTGTCGCTCCCGTGTTACTTCCTGCTCGCCATCGCCTTCACGCCGGTGCTGCGAGCGCGACTGGAAGAGAAGTTCAATCGCGGCGCCGACAACCAGGCGTTCCTGGTCGAGACGATCGGGGGCGTGGACACGGTCAAGGCGATGGCGGTCGAGCCGCAGTGGACCCGCAAGTGGGACAACCAGCTCGCGGCCTACGTGCAGGCCGGGTTCCGGGCGACCACCGTCTCCACCCTCGCCGGCGGCGGCGTCAACCTCATCGGCAAGATCGTCACCGTCGCGA
Organism: Burkholderiaceae bacterium; assembly: GCA_044342535.1. GTDB lineage: Bacteria > Pseudomonadota > Gammaproteobacteria > Burkholderiales > Burkholderiaceae_E > UBA4615. The sequence continues at coordinate 1,496 of JBIIPQ010000386.1, forward strand.
CGATGTGGCTGGGCGCACGCCTCGTCATCGACAACCAGCTCACGGTCGGGCAACTCATCGCGTTCAACATGCTCGCCGGGCAGGTCGCGTCGCCGGTGATGCGGATCGCGCAGCTCTGGACCGACTTCCAGCAGGTCGGGATCTCGATGCAGCGGCTCGGCGACATCCTGAACACCCGCACCGAGATCGTCTCGAACAAGTCCGCGATGCCGGCCATCCGGGGCCGGATCGAGTTCGACGCGACGACGTTCCGATACGCCCCGCACCTGCCCGAGGCGCTGCGGGGCATCTCGCTCGTCATCGAGCCCGGGCAGGTGGTCGGGATCGTCGGGCGCTCCGGGTCGGGCAAGAGCACGCTCGCCAAGCTCGTGCAGCGCATGTACGTGCCCGAACGCGGTCGTGTGCTGATCGACGGCAACGACCTCGCGCTCGCCGACCCCTCGTCGCTGCGCCGGCAGATCGGCGTGGTGCTCCAGGAGAGCGTGCTCTTCAATCGCTCGATCCGGGACAACATCGCGCTGAGCGATCCCGGGGTGCCTCTGGAGGTCGTGATCAACGCCGCGAAGCTGGCCGGTGCCCACGAGTTCATCAGCGAGCTACCGGATGCCTACGACTCGATCGTCGGGGAGCACGGCGCCTCCCTGTCCGGCGGACAACGCCAGCGCATCGCGATTGCCCGTGCGCTCATGACCGACCCGCGGGTGCTGATCCTGGACGAGGCGACGAGCGCGCTGGACTACGAATCGGAGCGCGCGATCCAGGACAACATGAAGCTGATCAGCCGCAACCGGACGGTGCTGATCATCGCCCACCGCCTGTCCACGATCCGTGGAGCGGACCGGATCGTGGTGCTCGACCGAGGGCAGATCGCCGAAGAGGGTTCTCATGCCGCGCTCCTGGCGCGGCATGACGGGCACTACAGGCGGCTCGTCGAGATGCAGGCGGCCTGACATGCCTCGAACCGCCCAGTTGCAGTGGAGAGCCGGTCACGAACTGCTCGCTCGCTACTGGGCGGTGTTCCGGCACGCATGGCGAGAGCGACGCCGCTTCGACGAGCGACGGTTCCGACGCGACGAGGCGGAATTCCTTCCAGCCGCGCTGGCGCTGCAGGAGACGCCTGTATCGCCCGCACCGAGGGTGGCGATGTGGCTCATCGTGTGTTTTGCGGTGCTGGCTTCGGCATGGTCCGTCTTCGGGAAGATCGACATCGTCGCCACCGCGCAGGGGCGGATCGTGCCCAGCGGCCGGATCAAGGTCATTCAGCCCCTCGAAGCCGGGACGGTGAAGTCGATTCGCGTGACGGACGGGCAACGGGTGAAGGCCGGCGACGTCCTGATCGAACTCGATACATCGTCCGCGAACGCCGATGTCGACCGGCTGACGGGCGACCGGGAGATCGCGCAGTTGCAGGCGGAACGCGCACGGGCTCTGCTGGACAGCGTTCGGGAGGGACGTCTTGGCACCCTGAAGGTGCCTGACGGGGTGGGCGTTCCGGCCGCTGCCGAATCTCGCCGGCTGCTCGAAGGGATGTTTGCCGAGTATCGCGCCAAGCTCGCCGGACTCGAGTCGGAACGCGAACGGCGGCAGGCCGAGAAGGAAACGCTGGAGACCCAGATCAGGAAGCTCGAGCAGACGGCGCCGATCGCCAGGCAGCGCGCAGACGACTTTCGCAGGCTGCTCGAATCGAACTATGTCTCGCAGCACGGCTGGCTGGAGAAGGAGCAGCAACGCATCGAGCTGGAGGGCGAGCTTGCGAACCTCCGGAGCAAGGTGTTCGAGCTTGCTGCGTCACTCAAGGGCGTCGAGTCCCAGAAGTCGGCGCTTGCCGCAGAGACCCGTCGCGGCGCACTCGACAGCCTGAACGAGGCGAACAGCAAGCTCGCCGCGCTGGACCAGGAGCACATCAAGGCGTCCACCCGAGCGCGGCTGATGCAGCTGAGTTCCCCGGTCGACGGCGTGGTGCAGCAGCTGATGATCCATACCGTCGGGGGCGTGGTCACGCCCGCACAGAAACTGATGGTGGTCGTTCCGCAGGAAAGCGCCCTCGAAGTGGAGGCGGTTCTGCAGAACAAGGACATCGGGTTTGTCGAACCGGGCCAGGACGCCGCGGTCAAGCTGGAGACGTTCCCGTTCACCAAGTACGGGACGATCCCTGCGAGCGTGACGCACGTCGCCACCGATGCATTTGCCGATGAGAAGCTCGGACTCGTCTACACGATGCGTGTGGCGATGCTTCGTTCCGAAGTACGTGTCGAAGACAAGCAGGTGGCGTTATCGCCTGGCATGGCGGTGACGGTGGAGGTCAAGACCGGCAAGCGCCGGGTGATCGAGTACTTCCTGAGTCCGCTGCTGCAGCATGCGGCGGAAAGCCTTTTGGAGCGATGAGCAGACATCGTCGTCCCTGTTTTATCGATTCACGCTGCGAGCGTCGCGTACGAGCGTCTCGGCGTGGGGTAAGCAAGGCGATTCCAGATCAGTCGGACACCCACCGGGAGCCTCTGCATGTCGCCTACCACCATCTCGCGCATAGCCCGAAGCACGCGCAAAAAGGCCCGCAGGCCTTTTTTGCTGATCATCCGCAGCAGCCACCGAATGTTGTAGCCCGCCGCACACAGCACCGCATGCAGCTTGTCGCCCAACGCGCCCTTCAGATGGCAGCGCCCCATTCGGTGATCGGCCTTCAGATGGCCGATTACCGGTTCGATCGCCTGGCGTCGCTTCAGCGTCTTCACCTCGAGCTCGGTGAGCCGTGCCTTCTTGCCCCGGTGCTTGATCTCGATGTCCGGGTTATCGGCGTCGACGCCTCGGTAACCGAGATCGACCCAAGCAGTGCCCGGCTTCATGCCGGTGT
>JBIIPQ010000387.1:0-4338 GCA_044342535.1 Burkholderiaceae bacterium
GCTGATGGCGATGGCGCTGCGCACGGCGATGACGAAGCACCGAGACCGCATCCGGGTGGTGTTCACGGGCTCGTCGCGCAGCCAGCTCGCCCATGTCTTCTCCAACGCGGACGCGCCGCTCTACGCGGTGGGGGCGACGATCCAGGACTTCCCGCTGCTCGGACGCGAACTGGTGGAGTTCGTGGCCGAGCGGTTCCGCCAGGCCTGCGGCCGCACGCTCGACGTGGCGCAGGCCTGGGTCGAGTTCCGGGCGTTCGCCCAGCAGCCCGAGCCGTTCCTGTCGGCGATCGTCGCGATGCTGATGGACCCGTCGCTCACGCTCGAGGCCGCCTGCGCCACGGAGCGTGCCGAGCAGGACCGGGAGGAGAACCACGAGGGCACCTGGGTCGCACTCGATCCGCTGCAGCGGCACCTGGTGCTGCGCGTGGCGGCCGATCCGCTGCTCAAGCCGTTCAGCAAGACGACGCTCGCCGCCACGGCCAAGGCGCTCGGGCTTCAGGCGCTGGAGGCGACGAACGTGCAGTACGCGCTGCGGTCGCTCGCGGCCCGCAACATCGTCTCGAAGTCGCCGCGAGGCGTCTACACCTTCGACAACGCGGCCTTCGAGCGCTGGGTGCGCACGCTGGCCCCGCGCTCGCCCGCGGAGACCTGAACGCAGGCGACGAGGCGGCTCTGCCCGCGGGCGCAGGCGCAGGCGCGCCGCACCGCCCCGGGTCGACATGCATAGGGCCGGGCCGACTGCAGGTCGCCGGGTCGACACGCAGACGGCCTGCCCGCCATAAAAACGGCCGCCCGAAGGCGGCCGCAGCAAGACCCGTGCGGCGCGCGGGGCGCGCCGCAGCGTCAGGATCACTTCTCCGGCGGCACCGTCAGGTAGTCCGTGACCTTCACCCAGCGGCCGTTCTGGATCTGCGCCATGCGGCTCTGGTCGTTGCCGAGCCGCTTGGTGGCGGAGAAGCTCATCGCGGGCGCACCGAACATGTCGGGCGGGAACTTGGTGGACTCCATCGCCTTCACGAAGCTGTCGACCGTCAGGGTCGGGCCCGCGACCCGCGCCGCCGTCGCGAACATGTCGACGATGGTGTAGCCATAGGCCGAGAAGACGGTCGGATCCTCGTTGAACTTCGTCTGGTACTTCGTCGCCCAGAACCGGATCTTGTCGTCGGCAGTATCGACGTAGGGCTGCGCGGCGGTGTGCATGCCGTACAGGCCGTCCATCGCCTTGCCGCCGAGCTTGTGGATCAGGTCGGTATAGCCGGCGCTCGAGACCATGAAGTCGGGCGAGAAGCCGGTCTTGCGCGACTCGCCGATGGTGCCGATGGTCTCGCGGATGATGGTGCCCATGACCACCAGGTCGCAGTTGGCCGCCTTCATGCGGGCCACCTGCGACGAGAAGTCGGTCGAGCCGCGCTTGAACGAGGTCTTCTCGGCGAAATCGGTGCCCATCGACTTCAGCGCCCACTCGGCGCCGCGCAGCACCTCGAGGCCGAACTCGTCGTCCTGGTAGATCAGGCAGGCCTTCTGGTACTTCTTGCGCTTGTACATCTCCTGCACGCCGACGCGCATCTGGTCGTAGTAGGTGGCGGCGAAGGAGAACTTCAGCTTGTGCGGCGGATCGTACATCTCGCGCGCGGCGGTCACCGGAAGGAAGTTGATGACGCCCTTCTCGAACTGGATGGGCATCGCGGCATTGTTCATCGCGGTGCCGATGTGACCGAGCACAGCGAAGACCTTGTCCTGGTTCACCAGCTTCTGGGCGACGAGCACGGCCTTGCGCGGATCGTAGGCGTTGTCCTCGATCAGCATCTTGATCTTGCGACCGTTGATGCCGCCCTGCTCGTTGATCTCCTCGACGCGCAGGACCATGCCGTTGCGGGTCTGCTTGCCGAAGCCGGCGACCGGCCCGGACAGGTCCTGGATGGTGCCGACCTTGATCTCGTCCTTGGTGATGCCCTGGCCCTGCTGGGCCTGGGCGGCGCCGACGGTCATCGCGAGGATGCCGACGGCGACGGAGGTCATGCGCGTGAAGTTCATGTCTCGTCTCCTCTGTGAAGGGGTGCGGTGCCCGCCCTCGATCCGGGCGCTGCGACGACCGCTGCTACGTTGCCACGGATCGGGTCAGCCGCGATACATCCCCTCGATGAGCTCGGCGTACTTCTGCTGCACCAGCTTGCGCTTGAGCTTCATCGTGGGGGTCAGTTCCTCGTCCTCGGCGGTCAGCTGGGTCTCGATCAGCCGGAACTTCTTGACCTGCTCGACGCGCGCGAACTTCTTGTTCACCGACTCGATCTCGCGCCAGATGAGGTCCTGGACCTCCTTGGCGCGGGTCAGGCTGGTGTAGTTGGAGAACGGCACGTCGTGGTCCTGGGCGAAGCGCTCGACGTTCTCCTGGTCGATCATCACCAGCACGGTCAGGAAGGGCTTCTTGTCGCCGATCAGCACGGCGTCGGTCACGTAGGGCGAGAACTTCAGTTCGTTCTCGAACTCGCTCGGGGTGATGTTCTTGCCGCCGGCGGTGATGATGATGTCCTTCATCCGGTCGGTGATCCGGAAGAAGCCGTCGGCGTCGACCGTGCCGACGTCGCCGGTGTGCAGCCAGCCCTCGGCGTCGACGGTCTCGGCGGTCTTCTCGGGCTGGTTCAGGTAGCCCATGAAGACGTTCGGCCCGCGGATCAGCAGCTCGCCGGTCGTCTCGTCGACCCGAACCTCGTTGAAGTAGCAGGCCTGCCCGATCGAGCCGGGCCTGATGCGGTCCCAGGGCATCCAGGTGGACGCGCCGCAGGACTCGGTCTGGCCCCAGACCTCGAGCATCGGCAGCCCGAGCGCCATGTACCAGCGCACCAGGTCGGGCGAGATCGGGGCAGCGCCGGTCAGCAGGTAGCGCGCGCGGTGGATGCCGATCAGCTTGCGGACGTTGTCGAGCGCGATCAGTCGCGCGATGCGGAACTTGAACTTCTGCATCGCGCCGACCGGCCGGCCCTCGATGACCGCGTCGGCGATCGAGCGGCCCACCCCGATCGACCACGCGTAGGCGGCCTGCTGGACCTTGCCGGACTCGGCCACGCCGATCATCACGGCCGAATAGAACTTCTCCCAGATTCGCGGCACGGCGGTGAACAGCGTCGGGGCGATCTCGCGGACGTTCTCGGGGACGGTCTCGGGGTTCTCGACGAAGTTGAGCACCGTGCCGCTGTAGATGCCGATGAAGGCGCCGCCCAGCCGCTCGGCGACGTGGCAGAGCGGCAGGAAGCACATCCGCTCGTCGGTGTGGTCGCCGCGGGCGATGCGGTTGTAGCCGCGCACGGTGTAGACCAGCCCACGGTGCGAGTGCATCGCGCCCTTGGGCCGGCCGGTGGTGCCCGAGGTGTAGATCAGGATCGCGAGGTCCTCGGGTCCGCGCGACTCGAGGCGCTGCTCGAAGAGGCCGGGGTTGGACGCATCGTGCTGGCGGCCGAGGTCGCGGAGCGCCGACAGGCTCATCACGCCAGGGTCGGAGAGGTCGCGCAGGCCGTCCATGTCCATCACGACGATCCTGCGCAGCAGCGGCAGGTGCTGCCGGGCCTCGATGGCCTTGTCGAGCTGCTCGTCGTCCTCGACGAACAGCACGACGGTGCGCGAGTCCTCGGCCAGGTACTGCACCTGGCTGGCGGAGTCCGTCGGGTAGATGCCGTTCGAGACGCCGCCGGCACTGAGCACCGCCATGTCGGCGAGCACCCATTCGACGCGGGTGTTCGCGAGGATGGAGGCGGTCTCGCCCGGCTGCAGGCCGAGTGCGACCAGGCCCATCGCGATCTCGCGCACCGCCTCGCCGCTCTGCGTCCAGGTCCAGGCGCGCCAGATGCCGAGGTCCTTCTCGCGCATCAGCGTGCGCGCACCACGCTCGGCCACGCCGTTCCAGAAGATCCGGTGGATGGTCTCGCCGGCGATGGCCAGCTCCGGACCGGAGCGGATGGAGGACAGGTCCCAGAGGTTGCTCATCGCCAGGTCTTCTTCTTCTTCCAGCGGCGCTCGCCGCGCGCGCCTGCTTCCTTCATGCCGAGGTAGAACTCCTTGATGTCGTCCTTCTCGCGCAGGACGGCACAGGTGTCCTCCATCACGATGCGGCCGTTCTCCAGCACGTAGCCGAAGTCGGCGGCGTTGAGCGCCATGTTGGCGTTCTGCTCGACCAGCAGCATCGAGGTGCCGCGCTCGCGGTTGATGCGCACCACGATCTCGAAGATCTCCTTCGTGAGCCGCGGCGACAGGCCCAGCGAGGGTTCGTCGAGCAGGATCAGCTCCGGGGCGGCCATGATCGCGCGCGAGATCGAGAGCATCTGCTGCTGCCCGCCCGAGAGCAGT
>JBIIPQ010000388.1:0-4334 GCA_044342535.1 Burkholderiaceae bacterium
GCAGGCCGACGGCGCGCAGCTCTGGCACGGCTGGCTCGCCGACGTCACCGAGCGCCGGCTCGCCCAGGCCGCACTCGCCGACAGCGCGCTGCGCCACCGCAAGCTGTTCGATGCGAACCCCATCCCGATGTGGGTGCACGACCGCCTGACCCTGCGCTTCCTCACGGTCAACGACGCGGCAGTCGCAACGTACGGCTGGTCACGCGAGCAGTTCCTGTCGCTGACGCTGGTCGACCTGCGCCATCCCGGCCCGGACGGCGGCGATCCGGTCGATGCGCCGTCGCAGGACGGCGGCGTGCGCCCCGCGACCGCGCACCACCGGCTGCGCGACGGCAGCCTCATCGAGGTCGAGCTGAGCTCGCAGCCCCTCACCTGGAACGGGCGCCCGGCGCGCATGGTCATGGCGCTCGACGTGACCGCCCGACGGCGTGCCGAGGCCGAGATCCAGCGCCTCGCCTACTACGACACCCTGACCCGGCTGCCGAACCGGCGGCTGCTGACCGACCGCCTGCGCCAGTCGGTGGCCGCGGCGGTGCGCGGCGGACAGCACGGCGCCGTGCTGTGCATCGACCTCGACGACTTCAAGCGCGTCAACGACACCCGAGGTCACCCAGCCGGCGACGAGGTGCTGCTGCAGGCGGCGGCGCGCATCCGCGCCAGCGTGCGGACCGAGGACACCGTCGCCCGGCTCGGCGGCGACGAGTTCGTGGTGGTCCTCGAGCGGCTCGAGGGCGATGCGCGGCAGGCCGCGGCCCAGGCCGACGAGATCGCGCAGCACCTGATGAGCACGCTCGCCACGCCGTTCGACATCTCCGACATGCGCTTCCACAGCTCGGCCTCGATCGGGGTCGCGATGTTCGGCAGCGCCGGGACCAGCGACGAGAAGGTGCTGATGCATGCCGACTCGGCGATGTACCGCGCCAAGGCCGCCGGCCGCGGCACCGTGCGCTTCTACGACCCGGCCATGCAGGTCGCCCTGCAGGCGCGCGCGGCACTCGAGACCGACCTGCGCCGCGCGCTGTCCGAGGGTCAGCTGCGGCTCGCCTACCAGGCGCAGGTCGAGGCCAGCGGCCGCATCGTGGGCGCCGAGGTGCTGCTGCGCTGGCAGCATCCGGTGCGCGGTCCGATACCGCCGATGGACTTCATCCCGATGGCCGAGGAGACCGGCCTGATCGTGCCGATCGGCCAGTGGGTGCTCGAGACCGCCTGCATGCAGCTCGCCGGCTGGGCGCGCGCGCCGCAGACCCGCGCGCTGCGGCTGTCGGTGAACGTGAGCGCGCGCCAGTTCCGCCAGCCCGACTTCGTCCAGCGGGTCGAGCGGGCGCTGTCGGATTCGGGCACCGATCCGGCGCGGCTGCGCCTCGAGCTGACCGAGAGCCTGCTGCTCGACAACATCAACGACTGCATCGCCAAGATGCAGTCGCTGCAGGCGATCGGGGTGGGCTTCTCGCTCGACGACTTCGGCACCGGCTACTCGTCGCTGTCGTACCTCAAGCGGCTGCCGCTCGAGGAGCTCAAGATCGATCGATCCTTCATCCGCGACATCGCCACCGACCCGAGCGACGCGGTGATCGTGCAGACGATCATCGGCATGGCCCACAACCTCGGGCTGACGGTGATCGCCGAGGGCGTCGAGACGGCCGAGCAGCTGGCCTTCCTCGACCGGCACGGCTGCGGCGCCTACCAGGGCTGGTACTTCGGCCGTCCGGTGCCCCTGCCCGACTTCGAGGCCTCGCTGCTGCCGGCCGCGCTGCGGGACGAGGCGCTGTCGGCCGCGCCTGTCCCGGACGGTCCGCCCTCGAAGGCCTGAGGCCCGCGCCCGCGCCCGCGGGTCCGATACGCGGAACAGCGCGCCGGCGCGGGCACGACGCTGTGTTAGCGTTGCCCTCCCCCTGATCCCGCCCGGAGTCGTCGCGATGGCCGACGAGTCGCTCTGCCGGCTCGATGCGCTCGAGCTGTCCCGCGTGCTGCACCGTCGCGAGGCCTCGTGCCGCGACCTGATGGCCGCGAGCCTGGCCCGGATCGACCGGCTCAATCCGCGCTTCAACGCGATCGTGTCGCTGCGCGACGAGGCCGCGCTGCTCGACGACGCGGAGCGCTGCGACGCCGAACTGGCGCGCGGCGAGTCGCGCGGCTGGATGCACGGCTTCCCGCAGGCCATCAAGGACCTCGCGCCGACCCGCGGCGTTCGCACCACCTTCGGCTCGCCGCTGTTCCGCGACTTCGTGCCCGAGGCCGACGGGCTGGTGGTCGAACGGATCCGACGTGCCGGCGGCATCGTGATCGGCAAGACCAACGTGCCCGAGTGGGGCCTGGGCTCGCAGAGCTACAACCCGGTGTTCGGCGTCACCCGCAATGCCTACGACCCGTCGCGCACCTGCGGCGGCTCGAGCGGCGGCGCGGCGGTGGCGCTCGCGCTGCGGCTGCTGCCGGTGGCGGACGGCAGCGACATGGGCGGCTCGCTGCGCAACCCCGCGGCCTGGGGCAACGTGTTCGGGCTGCGGCCCTCGCGCGGGCGCGTGCCGATGTGGCCGGCCGAGGACGCCTTCTTCGCACAGCTCGGCACCGAAGGGCCGATGGCGCGTACCGTGCCGGACCTGGCCGCGCTGCTGCGCACGCTGTCCGGCCCCGATGCGCGCGCCCCGCTTGCCCTAGACGCCGACCCGGCGGTCTTCGGCGAACCGCTCGAGGCCGACGTCACCGGCACCCGCGTCGGCTGGCTGGGGGACTTGGGCGGCCACCTCGCGACCGAGCCCGGCGTGCTCGCGCTGTGCGAATCGGCCCTGCGCGACCTGGCCGGGGTCGGCTGCACCGTCGAGCCGCTCGCGCTCGGCTTCGATCCGGAGCGGCTGTGGCGCGCGTTCATGACGCTGCGCGCGATGAGCTTCGCGGGCCGCTTCGAGGCGCTGCGCGCCGATCCGGCGAAATGGGCACAGCTCAAGCCCGAGGCGCAGTGGGAGGTCGAGCAGGGGGCGGGCGTCGGCGCCGTCGACGTGCATCGCGCCTCGGTCTCGCGCACCGCCTGGTTCCATCACGTGCGCGGCCTGCTCGAGCGCTTCGACGTGCTCGCGCTGCCGGTCACGCAGGTCTTCCCGTTCGACGCCGGCACGCACTGGCCCGCCGAGATCGCCGGCCGGCGCATGGACAGCTACCACCGCTGGATGGAGGTCGTCGCCGGCCCGACCATGGCCGGGCTGCCCGCGATCAGCGTACCGGCGGGCTTCGATGCCCGGGGCCTGCCGATGGGTCTGCAGCTGGTCGGCCGCCCGAACGGCGAGCTCGCGCTGCTGCGGATCGCCCGCGCCTACGAGCTCGCCACGCAGTGGGTGCAGCGACGCCCGCCCCCCGTCACGCTCACCGGAGATCCCGCATGATCCTCGACCATCGCACCTACACGCTGCACCCCGGCAAGATCGCCGAGTTCCTCAAGCTCTACGGCGCCGAGGGCTACCCGGTGCAGACCGAGCACCTCGGCAAGCCCTACGGCTGGTTCTCGTCGATGGACATCGGCGAGCTCAACCAGGTGGTGCACATCTGGCAATACACCGACCTGATGGACCGCGAGCAGCGCCGCGCGAAGCTCGCGGCCGACCCGCGCTGGCAGGCCTACCTGGCCAAGGCCGCGCCGTTCTTCCAGAAGATGGAGAACAAGATCCTGCGCGGCACGCCGTTCTTCCCGCTCTGAGCGGCCTCGCCCGAGGCGCGCCGCGTCAGCGCGCCGCGGGCGGGTGGTTCGCGATCCAGTGCCGCGCGATGTCGACGCGGCGGCACACCCAGACACGGTCGTGCCGCTGGACGTGATCCAGGAAGCGCTGCAGCGCGCGGAAGCGCCCCGGACGCCCGAGCAGCCGGCAGTGCATGCCGACCGACATCATCTTCGGCGACTCGGCGCCCTCCTCGTACAGCACGTCGAAGGTGTCGGTCAGGTAGCGCAGGAACTGCTCGCCGGTGTTGAAGCCCTGCGGCGTGGCGAAGCGCATGTCGTTCGAGTCGAGCGTGTAGGGCACGACGAGGTGGTCGACCTCGGTGCCATCGGTCTTCGCGACGCGCGTCCAGAACGGCAGGTCGTCGCCGTAGTAGTCCGAGTCGTAGAGGAAGCCGCCATGGTCGGCGACCAGACGCCGGGTGTTCGGGCTGTCCCGGCCGGTGTACCAGCCCAGCGCACGCTGGCCGGTCAGGCGCTCGATGATCTCCATGCCGCGACGCAGGTGCTCGCGCTCGGTCGACTCGTCCATCGACTGGTAGTGGATCCAGCGCCAGCCGTGGCAGGCGATCTCGTGGCCGAGTTCCACGAAGGCGCGGGTCAGGTCGGGGTGGCGCGCGAGCGCCCTCGA
>JBIIPQ010000389.1:0-4318 GCA_044342535.1 Burkholderiaceae bacterium
CCGCTCGCCGGGCGGCCGGCGGCCCTCGTCACGCGCTTGGCCGGCCGCGGCGTCGAGCGCCCGGCGCTCGCGCACTGCGCACCGGTGGGCGATCTGCTCGCACGCATGCATGTCGCGGTCGCCGACTTCCCCGGCACGCAGCCGAACCCGCGCGGGCCCGACTGGTGGCGCGAGGCCGCCGCCCGCCTCGAGCCGCTGCTGCCCGCCGCGCAGGGCCGTCTGCTCGCCGACGAGCTCGCCGCGCAGCGCGCCGTGCAGTCCGGTGACGCGTACCGGTCGCTGCCGCGCGGCGCGGTCCATGCGGACCTCTTCCGCGACAACGTGCTGTTCGAGGGCGACGCGATCGGCGGCGTCATCGACTTCTGGTTCGCGGGTGTCGACACGCTGGTCTTCGATCTCGCGGTGACGGTGAACGACTGGTGCGTCGACGACACGAGCGGTGCGCTCGACCCGGCCCGCCTCGACGCCCTGCTGGCCGCCTATGTCGCGCGCCGCCCGCCGACCGACGCCGAGCGCGCGGCCTGGCCGATGGCGATGCGCGCCGCCGCGCTGCGCTTCTGGCTGTCACGCCTCGACGACCTGCACCGGCCGCGGCAGGCCCAGCAGCTCACCCCCAAGGACCCCGGCACGTTCGAGCGCATCCTGCTCGCGCGGCGCGCGCACGTGCCGCCGCTGCCCGCACGCGAGGAAGCCCCGGCATGCAGGTAGACCGCATCCCCCCGCGCGCCGGCTGGCGCTGGATGGCCCACGGCTTCCGGCTGCTGCGCCGCCAGCCGCTGGCGATGGTCGCCACCGCCGCCGGCTTCATGCTCACGCTGGCGATCGCAGGCCAGGTCCCGCTGATCGGGCCGCTGGCGATCCCGGTGCTGATCCCGCTGCTCACGGTCGGCTTCATCCAGGCCGCCCGCACGGTCGACGAGGGCGGACGGCCCCATCCGCTCGCGCTCTTCGAGGGCTTCCGCGCGCGCAGCCGCGGCCGGCTCAAGCCGCTGCTGGTGCTCGGCCTCATCAACGCGGTGTTGAGCGCCTGCGCGATGGGCGTCGCGCTGATCGCCGACGGCGGCACGCTGTTTCGCTCGATGACCGGCACGATGGATCCGAGCGATCCGTCGCTGCGCGACGGTGCGGTGGCCTACGCGATGATCATCTTCGTGCTGCTGTCGTTGCCGATCCAGATGCTCATGTGGTACTCGCCGCTCTTCGTCGCGTGGAACGGCCGGCGCCCGCTCGAGGCGGTGTTCTTCAGCCTCGTGGCCTGCTGGCGCAACCGTGCCGCCTTCGTCGTGTACGGCGCGTCCTGGGTGCTGGTGCTGCTGGCGGCGACGCTGGTGGTGCAGCTGCTGCGCAGCCTCCTGCCGGGCGACCTGGTCGGCCTGCTGCTGGTGTCGGGCAGCCCGTTCTCGCCGGTCACGCTGCTGCTGATCGCGGCGCTTTACGGCTCGATCTGGCCGTCGTACCGGGACGTGGTGCACGACGGGCGAACGGACGTGCCCAAGGCGCCGCCCGGTCCTCTCCCACCCGCCTGAGCCCCCTCCCGAACGTCAGTTCACCGGATCCAGCTTGGCGATCGACAGCGCGAGCCACTTCACGCCGTGCTTGCCGAAGTTGACCTGCACGCGGGCGTCGGTGCCGCTGCCCTCGATGTTCAGGATCACGCCCTCGCCGAACTTCGCATGGGCCACGGTCTGCCCCATCCGCCACGGCAGGCCGCGATCGAACTTGCCGGCGAGCCGGCGATCGGACGCGGGCATCAGGTCGCCACCCAGCGCCGAGCTGCGCCCGGGCTGCGACCACGAGGGCTGCTCGCGGCCGCGTGACTCGCCGCCGCCGCGCGCGCCGCCGTTCCAGCCGCCCCCGCCCCCCGCCGCCCAGTCGCCGTGGCCGCCGCCCCAGCCGCCGCGGCCGGCGCCGTTGCGCGGCGTCAGCCACTTGAGCGCGCCCTCGGGCAGCTCCTCGAGGAAGCGCGAGCGCACGTTGTAGCGGGTCTGGCCGTGCAGCATCCGCGTCTGCGAGAACGACATGTACAGGCGCTTGCGGGCGCGGGTGATCGCGACGTACATGAGGCGCCGCTCCTCCTCGAGCCCGTCAGCCTCCTGCGCCGAGTTCTCGTGCGGGAACAGGCCCTCCTCGAGTCCGGTCATGAACACCGCATCGAACTCCAGGCCCTTGGCCGCGTGCACCGTCATCAGCTGCATCGCGTCGCTGCCCTCGAGCGCCTGGTTGTCGCCGGCCTCGAGCGAGGCATGTGACAGGAAGGCCGCCAGCGGCGTGGTGCGCGGCGCGCCGTCCGCGTCGGCATCGATGATCACCCCGTCCTCGGACACGGTGAGCGGCGCCTCGAGCGCCGGTCCGGCCTGCGGCGCCGAGGAAGCGGTCACGCCGGCATTGGCCGGCACGTCCTGCCCCACGCCCTGCTCGGAGAGGAAGGCGGCCGCCGCGTTCACCAGCTCGCGCAGGTTCTCGATGCGGTCCTGGCCTTCCTTCTCGGTCTGGTAGTGGGTGATCAGGGCGCTGCGCTCGACCACGTGCTCGACGGTCTCGGGCAGCGCGAGCGCCGCGGTCTCCTGGCGCAGCCGCTCGATCAGCGCGACGAAGGCACCGATCTTGCCGGAGGCCGCGCCCGTGCGCATGCCGGCGACCGCCGCGTAGAGCGAGGTGTTCGCCGCGCGCGCGGCGTCCTGGAGCTGCTCGACCGAGCGCGCGCCGATGCCGCGCGCCGGGAAGTTCACCACCCGCAGGAACGCGGTGTCGTCGTCCGGGTTCTCCATCAGCCGCAGGTAGGCCAGCGCGTGCTTGATCTCGGCCCGCTCGAAGAAGCGCAGCCCGCCGTAGACGCGGTACGGGATGCCGGCCGAGAACAGCGCGTGCTCGAGCACCCGCGACTGCGCGTTCGAGCGGTACAGGATCGCCATGTCGGCGCGCAGCCAGCCCTCGGCGATCAGGCCGCGCGCCTCCTCGATCAGCCACTGCGCCTCCTGGCCGTCGCTGGTCGCCTCGTAGACGCGCACCGGCTCGCCGGCGCCGGCATCGGTCCAGAGCTCCTTGCCCAGGCGCGTCGCGTTCTGGCGGATCAGGTGGTTGGCGCAGTCGAGGATGTTCGCATGCGAGCGGTAGTTCTGTTCGAGCTTGATCAGGTTGGGCACGCGGAACTCGTGCTCGAACGCGGACATGTTGCCGACGTTGGCGCCCCGGAACGCGTAAATGGACTGGTCGTCGTCGCCGACCGCGAACACCGAGGCGCCCGGCCCGGCGAGCATCTTGAGCCACTTGTACTGCAGGACGTTGGTGTCCTGGAACTCGTCGACCAGGATGTGCCGGAACCGCGCCTGGTAGTGCGCGCGCAGCGGGGCGTTGCGCTCGAGCAGCTCGTACGAGCGCAGCAGCAGTTCGGCGAAGTCGACCACGCCCTCGCGCTGGCACTGCTCGTCGTAGGCGGCGTAGAGCTCGACGAAGCGGCGGTTGTAGTCGTCGACGACCTCGACGTCCTTGGCGCGCAGCCCCTCCTCCTTCGAGCCGTTGATGAAGTGCTGCAGGTTGCGGGGCGGGTACTTCTCGTCGTCGACGTTGCGCGCCTTGAGCAGCCGCTTGATGGACGCGAGCTGGTCGGCGGAGTCGAGGATCTGGAAGGTCTGGGGCAGCGCGGCGTCGCGGTGGTGCGCGCGCAGCAGCCGGTTGCACAGGCCGTGGAAGGTGCCGATCCACATGCCGCGCGGATTGATCGGCAGCATCGCGGACAGCCGGGCCGTCATCTCCCGCGCCGCCTTGTTGGTGAAGGTGACCGCGAGGATGCCCGAGGGGCTGACCTGCCCGGTCTGGATCAGCCAGGCGATGCGCGTGGTCAGCACGCGGGTCTTGCCGCTGCCCGCGCCGGCCAGGATCAGGGCGTGCTGCGGCGGCAGGGTGACGGCCGCGAGTTGCCGCTCGTTGAGATTCGCGAGAAGATGGGCCATCCCCGATTCTACGATGCGCGCACCGCCGGGCCCGCCCGCGCCGGATGCCGCACCCCTCGCGCGAGACCGCCATGCACCCCCTCTTCGACCTGTCGGGCCGCGTCGCCCTGATCACCGGTTCCTCGCGCGGCATCGGCGTGGCGCTCGCCCGCGCGCTCGCCTCGGCCGGCGCGCGCATCGTGCTCAACGGGCGCGATGCCGCCACGCTCGAGGCCGCTCGCGCGACGCTCTCGGCCGAAGGCGTCGACTGCACCGCCGCGTCGTTCGACGTGGCCGACGAGGCCGGCGCGACCGCCGCCATCGCCACGGTCGAGCGCGACTTCGGACCGATCGACATCCTCGTCAACAACAGCGGCATCACCGTGCGC
>JBIIPQ010000390.1:0-4315 GCA_044342535.1 Burkholderiaceae bacterium
CCCGATGGCACGTGTCCACGCCGCCCGCGCCATCGAGCAGTCCCGCCGGTTCGGCGTGCGCGCCGTGGGGCCCGACGCGCCGCTGCGCTGGCTCGCCGCCGGCTGGTCCGACTTCATGCGCTGCCCCGTGCCGGGGCTGGCCCACGGCGCCGCGCTGGCGGCCTTCGGCCTGGTGCTGGTCGTCCTCGGGCGGCACCAGTTCTGGGGCCTGTCCGGCGCGCTGTCGGGCTTCCTGCTGGTCGCCCCGATCCTCGCCACCGGGCTCTACGCGATCAGCGCCGCGCTCGAGCGCGGCGAGCGCCCGACGCTGGGCACCGCGCTGCGCGCCTGGGCTCCGCGCGACGGGCGGCTGATGCTGTTCGGCGTGCTGCTGGCTGCCGCCGGCACCTGCTGGGTGATGACCTCGGCCTCGCTGGTCACCTCGTTCGCCGCCGGCCCGGTCGCCGAGCCGCTCGACTTCGTGCGCCGCGTGGTGCTGGCCGAGGACTCGCTGCTGTTCGAGGGCTGGCTGGTGCTGGGCGGCGTGCTGGCCGCACCGGTGTTCGCTTCGACGGTCGTCGCCGTGCCGATGCTGATGGACCGCCCGGTCGGCGTGCTGGCCGCGGTGCTGACCAGCTGGCGCGTCGTGCTCGAGCACCCGTTCACGATGGCGGTCTGGGCCGCGACGCTGGCCGCGCTGACGCTCGCCGGGCTGATGACCGCGATGCTCGGCCTGCTGGTGGTGGTGCCGTGGCTGGGCCACGCGAGCTGGCATGCGTACCGCGACCTGGTCGAGCCGCCCGCGGGCGGCCCGGGCGGGGCCTGAGCCGATGCCGTTCGGGCTGACCGAGGCCGAGATCGCGGCGTTCGGGCTGACCTTCGGCGTCGGCGCGTTCATGCTGTACATGGTGTTCATCATCCTGCAGCTCGCGCACGAGTCGAAGGCCGGCAAGTTCGGCACCTTCGTGCTGTTCCTGGCGCTTGGATTCGGCTTCATCGGATTCATCGCCAAGGGCATCATCAAGTGGATGCTCGGCGGGCACTAGGGTCGGGGCCGATAAACGGATCTGCACGATGCGGACAGGACGATGAGGATCGCGGCGATCAGCGACATCCACGGCAATGTGCTCGCGCTCGAGGCCGTGCTGGCCGATGCGCGCACGCGCGGCTACGACCGGCTCGTGCAGATCGGCGACGCGCTGTCCGGCCCGCTGTGGCCGCGCGAGACCGCCGAGATCCTGCGCGGGCTCGACGCGGTGCACGTGCGCGGCAACCACGACGTCTCGCTGTACGCGCCCGAGGTCTATGCGCCCGGCCGCGCCGATCGCTACGCGCTCTCGGTGCTCGACGCCGACACCCTCGACTGGGTCCGCGGCTGGCCGCGTACCCATGCGATCGGCGAGGACGTGCTGTGTTTCCACGGCGCGCCCCACCACGAGGACTTCTACCTGCTCGAGGAGGCGCCGGACGGCGACCCGCGGATCCGCCCGCCGGCCGACATCGCGCACGACCTCGGCGATGTGCGCGCCCGGGTGATGGTCTGCGGGCATTCGCACACGCAGCGTGTGGTCGAGCTGCCCGACGGGCGGATCGCGGTCAACGACGGCAGCGTCGGCCTGCCGGCGTATTCCGAGCCGCTGCGCGGCACGACGGCCTTCGTGCAGGCGGGCAGCCCGCATGCCCGCTACGCGATGATCGACATCACCCCGAGCGCGGTCTCGGTGTCGCTGGTGATGGTCGGGTACGACTGGCGCGCGGCGAGCGCGCGGGCGGCGGCACTGGGGTTCCCGCTGTGGGCGGGTTGGCTGTCGGGGTTCTCGCGGGGCTGAGGGCGCCGGGCGGGCGAAGCCCGCGTTCCGGACCGCGGGCCGGTCGGCGGCACGGGCCGCGAGGCGGCGCTACGATCGGCCGCAGGGGCCCGAGACGCCCCGCGACGGTCGCTCCCGCGCCCGTCCCCCGGAAGGAGACGCTTCGATGGATCGATCCCGCCGCCGCACCCTGCAGGCGCTCGCCGTGCCGCTCGTGCCGTCCGCCCTGGTCTCGCCCGCCGCCCGCGCGCAGGCGCCCGCATTCCCGTCGAAGCCGCTCGTCATCGTCGTGCCGGCCACGACGGGCGGCATCCTCGACCTCTCCAGTCGCCTGATCGCCGGCGAGCTGTCGAAGCGCATCGGCCAGCCGGTCACCGTCGACAACAAGGCCGGCGGCGGCCAGGTGATCGGCATGCAGGCGATGCTGCGCGCCGAGCCCGACGGGCACACGATGGTGATGGGCAGCATCGGCCCGAACGCCGCCAACTATTCGATCTTCCAGAAGCTGCCGTACGCGCCCGCCGACTTCGCGCCGGTCGCGCACGTGGTGTCGATGCCGAACGTGCTGCTGGTGCATCCGTCGGTGCCGGCGACCTCCGTCGCCGAGCTGGTCGCGCTCGCCAAGGCCCGGCCGGGCTCGCTGTCGATCGCCTCCTCGGGCACGGCCACCTCGAGCCACCTGGCCGGCGAAATGCTGAAGATGCGCGCGGGCATCGACCTCGTCCATGTGCCGTACAAGGGGGCGGCGCCCGCGCTCACCGACCTGCTCGGTGGCCAGGTGCAGGTGATGGTCGACAATCTCGTGACGGCGCTGCCTCACGTGAACTCCGGAAAGCTGCGTGCGCTCGCGGTCACCACCGCGCAGCGCGCGTCCGAGCTGCCGGCGGTGCCGACCGTCGCCGAGTCCGGCTACCCGGGCTTCGAGGTCGTCGTGTGGGTGGGCCTGCTCACCTCGTCGAAGGTGCCGGCCCCGATCGTCGAGCGGCTGCACACCGAGATCGCGCAGGTGCTCGCGATGCCCGACGTGCGCCGGCGCATGGCCGAGATGGGCGGCGCGAGCCTGCCGATGACGACCGCGCAGTTCGGCGCGTTCATCGCGGCCGAGACCGAGAAGTGGGGCGTGGTGGTCAGGCAGGCCGGGATCCGCGCGGAATGAGTGCGCCCGCGGCCGTCGCTGCCGTGGACGTGCTCGCCCGCCACGCGGCGGCGCGGCCGACGGCGATCGCGGCGGTCATGGCCGGCTCGGGCCGCTCGATCGACTGGCGCACGCTCGAGTCGCGCTCGCGGCGCATCGCGTGGCGGCTGGTCGAAGCGGGGCTGCGCCAGGGCGACGGCATCGCGATCCTCGCCGAGAACCGGCTCGAGTGGTTCGAGTGGATGTGGGCGGCGCGTCGTGCCGGCCTCTACTACACCACGCTGAGCACGCACTGGAAGGCCGACGAGGTGGCCTATGTGCTGCGCGACTGCGGCGCGAAGGCACTGTTCGTGACCGCTGAGACGGTGGCGGTCGCGGCGCAGGCGACGGCCGCGATGGCAGCGGCACCGGCAGGCGCTGCCGCGACGCGGGGCGCGCCGGCCGTCTCGCCCGCCGGCCTGCTCGGCATCACCGCCGACGGCGCCGCGCCCGGCTTAGAGGACTTCGAGGCCTGGCTCGCCGCGGCGCCCGCGGACGCCACGCTGCCGGCGCGCCTCGAGGGCGCCGACTTCCTCTACTCGTCGGGCACGACGGGCCGCCCCAAGGGCATCCGCCGCCCGCTCGAGCAGCTCGCCTCGGTCGACCTGCAGCGCGGCGACCTCGCCTGGAAGCGCTTCGACGCCGACGCGATCTACCTGTCGACCGCGCCGATGTACCACTCGGCGCCGGTGCGCTGGACGATTCAGGCGCTGCGCGGCGGTGCCTGCTGCGTGGTGATGGAGCGCTTCGACGCCGAGGCCGCGCTGGCCGCGATCGAGCGCTTTCGCGTCACGCACGCGCAGTTCGTGCCGACGATGTTCGTGCGGCTGCTGCGCCTGCCCGCCGCGCTGCGCGACCGGCACGAACGCTCGAGCCTGCGCTTCGCGATCCACGCCGCCGCGCCGTGCCCCGTCGAGGTCAAGCGCGCGATGATCGACTGGTGGGGCCCCGTCCTGCACGAGTACTACAGCGGCACCGAGGCGGTCGGCCGCACGTCGATCTCCTCGGCCGAATGGCTGGCGCGCCCGGGCTCGGTCGGGCGGCCGGAGCTGGGCACGCTGCACATCGTGGGCGAGGATGGCGCCGAGCTCGGCCCCGGGCAGACCGGGCATGTCTGCTTCTCGGGCGTGCCGCGCTTCGAGTACCACGGCGACCCGGCGCGCACGCGCGCGGCCTACGACGCGCTGGGCCGCGCGAGCATCGGCGACGTCGGTCATGTCGACGCCGACGGCTACCTGTTCCTGACGGACCGCGCCTCGCACATGATCATCACCGGCGGCGTCAACGTGTACCCGCAGGAGACCGAGGACCTGCTGATCACGCATCCGGCGGTGGCCGACGTGGCGGTGATCGG
>JBIIPQ010000392.1:0-4311 GCA_044342535.1 Burkholderiaceae bacterium
GAGGAACACACCCACCAGGATCGGCACCACCACCGGCAGCAGCGACGGGACGATCATCTCCTTGATCGCGGAGGTGGTCAGCATGTCGACCGCGCGGCTGTAGTCCGGCTTCGCGGTGCCTTCCATGATTCCCTTGATCTCGCGGAACTGGCGGCGCACCTCGACCACCACCGAGCCCGCGGCACGGCCCACGGCCTCCATCGCCATCGCGCCGAACAGGTAGGGCACCAGGCCGCCGATGAACAGGCCCACGATGACCATGTGGTTCGACAGGTCGAAGTTCACCGCCTTGCCGGCCGACTCGAGCGCATGGGTGTAGTCGGCGAACAGCACCAGCGCGGCGAGCGCCGCCGAGCCGATCGCGTAGCCCTTGGTGACCGCCTTGGTGGTGTTGCCCACCGCGTCGAGCGGGTCGGTGATGTCGCGCACCGACTCGGGCATGCCCGCCATCTCGGCGATGCCGCCGGCGTTGTCGGTGATCGGGCCGTAGGCGTCGAGCGCGACGATGATGCCGGCCATAGACAGCATCGAGGTCGCCGCGATCGCGATGCCGTACAGGCCCGCGAGGTTGAAGGACACCATGATCGCCGCGCAGACCATCAGCACCGGCCAGGCGGTCGACTTCATCGAGACCGCAAGGCCCGCGATGATGTTGGTGCCGTGCCCGGTCTCGGACGCGGCCGCGACATAGCGGACCGGCTTGTACTCGGTGCCGGTGTAGTACTCGGTGATCCAGACGAGCAGGCCGGTGAGCACCAGGCCCACCACTGCCGCCAGGTAGATCTTCATCACCGCGCCCGTGCCGCCCAGCGCGTTGTCCGGGATCAGCCACGCGGTGATCGGATAGAAGGCGATCAGCCCCATGACGCCCGCGACGATCAGTCCGCGGTACAGCGCGCTCATGATCTTCTTGCCGGGCGTCGCCTTCACGAAGGCGCAGCCGACGATCGACGCGATGATCGCGAAGCCGCCGAGCGCCAGCGGGTAGGTGGCCGCGGCCAGCGGCGCGTTGGTCAGCATCAGCGCGCCGAGCAGCATCGTGGCGATCAGCGTCACCGCGTAGGTCTCGAACAGGTCGGCCGCCATGCCCGCGCAGTCGCCGACGTTGTCGCCCACGTTGTCCGCGATCACCGCGGGGTTGCGCGGGTCGTCCTCGGGGATGCCGGCTTCGACCTTGCCCACCAGGTCGGCGCCGACATCGGCGCCCTTGGTGAAGATGCCGCCGCCCAGTCGCGCGAAGATCGAGATCAGCGACGACCCGAAGGCCAGGCCGATCAGCGGCTTGATCACGTCGTGCAGCCCTTCGGGCGTGGCGTTCAGGCCGCCCAGCCAGACGAAGAATCCGGCGACGCCGAGCAGGCCCAGGCCCACCACCAGCATGCCGGTGATCGCGCCGCCGCGGAACGCGACGGTCAGCGCCTCGTTCAGGCCGCGCGTGGCGGCCTGCGCGGTACGCACGTTCGCCTTCACCGAGACGTTCATGCCGATGTAGCCGGCGGCGCCCGACAGGATCGCGCCGATCGCGAAGCCCAGCGCCGTGGTCGCGCCCAGCCCCGGCACGAAGAAGATCAGCACGAACAGCACGACACCGACGATGCCGATCGTTCGGTACTGGCGGTTCAGGTAGGCCTTTGCACCCTGCTGGATCGCCGCGGCGATCTCCTGCATCTTCGCGTTGCCGGCGTCGAGGCCGAGGATCCAGCGGCTCGACACGATGCCGTACAGCACCGCCAGTGCGCCGCAAGCAAGGGCGAACCAGACGGCGGTGGATGTGGCTCCACTCATGGGTGCTATCTCCTGTGTGTAGTAGTCGTCGTTGGCCTGGGGGGCACGTTCCGCTCCCGCGCGCCCTGGCTCGGACGATCTTCACCGAATACCCCTTGCGTTGGCAAGGCGTCGCGGACGCGGCATCCGGCGACTGGAACGGCGTGCGGGGGGGCTGTGCGAGCGATACCCGCCCGCCCGCGCGACGGCCTGCCAGCGACCGCGAGCGCAGGGTGGCGCCGGGGGAGGTTAGGGAAGCGGGGGGAGCGAAGGGAGAGACAGAGCGCAGGCGCCGGGCGGCGCCCGCGGAATCAGACGAGCGCGGCGAACGCGCGGTCGCGGATCGTATCGACCGAGCCGATGCCCGCGATCCTGCGGTACTTCGGTGCGCGGGCGTCGCCGGTGGCAGCCCAGTTCGAGTAGTAGTCCACCAGCGGACGGGTCTGCGCCTGGTAGACCTCGAGGCGCTTCTTCACGGTTTCCTCGCGATCGTCGTCGCGCAGGATGAGCGCCTCGCCGGTCACGTCGTCCATGCCCTCGACCTTCGGAGGATTGAAGCGCAGGTGGTAGGTGCGACCGCTCGCGGCATGCACGCGGCGCCCGCTGATGCGCTCGACGATGTCGCTGTCCGGCACGTCGATCTCGAGCACGAAGTCGAGCGCGACCTGCGCATCCTTCATCGCGTCGGCCTGCGGGATCGTCCGGGGGAAGCCGTCGAAGAGGTAGCCGTTGGCGCAGTCGGGCTGCGCGAGCCGGTCCTTGACCAGTCCGATGATGATGTCGTCCGAGACCAGTCCGCCCGAGTCCATGACCTTCTTGGCAGCGATGCCCAGCGGCGTGCCGGCCTTGACGGCGGCCCGCAGCATGTCGCCCGTCGAGATCTGCGGAATGCCGAACTTCTCCTTGATGAAGGCAGCCTGGGTGCCTTTGCCCGCACCGGGCGGTCCGAGGAGGATCAAGCGCATGGACGTTCTTTCCTGAGCGTGGTGGGGGTCTTGGGGCGGTGTGATGCGGTGCGCGGGCGCGGGGCGGAGCGCGGGCGCGGGGCTCTCGGACCATAACCGCAAAGCCCGCGAGGGGTCAATTCGGCCCGCGTCTTGCGCGAGCGTCCGCGAAATCGCGTCGCACGCGCTCGAGGTCGGCCGGCGTGTCGACCCCTGCGGGCGGCGCGTCGTCGGTGCACAGCACCGCGATCCGGTGCCCGTGCCACAGGGCGCGCAACTGCTCGAGCGCCTCGATCGCTTCCAGTGGCGAGGGCGCGAGCACGCGGTAGGCGCGCAGGAACGAGACGCGGTACGCATACAGGCCGACGTGCCGCCGCACCGTTCCGTCGATCGCGATCGCGGCCGGCAGCGCATCGGGCAGCCGCTGGGGGAAGCCGGCGAGCGCATCGCGCGCGAAGGGGATCGGCGCGCGCGAGAAGTACATCGCACGCCCCGCCGCATCGAGCACGACCTTGACCACGTTCGGGGACATCCAGTCCTCGACACTGGCCACCGGATGCGCGGCCGTGGCGATCGAGCAGTCCGGGCTCGCCCGGAGCAGCGCCGCGACCTTGGCCACCAGCGCCGGGGGAATCTGCGGCTCGTCGCCCTGCACGTTGACCACGATCTCGTCGTCGCCGAGGCCGAGCAGGTCCGCGGCCTCGGCGAGCCGGTCCGTGCCGCTCGGATGGTCGGCCCGGGTGAGCAGCGCCTGCACGCCCGCGGCACGTACCGCATCGCGCACGCGTTCGGAGTCGGTGGCGACCGCGACCAGCCGTGCGCCCGAGGCCCGCGCCTGGCGCGCGACATGCACCACCATCGGCTCGCCGTCGATGTCGGCGAGCGGCTTGTCGGGCAGGCGCGTCGACGCCATCCGCGCCGGGATGAGCGCGACGAAGCCCGCCGCGCTCACGGCTCGGCCGGCAGCGTGCGCGCCTGCTGCTCGAGCATCACCGGGATGCCCTCGCGAATCGGGAACGCGAGGCGATCGGGCCTGCAGGTCAGCTCCTGCGCGGCCTTGTCGTACTGCAGCGGCCCCTTGCACAGCGGGCAGACCAGGATCTCGAGAAGGCGGCTATCCACGCAGGCGATCCTCCAGCCAGTCGACGAGCGCCGGCTCGGGGACGGCCTCGACGCGAAGGGCGACGCACCGCGCGAGCAGCGCGGGGTCGAAAGCCGCGCATTTTACGGCGTCCTTCTCGGTCATGACGAGGAAGGTGCCCGGCAGTGCCGCCAGCCAGACGGGATCGATCGGTGCGTGATCGGGCAGCGGGTGCGGACGCGCCTGCTGCAGCCCGAGCGCGTCTAGGGTGTCGAAGAAGCGCTGCGGGGCGCCGATGCCGGCGATCGCATCGAGCGGCACGCCGTCGGCGGCCACGGCGAAGCCCGCCGGCGACCAGCGGTTCGAACCGTCGAGCGTCACGAAGGCGGTCGGGACGACCTCGAACCGAAACACGCGCGAGTGAACGATCGGGGAGGTCGCGGTGCGCCCGTTGAGCAGCACCGCATCGAGCAGCAGCGCATCGCGCAGCGGCTCGCGCAGCGGCCCGGCCGGCAGGCAGCG
>JBIIPQ010000092.1:0-13113 GCA_044342535.1 Burkholderiaceae bacterium
ATCGCCCCCTACGATGCCGACATGATCGAGGTGTCGTGCTGGCGCCATGCGCTGGTGAACATCCCGCATCCGCTGCTCGAGACCGGACTGGTGGTGATCGACACCCCCGGGCTGAACGCGATCGGCGCCGAGCCCGAGCTGACGCTCAACCTGATCCCGAGCGCGCACGCCGTGCTGTTCGTGCTGGCCGCCGACGCCGGCGTCACGCGCACCGACATCGACGTCTGGCGCGAACGCATCAGCCCTGCGCATCGCGCGGGCCGTTTCGTGGTGCTCAACAAGATCGACGGCCTCTGGGACGAGCTGAAGTCGCCGGCCGAGATCGAGCGCGAGATCGAGGGGCAGGTCACCTCGGTGTCGCGCACGCTGCAGCTGCCGCCGCAGCGCATCTTTCCGGTGTCCGCGCAGAAGGGGCTGGTCGCCAAGATCACTGGCGACGCCGGCCTGCTCGCGCGCAGCCGGCTGCCCGAGCTCGAGCGCGCGCTGTCCCGCGAGCTGGTGCCGCAGCAGCAGTCGATCGTGCGCGAGCTGGTGCGGCGCGAGTTCGACGAGGCGCACGGCGTGGTCGACGGGCTGCTGGCCACGCGGCGGCGCAACCTCGTCGAGCAGGTCTTCGAGCTCAACGGGCTGCGCGGCAAGAACCGCGGCGCGATCGAGCAGATGGCGCGCCGCATCCGCGGCGAGCGCGGCGACTTCGAGCGCAGCCTGCGCAAGCTGCAGGCGCTGCGTTCGGTGTTCGGCCGCCACCAGCAGGCGATCATCGCCACCGTCGGCATCGACCGCCTCAAGCGGCACGTGCGCAGTGCGCGCCACCAGATGCGCGAGAGCAAGCTGTCGCTGGGCCTGCGCGAGGGGATGACGCAGCTGCTCGAGTCGGCGCGCGGCGACTTCGTCAAGCTCGATGCCCACGTCGACGAGGTGTCGGCGCTGATGAGCGCGATGTACGTCGGCTTCAACCGCGAGCACGGACTGACGCTCGGCGCGCCGATGCCGTTCACCACCCGTCCGTTCGTGGCCGACCTCGAGCGCATCGAGGCGCTCTACGACCGGCACTTCGGTGCGCTCAGCCTCGTGACCACCGAGAAATGGGCGCTCACGCGGCGCTTCTTCGAGTCGGTGGCGGTTCGGATCCGCGACGTCTACGAGAAGGCGGGGCGCGACCTCGAGAGCTGGCTGCGCGCGGTGATCGCGCCGATCGAGAGCCAGGTGCGCGAGCACCAGCAGCAGCTGCGGCGCCGCCTCGACTCGGTGCAGCGCGTGATGCAGGCGAGCGAGCAGCTCGAGACGCGGATCGCCGAGCTCGACGAGCACCGACTGCAGGTCGAGCAGCAGCTCGCCGCGCTGCAGGCCCTGGCGCGCGAGGTCGCGGGCGTGCTCGAGCGTCGCGAGACGCCGAGCGACGAGGCGGCGGTCGCGGCTTGAGCGCGGGCGGGTCCGCGGCCGGCGGATTCGCCGGTGCGCTGATCGACTGGCAGCAGCGCGCGGGTCGGCACGACCTGCCCTGGCAGCGCACCCGCGATCCGTACCGCATCTGGGTCTCTGAGATCATGCTGCAGCAGACGCAGGTCGCCACGGTCCTCGGCTACTACGAGCGCTTCCTCGCGCGCTTCCCGGACGTCGGCGCGCTGGCCGCTGCCCCGCTCGACGAGGTGCTCGCCCACTGGAGCGGGCTGGGCTACTACTCGCGGGCGCGCAACCTGCACGCCTGCGCGCGGGCGGTCGTCGAGCGGCACGGCGGCGACTTCCCCGACGACCCTGCGGCCCTCGAGGCGCTGCCCGGCATCGGCCGCTCCACCGCTGCGGCGATCGCCGCCTTCGCCTGGGGCGTGCCGGCGCCGATCCTCGACGGCAACGTCAAGCGCGTGCTGTGCCGCGTGTTCGCCCTCGAGGGCTTCCCCGGCGAGCGTGCGGTCGAGCAGCGGCTCTGGACGCTCGCGGCCCGCGAGTTGCCTGCGGCCGGCGAGGGCCGGATGGAGACCTACACGCAGGCGCTGATGGATCTCGGCGCGCCGCTGTGCGTACGCACGCGGCCGCGCTGCGCCGACTGCCCGGTCGCGGGCCGCTGCGAGGCCCGCGCGCAGGGGCGGGTCGATGTGCTGCCGACGCCGAGGCCGGCGCGCGTCACCGAGACGCGCAGCGCCGACTGGCTGCTGCTGCGAGCCGGCGACGCGGTGCTGCTCGAGCGGCGGGCCTCGAGCGGGCTGTGGGGCGGGCTGTGGAGCCTGCCGGAGCCGAGCCCGCCGCTGCGGGCCGCGGCGGTCGAGCCGCCGCCCGATGCCGACGCGATCGCGGCCTGGGCGGCGGCTCGCATCGGCTCGCTGCCGGGGCTGCAGGCCGCCGCGCCGGTGGCCGAGGTGCGGCATGCGTTCACCCATTTCCGCCTGCGCGCCCGCGTCTGGCAGGCGCTGCTGCCCGGGGACGCGCGGCCGCCGGCGCCCGCCGGGCATCTGTGGCTCGCGCTGTCCGAGGTCGAGGGGGCGCCGCTGCCGCGGCCGGTGAAGACCCTGCTGGCCGGGCTCGTGCCCCGGCGGCCCTGAATCGAAGCGGTCGCGACCTCCGCCCGAGGCCGGTGCGACCGGCGCGCGCGGGACCGCTTGTCCTGGACAAGCGCCGCGGCGAGCCGTCCGTTCGCGTGATCCCAGCGGCCGTCCGTGCGGCGCACGTTTGCGGCTGCGGATCCGCCGGTGGAAGGTCCGCTCACCCCAGATGACCGATCGGATCCCCGCCATGAAGACCCGTACGCTCCTCCTCGCCACCGCCGGCATCGCCGTCACCACCGCCGGCGCCGCCGGTGCCGTCACCGCGATGCGGGCCTCGGCCGTCGCCGAGCAGATGGGCGCGCTCGGGCAGCAGCTGCGCGACGGCGAAGTGCGCGTCTCCGGCCTGCAGCACGAGAAGGGGCTGCTGAACTCGAAAGGCCGCTTCGAGGTCGCGGTGCAGCCCGGCTGCGACGCCGCCGAGGCGGACGCGACGCCCGTGAAGGCCGTGATCGAGTACGAGCTGTCGCACTTCGGCCTGCCGAACGCGCCGGTCCGCTTCACGATGTCGGCCCGTCCCGGCGGCGAGTTGGGCGCGCAGCTCAAGGAGAGCCTCGGTGACCGGCCGCTGGTGTCCGCGAAGGGCTCGGCCGGTCGCGACGGCGCGGTCGAGGCGACGCTCGCGATGCCCGAACTCGCCATGCGCGACGGCACCGGCTCGCTGAAGATCGCCGCCTCGAGCGGCCGCTTCGCGATGGCCGCCAGCACGCTCGCGTTCGACTGGTCGACCGATCGGGCGACGGTGCGCGACGGCGAGGGGGCCTACGAGGTCCGGGGCGTGCGCCTGGGCGTGAACCTGGCCGACACGAGGCTGGGCACCGGCACCTCCAAGCTGGAGATCCAGCACGTCGACACGCCGGCGGTCCAGATGGAGGGCCTGGCGCTGTCCTCGGACGCCGCGCTGCGCGGCGAGTTCCTCGACGCGGGCTTCTCCTCCACGGTCCGCAAGGTCACCGTCTCCGACGAGAGCCTCACCGACCTCGCGCTCGACCTGTCGGCCAAGGGCCTGCACGCGAAGAGCTGGGAGACGCTGGTCCGCATCGGGACCGAGAGCTGCGGCTTCCAGGGCATGACCCGCGCCGAGACCGCCGAGGCCCGCGATGCGGCGCGCACGCTGCTCGTGCGCGGCCTGTCGGTCGCGGTCTCGCGGCTGGCCGCGGCCGGCCCCGAGGGGGCCTTCAAGGGCGAGCTCGAGCTCGGCCTCGAGCCCTCCGGCGAGCGCACCACGTCGCTGCCGCCGACGCTCGCCAAGCAGGCCTTCGCGCGCGGCCGGGTCGAGATGACCGGGCGGCTGCTCGACGAGGCGCAGCGCGAGCAGCTGGTCTCGGGCGGCTTCGCGCTCGAGCGCGGCAAGGCGCTGGTCGCGTCCTTCGACTTCGCCCGCGGCGCGCTGTCGCTCAACGGTGCTCCGGACCGCACGGGCATCGCCGACTCGCTGCAGGCGGCGCTGACCGGCGTCGACACGATGCTCGCCGAGACGCTGGCCGGCTCGGTCGGAGACTCGCGTGCGCCGCGGGCGGCCGCTGCCGCGCCCGCTGCGCCTGCACGGGCCCCGGTCAAGGTCGGGCTGCCGTTCTGATCGGCGCGGCGGGCGCCGAGGCCGGCGCCGGCGCCCGCGCTGGCGCCCGCGCCGAGGCCGGCGCCCGCCGGCTCAGCGCCCGCCGCGTGCGTCGATGAAGCTGCCGGTCACGTAGGGCGAGGCGTCGCCGTCGGCGAGCCAGACGATGCTGCGCGCCACCTCGTCGGCCGTGCCGGCGCGACCCATCGGCACCGAGCGCAGGATCTCCTCGAGCTGACCGGGCGGACGGGACGCGTGGATCTCGGTGTCGATCAGCCCGGGGCGCACGCAGTTCACGCGGATGCCTTCGCCCGCCACTTCCTTGGCCAGGCCGAGGGTCATCGTGTCGAGCGCGCCCTTGGTCGCCGCGTAATGCACCCACACGCCGGGCGTGCCGAGCTGCGACGCACCGGAGCCGACGTTGACGATCGCGCCGCCGCGCCCGCCGTGGCGGGTCGACATCCTGCGGATCGCCTCGCGGGCGCACAGGAAGGGCGCCCGCACGTTGGTGCGCAGCACCTCGTCGAGCCGCGCCGGATCGAGCGCGTCGACCCGCGCCACGCCGCCGGTGACGCCGGCGTTGTTGACCAGCGCAGTGAGCGGGCCGAGCGCATCCGCCGCCTCGAAGACGCGTGCGACCGCGGCCTCGTCGCCGACATCGGCGCGCAGCGCGATGGCGCGCCCGCCGGTCGCTGCGATGTCGGCGAGGACCGCGTCGGCGTCGGCCGTCCGGTCGCGATAGACGATCGCGACCGCCCAGCCGGAGCGGGCCGCCAGGCGCGCTGTGGCCGCGCCGATGCCTCGGCCTCCTCCGGTGACGATCATGGTGCCGCGCGGGTTCATCCCGGGTCTCCTCGGTGTGGTGTCGGGTACAGGGTCGGGTACGGCGTCCGCGGCCGGGTTCGGCGCGGGTTCAGATCACCTGGTGCTGCTGCAGCCAGCGGTGCACCAGCTGCAGCCGCGCCAGCGGCTCCTGCAGCGCCATCAGCTTGTGGCGCGCCGGGTTCGGGATCGGCAGGAACTCGGCCAGCCGGTTCGCGATCCAGGCGGCCGACTCGAAGTCGCAGGGCTCGGCGATCATCCGGCGCTCGGCATCGGGCTCGCGGGTACGCAGCTCGTCGACGATCCGGTGCACGAGCACCGTGCACTCGGCCATCTCCTCGGGCACCTCGAGCCGCGGGTCCTCGGGCAGCTCGTCGACGCTCGCGCGGATCAGGCCGTTGCCGCCGACGCGCCGGTCGATGATGCGAAAGCGCGAGCCGCCGATCGTGCGCAGCTGCAGCACACCGAGCTGCTCCATGTCCCAGCCGCGGATGTGCGCGAGCGTCCCGATGGGCTCGTGCTCGGCCGGCTCGCCGACCTCGCCGCCCTTCGTGATCAGGCACACGCCGAACGGCTGCTCGCGCTGCATGCAGTCGCGCACCATGTCCATGTAGCGCGCCTCGAAGATCCGCAGCGGCAGCACGCCGCCCGGGAACAGCACGGTGCCGAGCGGGAACAGCGGCACGTCGGCGAGCATGTGCTGCATGGGGCCTCAGGCGGCGAGCTGGCGCGCGGCGAGCGCGCGATGACGCACGAGCACGCGCTCGGCCGGACGGAACCGCTGGGCGAGCTGCTCGACCACGTACACCGACCGGTGCTGGCCGCCGGTGCACCCGATCGCCACCGTCAGGTAGCTGCGGTTCTCCTGCACGTACGACGGCAGCCAGGTGGTGAGGAAGTGGCCGACGTGATCGATCATCCGGCGCACCGACGGCACCTCGCGCAGGAACTGCGCGACCGGCTCGTCGAGCCCCGAGAGCGGCCGCAGCTGCGGCGTGTAGTACGGATTGGGCAGGCAGCGCACGTCGAACACCAGGTCGGCGTCGAGCGGCACGCCGTACTTGAATGCGAACGACTCGAAGAGCAGCACCATCGAGGCGCGCTCGAGCCCGACCACGTCGCGCACCCACTGGCGGAGCACGTTCGGATGCAGGTCGCTTGTGTCGATCGACACGCCCACGTCCTCGATCGCGCTCATCAGCTCGCGCTCGTTCTCGATCGACTCCAGCAGGGTCGGCGCCGGCTCGTCGGGCCGGATCTGCATCGTCATCGGATGGCGGCGCCGCGTCTCGGAATAGCGCTGCACCAGCGAGTCGGTGCGTGCGTTGAGGAACAGCACCTTCACGTCGTGGCCATGGCTCGCGAGCCCGCCGATGATCTGCCTCAGGTCGCCGACGGACTCGCCGCCGCGCGCGTCGATCGACACCGCGACCCGCCCGTAGCCCTGCTCCTCCAGCGAGGCGATCACGTCGTGAAGGAACTGGGCCGGCAGGTTGTCGATGCAGAAGAACCCGTCGTCCTCGAGCACGTTGATCGCGATCGACTTGCCCGAGCCCGAGATTCCCGTCACCAGCACGACCCGCATCACGTCACTCCGCCGAAGCCTCGATGGCCCGCTGCTGGCGCGCGACGAACTCGCGCATCGTGTCGATCCCGCGCAGGCGCAGGATGGTGTTCCGCACGGCGGCCTCGGTGAGGACCGCGATGTTGCGGCCGGCCGCCACCGGGACGATGACCTTGCGCACCTGCATGCCGAGCACCTCCTGGGAGAGATCCTCCAGCGGCAGGCGCTCGTACTCGTCCTCGTGGGTGCTGCGCCGGACCAGGTGCACGATCAGCTTCAGGCGCATCTTGCGGCGGACCGCGGTCTCGCCGAAGACCGTCTTGATGTCGAGCAGCCCGAGGCCCCGGACCTCGAGCAGCCCCTGGAGTATCGGCGGGCCTCGGCCTTCGATGGTGCGCGGGCCGATGCGGTGCAGCTCGACCACGTCGTCGGCCACCAGGCCGTGGCCGCGGCTGACCAGCTCCAGGCCGAGCTCGCTCTTGCCCAGCCCGGACTCGCCGGTGATCATGACCCCGAGGCCGAGCACGTCCATCAGCACGCCGTGCATGTTGCAAGACACCGCGAGCGACTTGGCCAGCAGGCTGCGCAGCAGCTCGATCGCGCGCGCGCTGGGCAGCGCGCACTCGAGCAGCGGCAACCCGTGCGCATCGCAGGCGGCGACGAGGTCGGGCGGCGGCAGGATGCCCTCGGACATCACCAGCGCCGGCGGCTCGCCGGCGATGATCTCGTCGACGATGTGCTGTCGTCGGGCGTCGCTCAGGCGGTGGAAATAGGCGACCTCGGCGATCCCGAGCACCTGGATGCGGTGCGGATGGATCAGGTTCAGGTAACCGACCTGGTCGACGGTGTCGGGCGCCGGCATGGCCGCAGGGCGCTTGGCGCCCTCGAATCCGCCGACCCAGCGCAGCGCCAGGCTCTCGGCACCGCGCTCGACGAGCTCGTGGACCGTCAGCGTGGGCAGGTGCCGCGCCCCGTCGTCGGTCGGGACGATGGGGGCGGTGTCGGAGCGGGCGGGACCGTGAGGTGCGGCGGACATCGAGGCCACTGTACACCGGCGCCCGGTGCGATGCAGCCTCGGGCGGGCTCAGGCGGCGGGGCGGTACGGCTCCCAGGTGGCGAGCACCCGGTGGATCGAGGCGGCGTCGTCGGAGCTCATCAGCGTCTCGCGGATGCCGGTGTCCGAGAGCAGCTCGGCCAGCTCGGACAGGATCTCGAGGTGCTCCTCGGTCGCGTGCTCGGGGACCAGCAGGAAGACGAGCAGCTTGACCGGCTGGCCGTCGGGCGAATCGAAGGGAATCGGCTCGGCGACGCGCACGACCGCGGCGATCGCATCGCGCAGGCCCTTGATGCGTCCGTGGGGGATCGCGACCGACTGGCCGAGCCCGGTGGAGCCGAGTCGTTCACGGGCGAAGAGGGAGTCGAACACCTTGCCGCGCTCGATGCCGTGCTCGTTCTCGAAGAGGAGCGCGGCCTGCTCGAACACCCGTTTCTTGCTCGAGACCTGGAGGTCGAGCAGGACATTGCGGGCCGGGAGCAACTTGGCGATTCGATTCATCTCGGTAGCCGGAAGCGGTCGGTTGTTGCGATGCAATAGCCCTGCAGGACCCGGGCCCGACCCGATGTCGCGGCCGATTATAGCCACGATTCCCGGCGCTGGAATGCCAACTATTTTGCGTTGCGGAAAACCGAGTTCGGGTTCGCCCGGACAGCCCCGCCGACCGCGGCGGGGCTGTCCGGGCCCTGTCCGGGACAGGTCAGGTTTCGACGTGGTGCTTGATCGCTTCGTGGGGATGCGC
Source organism: Burkholderiaceae bacterium (assembly GCA_044342535.1). Taxonomy (GTDB): domain Bacteria; phylum Pseudomonadota; class Gammaproteobacteria; order Burkholderiales; family Burkholderiaceae_E; genus UBA4615. The sequence continues at coordinate 8,278 of JBIIPQ010000092.1, forward strand.
GAACCGCTTGTCCTTGTACTTGAGGACCTGACGGTCGAGCTTGTCCACCAGCGAGTCGATGGCGGCGTAGAGGTCGTCGTCGACCGACTCGGCGAAGATGTCCTTGCCCCGGACATGCAGCGCGATCTCGGCCTTCTGTCTGAGCTTGTCCACCGACAGGAACACGTTCACGTCGATCACCTGGTCGAAATGACGCCGGATCTTGTCGAGCTTCACTGTGACGTATTCGCGCAACGCAGGGGTGACTTCGAGATGGTGCCCGCTGATGGAGAGATTCATGAATGCTCCTGAAAGGCTCACGACGTTGCGTTGGCGGCGCAGCGGGCACGCCGTCGTCGGGCGATCTCGGCGGAGGCGTCTACAGCGTCTTTCGCTGTGCGACCGGCGGGATCTGCAGCGCCTCGCGGTACTTCGCGACCGTGCGGCGTGCGACGACGATGCCCTGCTCGCCGAGGACTTCGGCGATTCGGCTGTCGGATAGGGGGGTCTTGGGATCCTCCGCGGTGACGAGCTGCTTGATCAGAGCCCTGATCGCGGTGCTGGAGGCGGCACCACCCGTGTCGGTCGCCACGTGGCTCCCGAAGAAGTATTTCATCTCGAACGTGCCGAACGGCGTGTGCATGTACTTTTGTGTCGTCACGCGGGATACCGTCGATTCATGCAGGCCCAGTGCGTCCGCGATCTCGCGCAGCACCAGCGGCCTCATCGCGACCGCCCCGTGCGTGAAGAAGGCACGCTGCCGGTCGACGATCGCCTGCGCGACGCGCTGGATGGTGTCGAATCGCTGTTGGACATTCTTGACCAGCCAGCGCGCTTCCTGCAACTGGGACGAGAGGCTGCCGCCGGGCCCGCCGCGGCTGCGCTTGAGGATCTGCGCGTACACGTCGTTGATGCGCAGCTTGGGCATCACGTCCGGGTTGAGGGTCGCCGACCAGCCGCCCTTGCCGCGCCGCACCATCACGTCGGGCACGACGTAGGCGGGCGGTTCGCCGGAGAAGCCGCTCGCAGGGCGGGGATTGAGACTCTGGATCAGCGTCTGCGCCGCCCGGAGCTCGTCGTCGTCGCAGCGCAGCACCCGCTTGAGCCGCGCGAAATCGCGCGCGCCGAGCAGCTCGAGGTGCTGATGGGCGATTGCGCCGGCGAGCTTGAGCGTCGTCTCCGCCGGTCGGTCGACGGGCGGCAGGTTGGAGAGCTGCAGAAGCAGGCATTCCGGAATGGATCGGGCACCGACGCCGGACGGGTCGAAGCTCTGCAGCATGCGCAGCGCGCCGGACAGCTCTTCGGGCTCGATCTCGAGTTCGTCCGGGAGCGCCTCCATCAGCTCGTCGAGGCTCGCGCGCAGGTATCCGTCGGCGTCGAGCTCGTCGATCAGCAGCGTGACCAGGGCCTTGTCGCGGCGCGAGCCCCCGGTGCCGGCGAGCTGGCGCAGCAGGTGCTCGCGCAGCGTGTCGCCGGTCGTGGCCACCTGCGGGAACTCGCGCTCGTCGTCGTCCTGCTCGCTGCGGCTGCCGCGCCCGTCCGCCCCCCACTCGAGTCCGTGATCGGCATGGCCGTCGTCGGACGGGCCGGACTCGCCTCGGTCGGCGCCGTCGTCGGGCACCTCGGCGCGCTCGGCGGGGGGCGGGGGGGGCGCCGCATCGCCTTCGTGGTCGATGCCGGGGCCGCTGTGGTCGAGCGAGCCGTTGGGCGAGATCCGGGCGCAGTCGGCGAGCGGGTCGTCGAGCCGCTCGAGCAGCGGGTTCTCGGCCAGGATCTGCTCGAGCTCCTGGTTCAGCTCGAGCGTCGACAGCTGCAGCAGCCGGATCGACTGCTGCAGCTGGGGCGTGAGCGCGAGCTGCTGGGAGAACCTGAGCTGTAGGGACGGTTTCATCGACGAGGGCCTGGGCGGCCCGGCGATCCCGTCACATGCGGAACTCTTCGCCGAGGTAGGCCTTGCGAACGCGATCGTCCTGGATCACTTCGTCGGGCCGCCCGAAAGCAAGAACGATACCATCATTGATGATGTAGGCGCGGTCGCAGATCCCGAGGGTTTCCCGCACGTTGTGGTCGGTGATCAGCACGCCGATCGAGCGCTCCTTGAGGAAGCGCACGATCCGCTGGATCTCGATCACCGCGATCGGGTCGACGCCGGCGAAGGGCTCGTCGAGCAGGATGAACCGGGGTGAGGTCGCGAGCGCTCGGGCGATCTCGACGCGACGCCGCTCGCCGCCCGACAGCGACTGCGCCGGATTCGAGCGCAGGTGAGAGATCTGGAGCTCGTCGAGCAGCGCGTCGAGCCGGCGCTGCAGCTCCGGTTTCGCGAGCGGGCGGCCATCGGCGTCGACCTGCAGTTCGAGCACCGCGAGCACGTTCTCCTCGACGCTCAGCTTGCGGAAGACCGATGCCTCCTGGGGCAGGTAGGACAGCCCGAGGCGGGCCCGCTTGTGGATCGGCAGTCGGCTGATGGAGTGGCCGTCGAGCTCGATGGCGCCGCCGTCGGTGGGGACGAGCCCGGCGATCATGTAGAAGCAGGTGGTCTTGCCGGCGCCATTGCGCCCGAGCAGGCCGACGACCTCGCCGCTGCTCACGTCGACCGACACGTCCTTGACGACGGTCCGGCTGCCGTAGACCTTCTTCAGGTTGCGGGCGACCAGCCTGCTCGCGGCCGGCGATGCCGCCGCCGCGGCTGCTGCCGCCGCGGGCGACTCGTCGGCGCCCATCAGCGCGGCTCCGCCGGTCGCGGCGCGACGGCCGGACCCGCGCCGGGCCGCGCCGTGCCGCCCGGCGAGGGGGCGGGCGCCGGGGCGGGCGTAGCGGCGGCGCCGTCGCCGAGTCGCGGCTGGATCACGACGCGCACGCGTCCGCCTGTCACTGCCGGTCCGGTGGCCGTGCCGCCCTCGACCTCGTACTGCTCGGTCCGGCTGTCGTAGACGATGACCGCGCCCTCGATCTCGTCGACGACCCGGGTGCCCTCGAGGCGGCGGACCTTGGCCCGGCCGGTGAAGCGCAGCCGCTCGGTCTTGCCGTCGTAGCGGACCTCCTCGCCATAGCCCTCGACCCACTCGTCGATGCCGTCGCGTTTCTGGCGAAAGCTCGCGAGGCGGCCGTTGGCGGTGCCGTACTGGTAGCCCTCGGCGTCCTGCTGCAGCACGAGCCGGTCGCCTCGCATGGTGATCGTGCCGCGGGTCAGGACCACCGAGCCGGTGAACACGTTGACCTGCTTGAGGTCGTCGTAGTTCATCCGGTCGGATTCGACGTTGGTGGGCTTGTAGCGGTCGGCCCGCTCGGCGAGCGCGTGCGGCGCGCACAGGATGGCCAGGCTCGCGACACAGGCCGCGACGAGGGGTGACAGCGGACCGGGTTGTCGGGGCATCGGGGAGATCGGGAACTCCGTCTGCGGCGGCTCAGCGGGTGCCGCCGGCGGTCGCAGGCTGCGCCCGGGCCGGCCCTCCGGCGGGCGGGGCGGTTGGGGGCACGACCACGCGGACCTGCGAGTTTACCCGCAATTGCCGGGTGCGATTGTTCAACTCCATGCCGACGCCGTTCAGCTGCTGGCCGCCTTGGATGAGCGCCACCGGCCAGTCGGTGCGCACGATGTCCTCGTCCGGGAGCACCACCGCATACTCGGTCTCGACCTTCATCGGCGCGGCCCGGTCGGTCGCCGCGCGGGTGAGCACCACGTTGCCCGACAGCCGTGCCTCCTCGCCCCCCTGAATCAGGCGGCCGCGGTTGGCGGTGATGGTGATGCGGGGGCGCGCCGGATCGAGGCTGACCATCACGGGATCCTCGAAGTCCGCGACGTCGTCCTCGGGAAAGTGCTGGAGCTGGCTCGCCTCGAGGCGGTAGGAGGGTTCGCCCTGGTCGTTCATCGTCAGCAGGGCCATCCGCTCGACGAAGTAGTCGGGGCGGTCGGGCGGGACCTTGCGGGGCACCCTCGAGCCGCCATCGGCGTTCGAGACCTGAGCCAGGTAGAAGGTGAAGAGCCCCAGGGCCCCGAGCAGCACCACCGACACCACGGCGGCGATCCGATCCAGGGAGCGGGCCTTCATCGTGGGGGAGTGGTCGGCGGGGGAGGCATTGGAGGGGCGACGCGGCTCAGGCGATACGGCCGTCGAAGCGGCCGAGCAGCGCGTCGAGGCGGCCCTGCACGCGCAGCAGGTGCTCGGCGAGCTCGCGCACGGCGCCGGCGCCGGCCGGTGCGGTCGCGGTCCAGTGGGCGACGCGCAGCACCTCGGGGGCGGCATCGGGCACGGCGGCTGCGAAGCCCACCGCATGCATCGCCGGCAGGTCGGGCCAGTCGTCGCCCATGAAGCCGGCCTGCGCGGGCTCGAGGCCCGACTGCGCGCACAGCTCGCGCATCGCCGCCGCCTTGTCGCCGACGCCCTGGAGCACGGTGTCGATGCGCAGCTCGCGCGCGCGCTGCTCGACGATCGCGGAACTGCGCCCGGTGACCAGCGCCACCCGGATGCCGGCCTCGCGCAGCAGCACCAGGCCCAGGCCGTCGCGCACCGAGAAGCGCTTGAAGGCCTCGCCCGAGGGGGCGATGTGCAGTCCGCCGTCGGTCAGCGTGCCATCGACGTCGAAGGCCATCAGCCGTACGGCGGCGGCCCGCTCGCGGGGGCCGTTCGTGCTCATACGACGCGCGCCGTCAGCAGGTCGTGGATGCTCAGCGCACCGACCATCCGCTGCCCGACATCGAGCACCAGCAGCTGCCCGATTCGGCGCTCCTCCATCCGGCGGACCGCCTCGACCGCGAGCGCCTCGGCGTTGATCGAGGACGGGGTGCGCGTCATCACGTCGTCGACCCGCAGCCCACCGATGTCGGTGGTGCGCTCGAGGAGCCGGCGCAGATCGCCG
>JBIIPQ010000091.1:0-13113 GCA_044342535.1 Burkholderiaceae bacterium
CGTGCCCTTCTTCGTGTTCGACGGCCGCGTCGGCGTCTCCGGGGCGGCCGGCCCGGACGCGCTGCTCGAGGCAGCGGCCCAGGCGCGCACGCAGGCCTGAGCGCAGGCACCCTGCGGCCGCGAAACGGCACGCGCAGTGCCTCGCCCGCCGGTCCGGCATCGGGCCGCGGGCTAGAATCGGCGGTCCCTCACACCGAGCCCGCACCATGTCCGCGACCCTGCACGATCCCGCCTCCCCGCCTCTGGCCGGCATCAAGATCGTCGAGCTGCACGCGATCGGCCCGGTGCCGTTCGCCGGCCAGCTGCTGAGGAGCCTGGGTGCCGACGTGCAGCGGGTCTCGCCGCCGGCGGACCCCGGCCTGGGCGTCTCGACGAACCCGCGCTTCGACGTGTCGAACGCCGGCAAGCGCCCGGTCGCGATCGACCTGAAGTCGGCCGAGGGCCTGGCGCAGGCGCGCACGCTGATCGACGCCGCCGACGTGATGCTCGAGGGCTTCCGCCCGGGCGTGATCGAGCGCCTGGGTCTGGCGCCCGCGACGCTGCTCGCGAGCAACCCTCGGCTGGTGATCGGGCGACTGTCGGGCTGGGGCGCGCGCGGTGCGCTCGCCGAGCGTGCGGGCCACGACATCAACTACCTGGCGATGGCCGGTCTGCTGAACGCGATCGGCACGGCCGACACGCCGGTGCCGCCGCTCAACGTGGTCGGCGACTACGGGGGCGGTGCGATGCACCTGGCGGTCGGCGTGCTCGCGCAGCTGGTGCGCCGGGGCATCGACGGCCGCGGCGGCGTCGTCGAGTCGAGCATCCTCGCGGGCTCGGTCGGGCTGTCGCCGATCTTCTACGGGCTGCTCGCCGCGGGGATGTGGGCGCTGCCGCGCGCCACGAACCTGCTCGACGGCGGCGCGCCCTACTACCGCGTGTACCGGACCTCGGACGCGAAGTTCGTCGCGGTCGGCGCCATCGAGCCGAAGTTCTACGCGCAGCTGCTCCAGGTGACCGGGCTCGCCGGCACGCTCGACCCGAAACAGCAGAACGATCGCGGCACCTGGGCCGAGACCGCGCGCGTGCTGGCCGAGCGCTTCGCGCAGCGCACGCGCGACGAGTGGGCCGCGGCGGCCGAGCCGACCGACGCCTGCCTGTCGCCGGTGCTGGACTTCCTCGAGGCCGCCGCGCATCCGCACAACCGCGCGAACGCGCTGTACCGCGACGACCCGTTCCCGCAGCCCGATCGGACGATCGGGTTCACGCGCTGAGCGGTGCGCACGCCCGGTCTGATCGCCCCGCCCCGTCCGACGGCCGCGCGTGCCGACGCGCGCCGGTGATCTCGGCGCGGGCCTGGCCTGCGCGCTGGGGGCCGGGCTCGCCTGGGGGCTGGTCTTCGTGGCCCCGGTCATGCTGCCCGGGTATCCGGCGGCGATCCTCTCGGTCGGGCGGTACGCGGCCTTCGGCCTGATCGCGCTCGCGCTCGCCTGGTCGGCACGCGAGCCGCTCGGGCGGCTCACGCGCGCCGACTGGGCCGAGGCCGCACGGCTGTCGCTGGTCGGCAACCTGCTGTACTACGGCTGCCTCGCGGCCGCGATCCAGACCGTGGGCGTGCCGCTGCCGACGATGCTGATCGGCACGCTGCCGCTGGTCATCGCGGTGGTCTCGAACCTGTCGGAGCGCACGCTGCCCTGGGCGCGGCTCGCGCCCTCGCTCGCGGTGATCGCCGCCGGCATCGCGCTGGTCAACCAGGCCGAGCTCGAGTGGCTGCGCGAGGCCTCGCCCGACGCAGGCCCCCAGCTGCTGCTGGGCACCGCGCTCGCGCTCGGCGCGGTCGCCTGCTGGACCTGGTATCCGATCCGCAACGCCCGCTGGATGCGCGCGAACCCGGGCTTCAGCCCGGCGACCTGGGCGACGGCGCAGGGTCTGACCACGCTGCCGCTCGCGCTTGCCGGCTGGGGGCTCGTCGCGGCCTGGCATGCGGTGCGGCCGCTGCGCGCGGGCATGGGCGAGACAACATTCGACTTCCCGCTCGGTGCCGACCCATGGGCCTTCGTGGGACTGATGACCGCCATCGGCCTGGCCGCGTCGTGGCTGGGCACGCTGCTGTGGAACCAGGCCTCGCGCCTGCTGCCGACCTCGCTGGTCGGGCAGCTGATCGTCTTCGAGACGCTGACCGCGCTGGCCTACGGCTTCCTGTGGCGCGGCGAGCCGCCGGCGGCGGGCGCGGCGGCGGGCATCGGGCTGCTGGTGCTCGGCGTGGTGATCGGGGTGCGGACCTTCCAGCGCGCACCCGACTGAGGGCCGCGCCTCAGCCAGCACCAGCCCCTGGAGCCGGGCTCGGCGCCCGGCCTCAGCGCCCGCCCCAGCGTCGTGGCCAGGCGACGAACAGAAGCAGGCAGGCCGCATGCAGCGAAGCGAACGCGACCATCGCGGCACGGAACGCGGCGACCTCGTCGAGCCCGCGACCGCGGAACGTGTCGATCGCCACGCCGAAACCCCACTGGCTGGCGAACATCCACGAGAAGATCACCAGGTTGAAGCCGGTCAGCGCGCGCCCCGCGAGGTGCGCCGGAAACGCCAGGCCCACACGGGGCTGCACCAGCGTGTAGACGGTGGCGGCCCCCGCGTAGGCGACCCACAGCCACCAGGCCGACGGGCCGTGTGCCCAGGCGATCGCGAGCTCGAGCACCACCACCGCCGCCGTGCCGCGGGTCACGACACGGGCGAGCGCGGCGCGCTCGGTGCCGATGCGCGGCGCGATCCAGCCGAGCGAGAAGAAGCACAGCATCAGGCCGAAGTTGAACGCGAACAGCAGGTCCGCGCGCGCGGCCCCCTGCGCGCCCAGCACGGTGCCGAACCACGGCCCGACCCACAGGCTCTGCATCGCCACGAAGCCGCCCTGCACCACGCCGGCGGTCATCGTCATCCGCCAGAAGTAGCCGCTGGCGAACACCTCGCGATAGCCGCCGAGCGACGCGACGAACGACACCGCGGGCATACCGGGCTCGCGCACGCGCTCGTGGTCGCGCGGCAGCAGCACCCACATCGCGACGGCGATCGCCACGAGCAGCGCCGCCGCGAGCCAGAAGACGCCGCGCCAGCCGAGGACCGGCAGCGCCCAGTGCACCGGCACCGTGGTGACCAGCACGCCGACCGTGCCGGCCATCAGCATCCAGGCCGCGAGCTGCGTCTGGCGGCCCGCCGGGAACCACTGGCGGTATGCGGTCAGCGAGGCCATCAGCGCGCCCGCGACGCCGGCGCCGATCAGCGCGCGTCCGACCCACAGCATCGCCGGGGACGCGGCGAGCGCGAACACGACGCAGCCCGCCGCGGCCACGCCGAGCAGCGCGGCGTCGACGCGGCGCGGCCCGAAGCGGTCGAGCCAGACACCGAGCGGCACCTGCATCGCGGCGAATGCGAGGAAGTAGGCGGCCGTCATCGCGCCGAGCTGCGCGTGGCTGAGCCCCAGCTCGGCGCTCAGCTCGGGCGCGAGCACCGCGTTGACCGAGCGCAGCCCGTAGGACATGAAGTAGCCGGCCGCGAAGCAGCCGAAGATCCGCAGGGCGAGGGGCCCCCGGGCCTCGCGCGGCGCCGCGCGGGCGCTCATCGCATCAGCTTCAGCGACTCGAGGAAGAGTGCCGCGGCCTCGCGGTCGGGGCGCGCACCGAGCACCACCGCCTGCCAGGCCTGCGTGCCGACCGCGACGAAGCGCGCGATCAGCGTCGCCTCGCGATCGCGCATCCGCCCGCCGGCCTCGATCTCGACCGCGGATGCGACGCCCGTGCGCTGGCCGCCCATGTCGACACGCACGACCTGCACGGCGCGCTCGGCACCGACCGTGCCGCCGATGTTACGGACCATCGCGGCGCGCATCGACGCGAGCGCCCGCGCCCGCATCGCATCCGAGTCCTCGGGCAGCACGACGGTGCCGACCGTGTAGGCGATCTCGCGGACCTGCGCGCCGACCATGGTCATCTCGAGCGACAGGCCCTCGAGGTTGATCGCACGGGCCATCCGCGCCGGCTTGGCCGGCAGCATCACCAGGACGCCCGCATCCTCGGCGCGGATCTCGCGCCAGTCGAGCTCGGGCGAGCAGCCCGCCAGCCACGCCAGCGGCGGCGCCGCCAGCACGCCCAATGCCGCGCGGCGCGAGGCGCGCGCGGGTCCCCTCGTTGGTTCCATCGGCATAATGGTAACAATGCCGCCGGACGGGGTCCGCTCGATACCGCGCGGACCGGCCGGCTCGGGGAGCGCGCGATGCTGTACGAGTTCAAGTCCAAGGCCACCGGCAACGTGGTGATGACCGGTCCGATCGCCGAACGCCTGCTCGCGATCGTCGGCCGCGAGCCGTCCGCCAAGGGCATCTTCACCGTCGAGCAGATGCCCGAGGCGATCGCCGCGCTGCAGGCCGCGGTCGAGCGCGAGCGCGCGGAGTCGAGCCAGGCCGAGGCCGACGCCGACGAGCGCTCGCGCGAGGCCATGCGCTCGGTCTCGCTCGCGCAGCGCGCCTGGCCGCTGATCGACATGCTGCGCACCGCGCACGCGGCGAAGCAGCCGGTCACCTGGGGCGTCTAGCGCGCCCTGCGCGCTGGTCGGCACGCACGGGCCGCACCGCGGTCCGTGCGCGCATCGATCACTTCTGCGCCGGCTTCAGGCGCACGTCGTTCTTCACGCCCTTCACGCCGGCGGTCTCGCGCGCGAGCTTCACCGCGCGGTCGATGTCGCCCTGGGTATCGGCGAAGCCCGAGAGCTGCACGTTGCCGCGGAAGGTCTCGACGTTGATCGACACGCCGTTGGAGAAGCCGTCGCCGAGGATCTGGCTCTTGACCTTGGTGGTGATCCAGCTGTCGTCGAACCACTCGCCGGTGCCCGACGAGGTGGGGGTGGCGGCGCAGCCGGCGAGGACGGCAGCGAACAGCGCAGCGGCGGCGGCACGGAGGACGGGACGGTTCATGCGGGAGACTCCTGGGTCGTTTCGGGATGCCCGGTCGCCCCGCGTCGGACGCGCGGGGTCGGGTCGCCCCGCGCACGGCGCAGCCGGCGAAGGACGACGCCCGAGCTTACGCCGCGGGCATCTCCGGACCGTACCGCCCCCGAGACGATCGCCGTCCCCGCCGGGACACGTGCGACACCGGACGCGCCAGCTTCAGCCGAAGTAGCGCCGGGCCGAGTGACCCGGCGTCGATTCGCCGATCGGGCGGGCGATCCCGTCGACGCGCAGCACGGGCACGCCGTCGACCCGGAAGAGGCCCTGGCAGAACACCAGGTTGCGCGTGGCGCGCAGCACGTCCAGCCGCCCCTCGATCCAGGCGCCCTGCGCCACCGGCGCGAGGAAGTCGGCCGACAGGCTGACCGTGCTCATGAAGCGGTCCTGGCCGGTCTGCAGGTTCGCGCCGACCACCACCAGCATGTCGGCCAGCGACATCAGCATGCCGCCGTGGCAGAAGCCCGAGGGGCTGCAGTGCCGGCGCTCGACGCGCAGGCCCATCACCAGCCGCCCGTCCGCCCCCTCGCCGGCGTGGCCGTAGAGCGGGCCGATCGAATCGACGAAGGGGTTGTCGCCGAGCGCGAGGGGCACGAACCCGTCGGGCAGGGCGCCCTGTCCGGCGGCCCCTGCCGGTCCGGCCGCGTCCGCCCCGGGCCCGATCATTCCAGGCTCGAGGCGAGCGCCCGGCGCAGCTCGGCCTCGTCGCGACCCGAGCGCTGCGCGATGTCGCGCAGCTGGTCGTCGCCGATCCGACCGACGTTGAAGTACTGCGCCTGCGGGTGCGACAGGTAGAAGCCCGAGACGCTCGCCGCCGGCGTCATCGCCAGCGACTCGGTCAGCGCCATGCCGATCTCGTCGGCGCGCAGCACGTCGAACATCGCCCGCTTGACCGTGTGCTCGGGGCAGGCCGGATAGCCGGGCGCCGGGCGGATGCCGCGATAGGCCTCCGCCACCAGCTGCTCGGTGCTCAGGCGCTCGTCGGCGGCATAGCCCCACAGGTCACGCCGGACGCGCTCGTGCATACATTCCGCGAAAGCCTCGGCCAGCCGGTCGGCGATCGCCTTGAGCATGATCGACGAGTAGTCGTCGAGCAACGCGGCGAACTCGGCCTCCTTCTTCTCGACGCCGATGCCCGCGGTGACCGCGAACATCCCCACCCAGTCCTCGATGCCCGAGGGCAGGCCGTCGATGACCTTCGGCGCGACGTAGTCGGCCAGGCACTTGTTGTCCACGCCGTCGCGCTTGGCGATCTGCTGGCGCAGGTTGCGCCAGGTGAAGGCCACCTCGCTGCGGCTCGCGTCGGTGTAGACCTCGACATCGTCGTCGTGCACGGTGTTGGCCGGCAGGAACGCGACCACCGCGTTGGCGGTGATCCAGCGGCCGTCGATCACGCGCTTGAGCATCGACTGGCCGTCGGAGAACACGCGCCGCGCCGACTCGCCGACCACCGCGTCGTTGAGGATCGCGGGATACGGGCCGTGCAGGTCCCAGGTCTGGAAGAACGGCTGCCAGTCGATGTACTTCGCGATCTCGACGAGATCGAAGTTGCGGAACACGCGGCGCCCGACGAACTTGGGCTTGGGCGGGTGGAAGTGGGCGACCGGGTGGGGTGCGGTGCCGGGGTGGTCGTCCGCGCGCATCGCCCAGGCGAGCTGCGGCTTGTTGGCGCGCGCCTCGTCGAGCGCGACGAGCTGCGGCCCCTTCTTGGACGCGTGGTTGGCGCGGACCCGGTCGTAGTCGCTGCGAAGCTGCTCGAGGTAGGCGATGCGGGTGTCGTCGGACATCAGGCTCTGCGCGACCGGCACCGAGCGCGACGCGTCGGCGACGTGGATCACCGGCCCCGAGTAGTGCGGCGAGATCTTGACCGCGGTGTGCACGCGCGAGGTGGTCGCTCCGCCGATCAGCAGCGGGATCTTGCGCATGCGGAACCACTCGTCGCGCTCCATCTCGGCCGCGACGAAGGCCATCTCCTCGAGCGAGGGCGTGATCAGCCCCGACAGGCCGACGATGTCCGCGCCCTCGACCTTGGCGCGCGCCAGGATCTCGTTGCACGGGACCATCACGCCCATGTTCACCACCTCGAAGTTGTTGCACTGGAGCACGACGGTGACGATGTTCTTGCCGATGTCGTGCACGTCGCCCTTGACCGTCGCGATGACGATCTTGCCGCGAGCGCGGGTGTCGCCCGCAGCGGCCTTCTCGGCCTCGATGAACGGGACCAGGTGCGCGACCGCCTGCTTCATCACGCGCGCCGACTTCACCACCTGCGGCAGGAACATCTTGCCCGCGCCGAACAGGTCGCCGACGATGTTCATGCCGTCCATCAGCGGGCCTTCGATCACCTCGATCGGGCGGCCGCCGCGCGCGAGCACCTCCTGGCGCGCGGCCTCGGTGTCCTCGACGACGAAGGTGGTCACGCCCTGCACCAGCGCATGCGCGAGCCGCTCGCCGACCGGCTTGGCGCGCCAGGCGAGGTCCTCCTCGCGCTTGGCACCACCCGACTTGAGCGTGCCCGCCACCTCGATCAGCCGCTCGGTCGGGGTCTTGTCGCGCTCGGGCGAATCGGCCGGCAGGTCGACCGGCAGCGTGGCCGGACGGTTCAGCACGATGTCCTCGACCAGATCGCGCAGCCCCGGCGGGATCTGCTCGTAGACGCCGAGCATGCCGGCGTTGACGATGCCCATGCTCATGCCGGCGCGGATCGCGTGGTACAGGAACACGGTGTGGATCGCCTCGCGCGCCGGATCGTTGCCGCGGAACGAGAACGACACGTTCGACACGCCGCCGGAGACCTTCGCGTACGGCAGGTTCGCCCGGATCCAGCGGGTCGCCTCGATGAAGTCGACGCCGTAGTTGTCGTGCTCGGGGATGCCGGTGGCGATCGCGAAGATGTTCGGGTCGAAGACGATGTCCTCGGGCGGGAAGCCGACGCGGTCCACCAGCAGCCGGTAGGCGCGCTCGCAGATCTGCGTCTTGCGCGCGAAGGTGTCGGCCTGGCCCTGCTCGTCGAAGGCCATGACGATGACCGCCGCGCCGTAGCGCCGGCACAGCATCGCCTGGCGCAGGAACTCGGCCTCGCCTTCCTTCATCGAGATGCTGTTGACGATCGCCTTGCCCTGCACGCAGCGCAGGCCCGCCTCGATGACGCTCCACTTGGAGGAGTCGATCATGATCGGCACGCGCGCGATGTCGGGCTCGGAGGCGATCAGGTTGAGGAAGCGCGCCATGGCCGCGGCCGAGTCGAGCATCGCCTCGGCCCTGTTGATGTCGATGACCTGCGCGCCGTTCTCGACCTGCTGGCGCGCGACCGCGAGCGCCTCGTCGTACTGCTCGTTCAGGATCATCCGCGCGAAGGCCTTGCTGCCGGTCACGTTCGTGCGCTCGCCGACGTTGACGAACAGCGCGCCCTCGCCGACGTTGAAGGCCTCGAGGCCGGCCAGGCGCAGCTCGGGCGGACGCTCGGGCACGGCGCGTGGCGCGACGCCCTCGACGGCGCGGGCGATCGCGGCGATGTGCTCGGGCGTGGTGCCGCAGCAGCCGCCGGCGATGTTGACGAAGCCGGCGTCGGCGAACTCGCGCAGCAGCGCCGAGGTGACGTCGGGCGTCTCGTCGAAGCCGGTGTCCGACATCGGATTGGGCAGGCCCGCGTTCGGATAGACGCAGACGAAGGTGTCGGCCTTCTTCGACAGCTCCTCGACGTACGGGCGCATCAGCGCCGCGCCCAGCGCGCAGTTCAGGCCGATGGTGAGCGGGCGCGCGTGGCGCACCGAGTTCCAGAAGGCTTCGACCGTCTGGCCGGACAGGATGCGCCCGGACGCGTCGGTGACCGTGCCCGAGATCATGATCGGCAGGCGCCGGCCGCTGGCCTCGAAGTACTCGTCGATCGCGAACAGCGCGGCCTTGGCGTTGAGCGTGTCGAAGACCGTCTCGACCAGCAGCACGTCGACGCCGCCCTCGACCAGCGCATCGACCTGCTCGAGGTAGGTCGCGCGCAGTTCCTCGAAGGTGACGTTGCGTGCGCCCGGGTCGTTGACGTCGGGCGAGATCGATGCGGTCTTGGGCTGGGGCCCGAGCGCACCGGCGACGAAGCGCGGGCGCTCCGGCGTCGAGAAGCGGTCGGCCTGCTCGCGGGCGAGCCGCGCCGACGCGAGGTTCATCTCGCGCGCCAGATCGGCCATCCGGTAGTCGGACTGGGCGATGGTGGTCGCGCCGAAGGTGTTGGTCTCGATCAGGTCCGCGCCCGCCTCGAGGTACTGGGCGTGGATCTCGGCGATCACGTCGGGGCGCGTGAGCGACAGCAGCTCGTTGTTGCCCTTCACGTCGTGCGGGAAGTCGGCGAAACGCGGGCCGCGGTAGTCGGCCTCGCCCAGCTTGTACCGCTGGATCATGGTGCCCATCGCACCGTCGAGGATCAGGATGCGGCGGGCGAGCAGCGCGCGCAGGCGCGCCTCGACGGAGGCGGTCGGGGCCGGGGCGTTCTTGAGGTCGGGCATGTCCGGAGCTTTGCTTTGAGGAGGCGAAACCCGTCGATGGTATCCCGTCGGCGTCGGCTCGCCTCCGGTACCTGGACAGACGGCTAGGACTCCTCCCCTCGCGACGCGCCCGCCGGCAGCCCCTCGGCCTCCGCTGCGAACGGTACGGTCCGGGCCCTGGCCACCGCCGTGGCGAAGGTCACGAACTCGCCCTACCGGCTCTGGGCGTCAAGCGCCTGAGAGGGGTCGCCCCCGCTGTCCGGACATCTGTGTACGGTCACCCGCCCGGAGGGCCGGGAATCGGGCAGCGAGGCAGTATCATTCGCGCACCTATGCCCCAGGGCGCGGGACGCCGAGCGCCACCGGTCGACAGCCGGGCAGGCGCGGTCCCGCCCGACACCATGCAGCCGACCCTCGCCCCCTCCGCACGCCCGGCCGCCGCTCCGACCGGCGGCGTCCGCCCCGAGCGCTCGCGTCGCGTCCTCGCGCTCTGCGCGGGCGTCCTCGGTCTCGGTCTCGCCGCCTGCAGCAAGCCCGAGCCGCCCAAGCCGCCCCCCCGCCCGCCCGCCGAAGTCCGCGTCATCACCTCGCGCACCGAGACCGTGCCGGTCATCCAGGAGCATGTCGGTCGCGTCGCCGCGTACCGCTCGGTCGAGGTCAGGGCCCGCGTCGAGGGGATCCTGGAGAAGCGGCACTTCACCGAGGGCACCGAGGTCAAGCGCGGCCAGCTGCTCTACACGATCGACCCGACGCCCTACCAGACGATGCTGAACGACGCCCGCGCCGAGGTGGCTCGGGCCGAGGCGAACCTGGCCAACGCGCGTTCGCGCGAGCAGCGCTACGCGCCGCTGGTCAAGGAAAACGCGATCAGTCGCCAGGACTACG
This sequence comes from Burkholderiaceae bacterium, assembly GCA_044342535.1. Taxonomy (GTDB): domain Bacteria; phylum Pseudomonadota; class Gammaproteobacteria; order Burkholderiales; family Burkholderiaceae_E; genus UBA4615. Next base: position 10,330 of record JBIIPQ010000091.1, read on the forward strand.
ACGACGCGGTGACCGCGGTGAAGCAGAACGAGGCGCTGCTGGCGAGCGCCCGCGGCGCGGTCGAGCGTGCCCAGATCAACCTCGGCTATACCCGAGTGGTGGCGAACGAGAACGGCCGCATCGGCGCGACGCTGGTGCCCGAGGGCCGCCTGGTCGGCAAGGGCGAGGCCACGCACCTGACCACGATCGACCGGCTCGAGCCGGTCTACGTGAACTTCACCATGGCCGACCGCGATGCGCTGGTCTTCAAGCGCGCGATGTCGACCGGCGAGATCCGCGAGGCCGACGGCGGCTCGCGGGCGCGGGTGTTCCTGCCCGACGGCACCGAGTACGACAAGCTCGGCAAGCTCGACTTCACCGACTCGCGGGTCGATCCGAACACCGGCACGATCAGCCTGCGCGCGGTCATGCCCAACCCCGGCCAGAGCCTGCTGCCCGGCATGTACGTGCGCGTCGAGTTCATCTCGGCCAAGCGCCCCGACACCTTGCTCGTGCCGCAGCAGGCGGTCATCAAGACGCCGACCGGGCACATCGCCTGGGTGATCGACAAGGAAGGCCGCGCGACGCGGCGCGACCTCGTGGTCGGCCAGTGGCTGCGCGAGGACTGGATCATCGAGCGCGGGCTGGGCGCCGGCGAGATGGTGGTGGTCGACGGCTACCAGAAGCTGCAGCCGGGCGCGCCGGTCAAGGCGGTGCCGTGGACGCCGAAGCCCGCCGCGGCGGCCGGCGCGGGCGCCGTGAAGGCCGTGTCGCCAGGCGTTCAGGCGGCATCGCCGGCCATGGCGCCGCCGGGCGCCGCGGCACCGCCAGCCGCGGTCGCGCCGCCGGCCGCGGCGAGCCCGCCTGCCGCCGCCCCGTCCGCCAAGCCCTGACGCAGGGGCCGCGCCATGGGCTTCTTCGTCGACCGTCCCGTCTTCGCGACCGTCATCGCGATCATCATCTCGCTGCTGGGCGTGCTGGGCGGCACCCAGCTCGCCGTCGAGCAGTATCCGAGCGTCGCGCCCCCGCAGGTGCAGATCACCGCCGTGTACCCGGGCGCGAGCCCCGAGACGCTGGAGACCACCGTCGCCGCGCCCCTCGAGCGCGAGATGAACGGCATCCCCGGACTGCTCTACATGCAGTCCACCTCGTCGGCCAGCGGGCTGATGCAGCTGCAGGTGTTCTTCGAGCCGGGCACCGACCTGAACCTCGCCGCGGTCGAGGTCAGCAACCGCTCCAAGCGCGTCGAGCCGCTGCTGCCGCAGGAGGTGCTGCGCCAGGGCCTGCGCGTGGACAAGACCAACCCGCAGATCCTGCAGGTGGTGGTGCTGCAGTCGGAGGATCCGCGCTTCGACGCGACCTACATCGCGAACCTCGCCAACAGCCAGATCGTCAACGAGTTGAAGCGCCTGCCCGGCGCCGGTGACGTCACCCTCTTCGCCGCGCCGTACGCGATGCGGCTGTGGGTGGACCCGGACCGTCTCGCCAAGTACCGGCTGAGCGTCAACGAGGTGATCGCCGCGGTCCGCGAGCAGAACCAGAACTTCCCGGTCGGCGAGATCGGCCAGGCACCGGCCGATCGCGGCCAGGCGCTGACCTTCCCGGTGCAGACCGCGGGCAGCCTGGTCGAGGTCGAGCAGTTCGCCGACATCGTGATCCGCTCGCTGGCCGACGGCTCGGTGGTGCGGGTGCGCGACGTCGCGCGCGTGGAGCTCGGCGCCGACGACTACCAGTTCGAGTCGCGCCTGGACGGCAAGCCGGCGGTCGCGATGGGCGTGTACCTGCGCCCGGGCGCCAACGCGCTGGAACTCGCGAAGGCCCTGCGCACGAAGATGGACGCGCTCGCCAAGGGCTTTCCGCCCGAGATCCGCTGGCAGGTGTCGTACGACACCACCAAGTTCGTGAACGCCTCGATCGAGCTGGTGCTGCACACCTTCGTCGAGGCCTTCCTGCTCGTGCTGGTGGTGGTCTACCTGTTCCTGGGCAGCCTGCGCGCGACGATCATCCCGCTGATCGCGATCCCGGTGTCCATCGTCGGCACGCTCGCCGGCCTGCTGGTCGCCGGATTCTCGATCAACATGCTCACGCTGTTCGGCATGGTGCTGGCCATCGGCATCGTGGTCGACGACGCGATCGTGGTCGTCGAGGCGGTCGAGAAGATCATGCACGACGAGCACTGCGACGCACGCGTCGCGGCCCGCAAGGCGATGCAGGGCATCGGCGGCGCGATCGTCGGCGTCACCGCGGTGATCTGCGCGGTGTTCGTGCCGATCGCCTTCCTCGGCGGCGTGACCGGCACGCTCTACAAGCAGTTCGCGATCACCATCACCATCTCGACGCTGCTGTCGGCGATCACGGCGCTCACGCTCACGCCTGCGCTGTGCGCACTCATCCTCAAGCCGGGCATGACGAAGCTCAAGCCCATCCAGGTCTTCGACCGGATCTTCAACCGCGTCACCGACGGCTATGCGAGCGCGGTCGGCGGCATCCTGTCGCACAAGCTGCTGTTCCTGCTGGTCTACGGCGCGATGATCGCCGGCGTCGTGTACCTGTTCGGCGCCATCCCCGGCGGCTTCGTGCCCGAGGAGGACAAGGGCACGATCTACGTGGTGGTCGACGCCCCCGCGGGCGCCTCGGTCGAGCGCACGCGCGAGGCGCTCAAGAAGGCCGAGGCGATCCTCGCCAAGGAGGAGACCGTCCAGGAGTCGATCGCGATCGTCGGCTTCTCGATCTTCTACCGCTATGCGAACCAGGCCTTCGTGTTCGCCACGCTCAAGCCCTGGGACGAACGCAAGGGCGAAGGCG
>JBIIPQ010000093.1:0-13107 GCA_044342535.1 Burkholderiaceae bacterium
CTGCGCTTCGAGGGCGGACCGAACGCGCGGCGGGTCGTGCTGATGTCGCGCTCCGGGCGCCTGAAGAAGGTGGGCAGCCTCGTGCGCAGGCCGATCCGTCGCACGCGGCTGGTCGGGCCTGTGCTCGCGGCGCTCGCGGCCGAGCGCGGCGGCCTCGCGCTCGAGGACGTGGCGCGCCTGGCCGACGAGGAGGCCGCGGCGCACGGCTGCCGCATCGACTGGCCGACCGCGCGCGCCCCCTATGCCGGCTGCACCGACTCCGATGCGCTCGACGCACGCGCGGGCGCGCTGCTCGCGGCCGACCTCGACGCCGCGCGCACCGGTGGCGGCGCGAACTTCCTCGTCGACCTGGTGGGCGACGCGCAGCTGCTGCTGTGGGATGCGTTCGCCAACCGATGGCTGCGCCCCGACGCGGAGCGGCAGTACCGGCGCGAGCTCGAGACGGCGATGCTCGGCTGGGCGGCGACCTGCCCGGTACCGACCGCGGAGCGCCTGCTCGCCCTGCATCGCGCGGGCCGGCTCGTGGTGCGCGCGGGGGCGGGCATGCCGGCGCTCGATGCCGACGGCGCCGCCTACACCGTGCCGCACCGCTTCGGCCACGAGCGCGCGACGGTGCTCGTCGACTGCTCGGGTGCGCTCGACCGCCGCCTGGACAGCCCGAACCAGCCGCCGCTCTTCGCGTCGATGCATGCGGCGGGCCTGCTGCGCCCCTTCGAGCTCGACGGCGAGCCGCGCGAGGGCATCGCGGTCGACATGGAGAGCTATCGCGCGCAGGGCACGCGCGCGGTGCACGTCGCCGGCATGATGCTCTGGGGGCCGGGCTTCTTCACCAGTTCCGCGTACCTGACCGCGCGGGTCGTCGAGCGTGCGCTCGGCGCGATGTTCGAGGCCCCGCGCGGCGCCGGGTGATCGGGCCCGCGACGCACCGCGGCCGATAGACTGGGCCTCCACGTTCCCGCAGCAGGTCGCCGATCATGAGCACCCCCGAGATTCCCGCGAAGGCCGCCTTCGCGGTCGAGCTCAAGGCCGGCCAGGACTACTGGTGGTGCGCCTGCGGGCGCAGCGCGACGCAGCCGTTCTGCGACGGCAGCCACCGCGGCACCGGCTTCGAGCCGGTGAAGATCACGCAGGAGACCACCGCCATGGCCTGGCTCTGCGGCTGCAAGCACTCGGCGCGTGCGCCGCTGTGCGACGGCACGCACAACCGGCTGTAGCTGGCCGCGCGCTCAGGCCTTCGGCACGATCGGCTCGAGCGGCCCGGTGAAGCGTTCGCGCTGGGGCGGGCCGGCCAGCGGCGGGAACTCGATCGACTCGGGCGGCACCTCGGTGTCCGGGATCCGGTCGAGCAGGTGGCGGATCAGCGCGAGGCGACCGGCACGCTGATCGTTGAAGTCGACCAGTGTCCAGGGCGCATGCTTGGTGTGGGTGGCCTCGAGCATCGCGTCGCGGGCCTCGCCGTACTCGCGGTACTTCTCGCGCGACTTCAGGTCGATCGGCGAGAGCTTCCAGCGCTTGAGCGGATCCTCGAGGCGCTCGCGGAAACGCGCTTCCTGCTGCGCCTGGTCGACGGTGAGCCAGTACTTGAAGACCAGCACGCCGTCGTCGACCAGCAGCTTCTCGAACACCGGCGCCTGCTTGAGGAAGCGACGGTACTCGGGCTCGGTGCACCAGCCCATCACGCGCTCGACGCCGGCGCGGTTGTACCAGCTCCGGTCGAAGAGCGCGATCTGCCCGGCGGCCGGCAGATGCGGCACGTAGCGCTGGAAGTACCACTGCGTGCGCTCGACCTCGGTCGGCTTGGAGAGCGCCACGACGTGGCACTGGCGCGGGTTCAGCGTGTCGGCGATCGCGCTGATCGCGCCACCCTTGCCGGCGGTGTCGCGGCCCTCGAAGATCACCAGCAGGCGCTGGCCGGACTGCTGGATCCAGCGGGCGAGGCGGTCGAGCTCCATCTCGAGCGGTGCGAGCCGCGCCTCGTAGTCCTTGCGCGACAGGTCTTTCGGCGCTTCGGCCGCAGTCGCGACCGCCTTCGACTTGCTCTGCTCGACCTTGCCCATCGCGATGGCTCCCTGGCTGCACGTTGCGGCGATGCTCGCACGCGCCGTGCGCCGGCGTCCACGACGGACGGCCCGAGGCCGAGGCCCCGGGCGTGCCGCTCAGCCGCCGAACGGGCTCGCGAACGCGAACAGCATCGCGATGCCGACACCGATCAGGAACGACGCGTCGATCAGCCCGACGAGCAGGAACATCTTGGTCTGCAGCCGGTCCATCAGCTCGGGCTGGCGGGCCGCGCCCTCCATGTAGCGCCCGCCCATCAGGCCGATGCCGATGCAGGCGCCGAGCGCGCCGAGCCCGATGATGACGGCGCAAGCGAGGGGGACGAAGGTGGCGGGGGACATCGGCTTCTCCGGTGGGTGGGCAATGTCTCCATGCTGCGCGGTGCGCGCACGCGCGTCGATGACCTCCGGGGTCATGGTCGCGCGCCGCGCCGCGCCGCGCCGCCCGCAGGGCCGGGCCGCAGGAACGGGGCCCGGACACACGAACGCCCGGAGGCCTGCAGGAGGCGTCCGGGCGTTCGGGCCCGACGCGATCAGGTCGCGTGCGGGCGGGCCGGTCCGGGGACCGGCCGCGGGCTCAGGCACCCGGCAGCAGGGTGACCTTCGCGGCGCTCTGCATCGTCGCGGTCGCGGCGGCGGGCGCGGTCTGCGTGGCGGCGGGCGCGACACGGACGTCGATCGGGCCTTCGCCGGCCTGCGCGCCGAAGGCGGCGAGGGCGAGGGCGGCGGGGAGGGCGATGCGGGCGAGGGTCTTGGTCATGGCGTGGCTCCTTGTGGATCGGTCCGGGGTGGGGCGGCAGGACCTCCTGCCGCTTCGCCGACATCGCGGTTCAGGTGCGGTGTCGATGGGATCCAGTGTGCTCACGCCACCTGTCGCGCCCGACTCGTCCGGGGATCGGATCCGGTGCGCTTCGGTCTCGATCCAGTCTCGGGTCCGGCCATCCGACCGCCCGCGGCGCGCGGGCGGCCGACCGTCGCGGATCAGACCGCGGCGAGCGCCTGCTCGAGGTCCTCGAGCAGGTCGTCGATGTGCTCGATGCCCACCGACAGCCTGACCATGCCCTCGGAGACGCCTGCCTTCGCGAGCTCCGCGGCGTCGAGCTGACGGTGCGTGGTCGAGGCCGGGTGCGTGGCCAGCGAGCGCGCGTCGCCGATGTTCACCAGCCGCGTGAAGAGCTTCAGCGCATCGAGGAAACGCGCGCCCGACTCGCGGCCCGCCGTGCCCTTGAGCGTGAACGACAGGATGCCGGACGCCTTGCCGCCCATGTACTTCTGCACGAGCCCGTGGTCCGGATGGTCGGGCAGGCCGGCGTAGTTCACCGAGGCGACCTTCGCGTGCGACTGCAGGTGCTTCGCGATCGCGACCGCGTTCTCGCAGATGCGGTCCATGCGCAGCGGCAGCGTCTCGATGCCCTGCAGGATCAGGAACGAGTTCATCGGCGCGATCGCCGCACCCATGTTCCGCAGCGGCACGACACGCGCGCGGCCGATGTAGGCGGCGGGCCCGAGCGCCTGCGTGTAGACGACGCCGTGGTAGCTGACGTCGGGCTCGTTCAGGCGCCGGAAGCGCGCGGCGTGCTCGGCCCACGGGAACTTGCCGCTGTCGACGATCGCGCCGGCCACGCTGTTGCCGTGTCCGCCGAGGTACTTGGTCAGCGAGTGCACGACGATGTCGGCGCCGTGCTCGAACGGCCGGCACAGATAGGGGCTGGGCACGGTGTTGTCGACGATCAGCGGGATGCCCGCGTCGTGCGCGACCTGCGCGAGCGCCGCGAAATCGGTGACGTTGCCCAGCGGGTTTCCGATCGACTCGCAGAAGATCGCCTTGGTGCGCGCATCGATCAGCGCGGCGAAGTCCTGCGGACGGCGCGCATCGGCGAAGCGCGTCTCGATGCCCATCTGCGGCAGCGTGTGCGCGAACAGGTTGTACGTGCCGCCGTAGAGCTGCGAGGCCGAGACGATGTTGTCGCCCGACTCGGCGATGGTCTGGATCGCGTAGGTGATCGCGGCCATGCCCGATGCGAGGGCGAGCGCGGCGATGCCGCCCTCGAGGGCGGCGAGGCGCTTCTCGAGCACGTCCTCGGTCGGATTCATGATCCGCGTGTAGATGTTGCCGGCCACCTTCAGGTCGAAGAGGTCGGCGCCGTGCTGCGCGCTGTCGAACGCGTAGGCGACGGTCTGGTAGATCGGCACGGCGACGGCCTTGGTGGTCGGGTCCGGCGTCTGGCCGGCGTGGACGGCGAGCGTCTCGATGCGCATGGGGGTCTCCTCGGGGGGCGCTGTGGAACGGGAACGGGGAGCGATTGTGGCATCCTCGAGCGGCACCGGCCCCTTCCCCCGCGGGCCGCGGATCGATCATGCAGAGCTTCTCCTCCATCGTCGCGCGGCCCGCCGAGGTGCGTGCCGACGCCCCCGAAGGCCGCGCCGTGCTGCGCGCCGAAGTCACCGAGGACTGGCTGCAGGGCAAGGCCGCGTTCGGCGGCCTGCAGGGCGCGCTCGGCGTGCTCGCGATGCGCGCGGCCGTCGGTGACGCGCTGCCGCTGCGCGCGCTGCAGGTGACCTTCGTGGCTGCGGTCGGCGGCGAGTCGCTCGCCGAGGCGAGCGTGGTGCGGCGGGGCCGGGCGGTCACGCATGCGCAGTGCACGCTGTCGAGCGGCGGACAGGCGGGCGCCCTGATGGTCGGCCTGTTCGGCGCTGCACGCGACTCGAAGGCGATCGCCGCCATGCCGATGCCCGAGCTGCGCGGCCCCGCCGAGCTGCGCGAGGCGCCGTTCCTGCCCGAGCGCATGCCCGGTTTCCTGCGCCACTACCGCCAGCGCTGGGCGGGCGGCGCGATCCCGTACAGCGGCCAGCCGATGAAGCCCTCGTCGATGTGGGTGCGGCTGCGCGAGGCCACCGAGGGCGAGGACGTCGGGCCCGGCGATGCACCGATCCCCCCCGCGCTCGATGCGCCCGCCGCCCGCGAGGCCAACGTGGTCGCGCTCTGCGACATGCCGCCCTCGCCGGTCATGTCGACGCTGAGCCGTCGGGCGCCGGGCGCCTCGCTCACCTGGCTGCTGGAGTTCCTGGTGGATCCGCGCACCGTCGATCCGCAGGGCTGGCTGCTGCTCCACACCGAGACGCGCCATGCGGGCGAGGGCTACACCAGCCAGACCGCGCGCGTGTGGGACGCCGCCGGCCGCCCGGTGGCCGTGAGCCATCAGACCACCGCCATCTTCGACTGAGGCCCGTCCCGAGGAGCCGACCGTGCCCCGATCCCTCGCGCTGCGCTGCCACCGCCTCGCCGACGGTCTCGCCGGCGTCTCCCTCGACGCGCTCGATGCGGTGCCGCCCGCCGCGGGCGAGGTCGCCGTGTCGATGCGCGCGGCGGCGCTGAACTTCCCCGACCTGCTGATGACGCGCGGCGGCTACCAGCACAAGCCGGCGCTGCCCTTCACGGTCGGCATGGAGGGCGCGGGAACGGTCGTGGCGGTTGGCGAGGGCGTGGCCGGCTGGCGGGTCGGCGATGCGGTCTGCGTGTCGGACAAGTCCGGCGCCATCGCGCATCACGCGGTGTTCCCGGCGGCCGCGCTGTCGGCGGTGCCCCCGGGCTGGGACTGGCCGTCCGCGGCCGCCTGGCAGGTCGGCGCGCTGACCGCCTACGTGGCGCTGGTCGTGCGCGGCGGGCTGCGCGCCGGCGAGACGCTGCTGGTCCACGGCGCCACCGGCGGCATGGGCGCCGCCGCGGTGCAGCTCGGTGCGGCGCTCGGCGCCACCGTGATCGCCACCGGCAGCGACCCGGCCTGGCTCGAGCGGCTGCGCCCGATGGGCGCCCCCCATCTGGTGTCCTCGCGCGGCGACTTCCACGAGCAGGTCAAGGCACTGACCGGCGGGCGCGGCGCCGACGTGGTCTTCGACCCGGTCGGCGGCGACGTGTTCGACCGCTCGACCCGCTGCATCGGCTTCGGCGGGCGGCTGCTGGTGATCGGCTTCGCCGCCGGGCGCATCCCCGCGCTCGCCGCCAACCACGTGCTGATCAAGAGCTATGCGGTGATCGGCGTGCGGGCCGGCGAGTGGCTGCGCCAGCGCCCGGCCGAGGCGCCGCGCATCCGCGCCGAGCTCGCGCGCCTGGCCGCGCTGGGCACGTTCCGGCCGCTGGTGGGCGCGTGTTTCCCGATCGAGCGGGCGATCGACGCGCTGCGCGCGCTCGAGCGGCGCGAGGCGCCGGGCAAGATCGTTGTGGAGATCGGGGCGGGCTCAGACCCGGCGTAGCGGCGCGACCCGGGCTGCGGCGAGGCGGGCCCGGGTCGAACCCGCGACCTCAACCGAAGGGGCGCACGCCGATCAGCGCGCCGTGCAGCCAGAACGCGAAGGCCGCCCACGCCCCGAGGCCCGCCGCGATCGCGATCATGTCGCGCGAGGCCGGGCCCGCGACGTAGCGCGTGCCGTTGCGACGGTCGCGCTTGCGCGAAGCGATGTACAGCAGCACCGCCCAGGCGAGGAAGCCGCCGAACAGCACCACGTCGGCGAGCCGGCCGTTGGCGATCAGGTGGGCGAACGCCCAGACCTTGACGCCCATCACCATCGGATGGCCGACGGCGGCCTTGATCCGCGTGCCCGGCACGTAGGCCGCGGCCAGCAGCACGAAGGCGGGGATCGTCAGCAGCGCGGCGATGTGCCGGGTCCAGACCGGCGGCATCCACAGGTCCACCGGCGCGGTGCGCGCCAGCCCGTAGCCCCAGACGATGAGCGCGAACCCGGCGATCGAGGCGAGCGAATACAGGCCCTTGTAGGCGCCCTCGCCGCGGCGCGCGATCAGCGATCCGCGCCAGCCGTCCGCGAACACGCGCACCGAGTGCACGCCCAGGAACAGCACCAACCCCAGCACCAGCATGCCCATCGTCGCGATCCTCCGGTTGCCGCCGATGCTAGCACCGTGCGACCGCGAGGCGGCGGACGGACCGCGCATCGACGGGGCTTCCGGACCCAGGAGCCAAGCCCCTGAGTGGCGAAGCGAGCACTGGCATTCACGGGTACGGCCGGGCGCCCGCGCCCGCGGGTGCACAATCTCGGTCTCCGATCCCACCGACCCGCCGACGCCATGAGCACCGACACCACCCTCCAGTCCTTCCAGGCCGACGTCATCGACGCCTCGATGCAGGTACCGGTGCTGGTCGATTTCTGGGCGCCCTGGTGCGGCCCCTGCAAGTCGCTCGGACCGATGCTCGAGAAGCTCGAGCAGGCCTACGGCGGGCGCTTCAAGCTCGTCAAGATCGATACCGATGCCGAGCAGCAGCTCGCCCAGCACTTCCGCATCAAGTCGATCCCGACGGTCTACGCCTTCGTCGGCGGCCAGCCGGTCGACCAGTTCCAGGGCGCGCTGCCCGAGGGCAAGCTGCGCGAGTTCATCGACCGGCTGATGCCGAACCCCTCGGACGTCGAGCTCGAGCAGGCCGGTGCCGCGCTCGACCGGGGCGACGAGGCCGCCGCGACCGAGCATGCGAAGAAGGCGATCGCCCTCGACCCGTCGAACGACTCGGCCCGTCTGCTGTACGCGCAGCTGCTGCTGGGCGCGGGCGAGCCGGGCGCCGCCCAGGGCCAGCTCGATGCGCTGTCGGCCGCCGCCAAGGCCGATCCGCAGGTCGCGGCGCTGATGCAGCAGGTGGCCGAGGCCGCCGAGGCCTCCAAGCCGCCAGTGCCGCACGCGCTGCTCGATCGCGTGGCCGCTCACCCGGCCGACCTGGCTGCGCGGCTCGAGCTGGCCGAGTACTGGATCGAGTACAAGGAATGGGAGTCGGCGTTCGAGCAGCTGCTGGAGATCGTGCTGCGCGATCGTGCGTTCCAGGAGGACATCGGCCGGCGGCGGATGGTCCAGGTCTTCGAGCTGGCGGCTGCGCAGCCGCCGCTGGTGTCGGAGTGGCGGCGCAGGCTCGGGGGCGCGCTGAACGTCCGCTGAACAGGCGCTGAGCAGGCCGCCCGGGGTTGCCTCCCCGGGCCCGTGGCGCCGCGCCGCGCACGCACCGGACACGCGTCGCGCTGCCGGGTCCGGAAACGGCGAGCCGGCGTCGGGCACCGACGGCATGCTCGTCGGATGCGCTCCCACTCCGCTCCCGCTCCAGCCGCTTCCGCGCCGCATCGCGCCCTGCCCGCGCCGCTGCTCGCCGCCGCCGCGGGCGCTCACCTGGCCGACCAGCTCGCGCTCGCGGCGCTGCCGCTGCTCGCCGTGGTGCTGCTCGGTGCGGACGCGGCCGGTGTCGGCCTGCTCGTCGCCGCGCACGGTGCGGCCTGGCTCGCGGTGACGCTGCCGGGCGGCGTCTGGGTCGATCGCATCGGCCCCGTGCGCATGCTCGCCCGCGCGCAGGCGATCTCGGCGGCCGGCTGGAGCGCGGCGGTCGTGGCGGTGCTCGCCGGGTCGGGCGGCGCATTGGCCGCGGCGGCCTTCGTCGCATCGGCCGGCACGGTGCTGTTCGTGCTCGCGGCGGTGCCCGCAGTCCGCGCCCTCGTGGCACCCGCGGACCTGTCGCGTGCGAATGCACGGGTCGAGCTCGCCCGCGCGCTGGTCACGCTGGTGGCGCCGGTGCTCGCGGGCGTGCTGGTGCAGCGGTTCTCGGCAGGCTGGGCGCCCGCGGCGGCGGCGGCGGCCTCGCTGGTGTCGATCGCCTGCGCGCTGCGCATGCGTGCCCCCGCGCAGGGGCGGGTGCCTGCCCCGGATACCGGGCTCGGGCCGGAGCCTGCGCCCGCCCCGGACAGCGGGCACGAGCCTGCACCGGCGCCTCGGGCCGCGGCCGCGCCGCACGCGCCGGCCCGCGAGCCGATGGCCCGCTCGATCGCCGAGGGCGCGCGCTTCGTCGCGGCGCATCCGCTGCTGCGTCCGATCGCGCTGTGCGCGGTCTGCTTCAACGTCGGTTTCTTCGTGCTGATCGCCGCATGGGTGCCGTACGCGCTCGGCGTGATCGGTCTCGATGCGGCCGGCGCGGGCCTGGCGCAGGCGGGCTACGGGGCCGGTCTGCTGGCGGGTGCGCTCGCCGCGCCGCGCCTGATCGCGCGGGCGAGCGAGCGCGCCGTGCTGATCGGCGGACCGGCGAGCGCGACCGTCGCCATGCTGCTGATGCTCGCGGTGCCCGCCGCCGCGGCCGGCTTCGTGGCGCAGGCGCTGGTCGGATTCGGCCCGATGCTCTGGCAGGTCTGCCGCACGACGCTCACGCAGCGCGCCACGCCGCCGGCGCTGCTCGGCCGCGTCGGGGCGACCGTGCAGCTCGCGGTCTACGGCGTGCGTCCGCTCGGCGCGCTCGCCGGCGGCCTGATCGCACTGCACGCCGGCCCCGGGGCGGCGATCGCGACCGCCGCCGCCTGTTTCGCCGCATCGACGCTGGTGATCGTGCGCTCGCGCGCCGGTCTCGAGCCGGCGCCGATCGCGAGCCGGGACGCGCCCGCCGGATAAGATGGGCCGTCGCGGATCCCATTCGCCCCGAGGCCTCCGATGATTCCTGCCATCTCCCACGGCCGCACCCGCGCGCCCGCGCCGCCTTCCGCGCCGCGAGGGTGCGCGTGAAGACGCCCGCACCGACACCCGCCGAGGTGGCCGCCGGCTATCCGGTGGTCGCGCTGGTGCTGCAGGGGGGCGGCGCACTCGGCGCGTACCAGGGCGGCGTGATCGAGGGCCTCGCGCAGGCCGGCATCGAGCCGAACTGGGTGGCCGGCATCTCGATCGGCGCGCTGAACGCGGCGATCGTCGCGGGCAATCCGCCCGAGACCCGTGTCGAGCGGCTGCGCGAGTTCTGGGAGACGATCTGCCGCCCTCCGGTGCTGCCGGTCTCGCCGGTCAACGCGATTCCCGCGATGCTCGAGCCGTGGCTGCAGGCCTTCGAGCCGGCGATGACCGCGATCAACGCGGGCGAGGCCTGGCGCGCGCTGCTCGAGGGCCAGAACGGCTTCTTCGCGCCGCGCCTGCCGCCACCGTGGTCGGTGCACCGGCCCGGGCCGGGCGGCGCGAGCTGGTACGACACCGGGCCGCTGCGCGAGACGCTCGAGCGCTTCGTCGACTTCGACCGCATCGCCGCGCCCGACTCGATGCGCGTGTCGGTCGGCGTGGTCGATGTCGAGAGCGGCAACTTCCGCTATTTCGACAACCGCGAGGAACGGCTGGAGCCCGAGCACTTCATGGCCTCGGGCGCGCTGCCGCCGGGCTTTCCGGCGGTGAACGTCGGCGAGCGCTGGTACTGGGACGGCGGCATCGTGTCGAACACGCCGCTGGCGGCGGTGCTCGGCCAGTCGCATCGGCGCGACGCGCTGGTGTTCCAGGTCGACCTCTGGAGCGCGAGCGGCACGCTGCCGCGTGACCTGTTCGAGGTCGCGAACCGGCAGAAGGACATCCAGTTCTCGAGCCGCACGCGGCTGGTGACCGACGTGCTGCGCGCCGAGGCCGATCAGGCCAAGCTGCTGCGCGAGCTGCTGGAGCTGGTGCCCACCGAGCATCGCGGCCATCCTGCCGCGCGCCGAGCAGCGGCGCTCGCCGACGACCGCCGCGTGAACGTCGTGCACCTGATCTTCGACGACAAGGATTTCGAGGGGCACTTCAAGGACTACCAGTTCGGCCTGCTGTCGATGCGCGACCACTGGCGCTCGGGCCTGGCGGACCTGCGCGACACGCTCGCGCATCCGGACTGGCTCGCACGCCCCACGCCGGGCGCGGGCGACTCGGCGTTCGTCACGCACGACGTGCATCGCGTGCGCAGGAAGCGCTGAGCAGAGCGGGGCGCTGCGGCCGGGACGGCCCGCCATGCGCCGACGATCGCTGGGGTCGCATGGCAAGGCGGACAGGAGTGAGCGTCATCTCGACTTGACAGTCGTCGGCCTGTCGCGCCGCACGGACGGGCTGCGGCCACGGCGTGAATCGAAGCGGATCGCGCAGGCCGCGCAGCCTGGTCGGACGGGACGGTTGCCTGCCGGCACGAGGAATCCGGCGCCGGAAAAGAAAAGGCCCGAACCGTGAGGTTCGGGCCTGAAACCACCATTGAGGAGGTGGAGGAGACACTTCGAACTCTACAGGGCCTTCTGGTGCGACGCAACAATCCCTGTGGGTGCACCGTCTCGAAAATCATGCAGTCGCCTGTTCGGCCGCGTCCGGCGTGAGACGAACGGAAGCGAACGGTTTCTGCTGCATTGCGTCAGTCCAAGCCCGGCCTTGGATCTGCGACGCGCTGTCGGGCGTGCCGCAGGCGCCCGGACATCCCGGAGAACCGCATGCCGCAACGGGTTCCCGGCACCGGCTCCGGCCATGCCCGATGCTCGGGGCCGGGCGGTTCCGGGGCCCACGCCCGGGGTCGGCACCGCAGCCTTCGCGCCGGCGGCGCGGTGCCCGGGCGCGCGTCGCGACCGCGCGCAGCGCCCCGATGCCCGGGTTTTGTCCAGGGTCTTTTCGGCCGATCGGCCGTTGCGGCCGCTGTCGGGACGCGGTGATCCGGCGCTTTGTCCACCCTGCGGCCACTGCGCCCGGCTCGGCCGAGCGGGCGCCGCGGCCGCCCGTCCCGGTTCAGTCGGCGACCGCGCCGCTGCGCTTGACCGCATCGGTCCACTTCACGACGTCGCGCCGCAGCAGCTCGGTGTAGGCCTGGCTGCCGCCGGCGACCACCTCCAGGCCGAGGCCGGCCAGCCTCTCCCGCACCTCGGGCAGGACCAGGGTCGCGTTGACCTCGCGCGCGAGCGTGGCCGCGATGTCGGCCGGCAACCCCGGCGGCGCCAGCAGCGCCAGCCAGTTGTCGGCCTCGCCCCCCTGCACGCCCGCTTCCGCGAGCGTCTGCAGCTCGGGCAGCGCCGGCGAGCGCTTGCTCGAGGCGAGCGCCAGCGCGCGGGCGCGGCCCGAGCGGATGTGGGGCAGCGAGGTGTTCACGCTCACTGCGGTCATCTGCACCTCGCCTGCGATCAGCGCCTGGATCGCAGGCGCGCCACCCTTGTAGGGCACGTGGATCATGTCCAGCCCGCCCGCGGCGTGCAGGAAGACGGTCTGCGCGAGGTGCGAGCCGTTGCCGGTGCCGGCCGACGAGAAGGTCAGCTTGCCGGGCTGCGACTTCACCAGTGCGATGAACTCCTGCGCGGTCGTCGCGGGCACCGACGGATGCAGCAGCAGCACGGTCGGGAAGGTCGCGGCCAGCGAGACCGGCGTGAAGTCCTTGAAGACGTCGTACTGCAGCCGGGCGCCGTAGAGCTGCGGCGCGATGGCATGTGTGCCGGTGTCGGCGACGACGATCTGGTAGCCGTCGGCGGGTGCCCGCGCGATGCTCGCGCAGGCGATGGTGCCGCCCGCGCCGGTGCGGTTCTCGACGACGACGGGCTGGCCGATGCGCTCGGCCAGGCGCTGCGCGAGGATCCGGCCGAAGGCGTCGGAGTTGCCGCCGGCTGCATGCGGCACGACGATCCTCAGCGTGCGCGACGGGTAGGCCTGGGCGCGGGCCGTGCCCGGGGCGGCGGCGAGCGCGGCGAGCGCGGCGAGCGCGCGGCGGCGCGCGGGCGCCGGGGCGGACGCGGCAAGGATGCGATCCATGGGGTGTCTCCTCGTGTCGCGCGTGGCGTCGACTGCACCGCGCATCGGGGGCGATGATAGCGTCAGGACCCCGTGCCGCGGCCCTGGTCGCGAGGCACCCGGTCGGTGCCGCCCCCGATCAGCGCCCGATCAGCCCGAATCGCCGTCCACGTAGAGCCAGCGGCCGTCCTCGCGCACGAAGCGGCTGGTCTCGTGCAGCCGCGTCGCGCGGCCCGCATCCCGGCAGCGGGCGACGAACTCGACCGTGGCATGGTGCTCGTCGATGCTGCGGCGGGCCCGGACCTCGAGGCCCAGCCACTTCGTCGCCGGGTCGAGCGCCAGCGTGGCGGGCCGCGTGCGGGCGTGCCAGGTGTCGAGCAGGTAGGGCACGAGCCCGAGCACGTAGGCGCTGTAGCGCGAGCGCATCAGCGACTCCGCGTCCGGGGCGCACCGGTGCAGCGGGCCGGCGTGCCAGCGGCCGCAGCAGGCGTCGTAGGCGGCATCGTGACCACAGGGACAGCGCGGGGCGGGGGCGCGGGGCATGGCGCGCAT
>JBIIPQ010000094.1:0-13081 GCA_044342535.1 Burkholderiaceae bacterium
CCCTGCTTCGTGTGCGTGACCTCAGGGTGGAACTGCACCGCGTAGAAGCCGCGCGCCTCGTCGGCCATGCCGGCGATCGGGCAGCTCGGCGTGGAGGCCATCACGACGAAGCCGGCTGGCAGCGCGGTGACGCTGTCTCCGTGGCTCATCCACACGTCGAGCAGGCCGTGGCCCTCGGCATTGCGGCTGTCCTCGATGCCGTCGAGCAGCCGCGTGTGGCCCCGGGCGCGGACCTGCGCGTAGCCGAACTCTCGGTGGTCCGAGTACTCGACCGTGCCGCCGAGCTGCGCGGCCATGGTTTGCATTCCATAGCAGATGCCGAGCACCGGCACGCCGAGCTCGAACACCGCCTGCGGCGCGGCGAGCGAGGCGTCCTCGTAGGTGGAGCCGTGGCTGCCGGAGAGGATCACGCCCTTGGGCGCATAGGCCCGGACGAAGTCCTCCGACACGTCGTGCGGATGGATCTCGCAGAAGACGTCGAGCTCGCGCACGCGGCGCGCGATGAGCTGCGTGACCTGCGAGCCGAAGTCGAGGATGAGGATGCGATCGTGCATGGCGCTCGCCGGGGCGGTCGTGCCGGCCCGGTCCTGGAGGACGGTCGAGCTCACTCGACCTGGTAGTTGGGCGCTTCCTGGGTGATCTGGACGTCGTGCACATGCGACTCGCGCATGCCGGCGGACGTGATCTCGACGAAGCTCGGGCGCGTGCGCATCTCGTCGATGTCGCGGCAGCCGCAGTAGCCCATGCTCGCCCTCACCCCGCCGCAGAGCTGGTAGATGATGGTGAGCACCGAGCCCTTGTAGGCGACGCGGCCCTCGATGCCCTCGGGCACCAGCTTGTCGACGTTCGCGGACGAGTCCTGGAAGTAGCGGTCGGCGGCGCCGTCGGCCATCGCGCCGAGCGAACCCATGCCGCGGTAGCTCTTGTACGAACGGCCCTGGTAGAGGATCACCTCGCCGGGCGCCTCCTCGGTGCCGGCGAACATCGAGCCCATCATCACCGTGTAGGCACCGGCGGCGAGCGCCTTGGCGACGTCGCCGGAGTAGCGGATGCCGCCGTCGGCGATCAGCGGAATGCCGCTGCCCGCGAGCGCGTCGGCCACGTCGCTGATCGCGCTGATCTGCGGCACGCCGACGCCGGCCACGATCCGGGTGGTGCAGATCGAGCCCGGGCCGATGCCGACCTTGACGCCGTCGGCACCCGCCTCGGCGAGCGCGCGCGCCGCATCGGCGGTGGCGATGTTCCCGCCGATCACCTCGACCTGAGGGAAGCTGCGCTTGATCCATTGAACGCGCTCGAGCACGCCCTTGGAGTGGCCGTGTGCGGTGTCGACGATGACGACGTCGACGCCGGCCTTGACCAGCAGCTCGACGCGCTCGTCGGTGTCCGGGCCCACGCCGACCGCCGCGCCCACGCGCAGCTTGCCGAACTCGTCCTTGGACGCGTTGGGATGCTCGGTGCGCTTGAGGATGTCCTTGACGGTCATCAGGCCGCGCAGCTCGAACGCGTCGTTGACGACCAGCACGCGCTCGAGCTTGTGCGCATGCATCAGCGACTTGGCTTCCTCGAGCGTCGCGCCCTCGCGGACCGTCACCAGGCGCTCGCGCGGCGTCATGATCGAGGAGACCGGGGCGTCGAGGCGGGACTCGAAGCGCAGGTCGCGGTTGGTCACGATGCCGACCACCTGCTTGCCCTGCACCACCGGGAGGCCGGAGATGCGGTGCTGGCGGGTGATCTCGATCACCTGCCGCACCGGCATGTCGGGCGTGACAGTGATGGGATCCCGGACTACGCCGGACTCGAAACGCTTGACCCGGGCGACCTCGCGAGCCTGCTCGGACGGACGCAGGTTCTTGTGCACGATGCCGATGCCGCCTTCCTGGGCGATGGCGATGGCGAGGCGCGACTCGGTGACGGTGTCCATCGCCGCAGAGACCAGCGGGATGTTCAGCGAGATGCCGCGCGTCAGGCGCGTGGCGAGCGAGGTGTCTCGGGGGAGGACTTCGGAGAACGCGGGAACCAGCAGGACGTCATCGAACGTCAGTGCTTTCTTGGCCAGTCGCATGGGGGCCTCTAGGCACAAAAGCGGAGTATACCGGGCTCCGCCCGGCACCGTCCCCCGGCCGCCGGTCGGGCTCGCGCGAGGCTCGCGGCGGCCCGGGCATAGCATCGTCCGGTACTCCCGCTCCGCCCGTTGGGCCCGGACATGACGCGCCGACTCCTGCCGCTCCGATACCTGCTGCCGCTGCTCCTCGTAGCGCTCGTCGTCGCCCCCGATGTGTCCGCGCAATACAAGTGGCGCGACGCGAACG
Source organism: Burkholderiaceae bacterium (assembly GCA_044342535.1). Classification (GTDB taxonomy): domain Bacteria; phylum Pseudomonadota; class Gammaproteobacteria; order Burkholderiales; family Burkholderiaceae_E; genus UBA4615. The sequence continues at coordinate 2,313 of JBIIPQ010000094.1, forward strand.
GGCGCATGGTCTATTCCGACCAGCCGCCGCCCACCTCGATCCCGCCGGACGCGGTGCTGCAGGCGCCCGGGCTGCGCGCGTCCGCCGAGCGTTCGTCGGGCACGGCTGGCGATGCCGCCAAGGCCCCCGGAGCCGGCACGGGCTCGGCTGCAGCGGTCTCCTCGGCCGACCGCGAGCTCGAGTTCCGCAAGCGCCGCATGGAGCGGGCCGAGACCGAGCGCAAGGCGGCTGAAGAGACGGCGAAGACCCGGCAGGCGGCCGCTGCCTGCGAGGAGACCCGCGCCGAGCTGCGCACGCTCGAGAGCGGGATGCGGGTGTCACGCGTCAACGAGCGCGGCGAGCGCGAATTCATCGATGACGAGCAGCGCGCCGCCCGCATCGAGGCCGCCCGCAAGACCTCGCGCGAGCACTGCACGAAATCCTGATTCAGGCGCCGCGCGGCACCGTCCGTTCGCGGTCGGGCGTCCAGCGGCGCTCGCCCGCGAGCCTGCGCCGGTGATCGGCGCGCCGCTGGCGCGCGACCTTCGGGTCCACCGTGAGCGGCGGCAGCAGTTCGATGCGGTCATGCTCGTGCAGTCGGTCGTGCGGAGCGGCCGCCCGCCCGTGCACTGCAACCGCCAGCCCGTCCAGCGGCCCCTCGCCTGCGGGGGCGCGCCCGGAGGCGGCCATGAACGCCGAGATGCCGCTGAGGGCGAGCGCCTGCGCGACGGTGGTGCCCGCCGGGACCCGGAGCGCCAGGCGCAGGGGCGGCTCGACGCCGATCCAGACCAGCTCGATCGGCAGCGTCCCCTCAGCCATGGATGGCCTCGGCTCGCTTGACGAAGGCATCGACGAAGCTGGCCGCGATCTGGTCGAACACCGGTGACAGCGCTCGCGACAGCAGCGCTCCGGCGAACACGTAGTCGAGCGAGAACTCGACCTTGCAGGCGTCCTCGCGCAGGGGCGTGAAGCGCCACAGCCCGTCGAGGCGCGAGAACGGGCCATCGCGCAGCGACATCCGGATGCTGCGATCGGGCTCGTGCAGGTTCTCGGTGGTGAAGGACTGCTGCAGCCCGCGGAAGTCGATGCGGATCGTCGCGACCATCCGGCCCTCGCTGCGCTCGTGCACCTGGGCACCACCGCACCAGGGCAGGAACTGCGGATACGCCTCGACCTGCTCGACGAGGCCGAACATCAGCGGGGCGCCATAGGGCACGAGGACGGACTTCTGGACCGAGGGCATCGCGGCGGGCTCGGCGGGACCCGAGGGGGCGGCTGCTAGAATCGGCCGGATTCTACCCTCCGGGCCGCGCGCCCTCCCATGAGCATCGTCGACAATCGCAAGGCCTACCATGACTTCTTCATCGAGGAGAAGCACGAGGCCGGGCTCGTCCTCGAGGGCTGGGAGGTCAAGGCCATCCGCGCCGGTCGGGCCCATCTCAAGGAAGCGTACGTGATCATCCGCGGCGCGGAGCTGTTCCTGCTCGGCGCCCACATCACCCCGCTCACCGCGGCCTCGACCCACGTCCACGCGGATCCGACGCGCACGCGCAAGCTCCTGCTGCATGCGTCGGAAACCGCCAAGCTGATCGGCAAGGTCGTGCGTGCGGGCTACACCCTGGTGCCGCTCGACCTGCACTACAAGGGCGGTCGCATCAAGCTCGAGGTGGGCCTCGCCAAGGGCAAGAAGCAGCACGACAAGCGCGACGCCGAGCGCGACCGCGAGTGGCAGCGCGAGAAGCAGCGGCTGGTCAAGACCGGCACCCGCGTCTCGGGCTGAAGGTGGACGGCGGACCGCGGACGCATCGATGAGGGTCCTGCTGGTCGAGGACGACGATGCGCTCGCCGAGGGCCTGATCGCCGGACTGCGCGCGCTGGGCTTCGCCGCCGACCGCGTCGACCGGGGCGCGAGCGCCGACACGGCGCTGGGGCTGGCACCGTACGACGCGATCGTCCTCGATCTCGGGCTTCCGGAGGGCGACGGCACCTCATGGCTCGCCCGCTGGCGGGACCGCGGCGACCGGGTACCGGTGCTCATCCTGACCGCCCGTGACGCGGTCGACAGCCGCATCGGCGGGCTCGACGCCGGCGCGGACGATTACCTGGTCAAGCCGATCGCCGTCGAGGAACTCGCGGCACGGCTGCGGGCCGTGGTGCGGCGGGTGCGCGGCCGCCCCGAGCCCGTCTGGAGACACGGTGCGCTCGACTACCGCCCGGACATCCGCAGCGCGAGCTGGCAGGGTCGAGCAGTCGATCTCACTCCGCGCGAGGCCGCGCTGCTCGAGGTGCTCCTCGCGCATCCCAATCGGATCCTGTCGAAGGCCGCGCTGCTCGAGAAGCTGTATGACTGGGACCGCGAGCTCGACAGCAATGCGCTAGAGGTGTTCGTCCACCACCTGCGCCGAAAGATCGACCCGGCCATCGTGCGAACCGTCCGTGGCGTCGGCTATGCGCTCGGTTCGCCCGACTCGTTGCCGCCTGCGGACGGCCCGCCATGACCCTGCAGCGCAGGCTGCTGATCTACATCTCGCTGATGGCACCGCTGGTGTGGGCGGTCGCGGCCGGCGCCGCGTGGTGGCGGACCCAGCACGAGATCGACGAGCTCTACGACACCGAACTGGTCCGGCTGTCGCGGCAGGTGCTGTCGCTGCTGCCCCCGACCATCGAGGCGACCGACCTGCCCGCCAAGGCGCCGGGCGGCGGCGCGCCGGTTCCGGTCGGTGGGGCGGCCGAGCTCGACACGATGTCGGTCGCGGTCTGGGTCGGCGATCGCCGCGTGCTGTCCGACACCGAGGGGGCGTCTCTGCCCTGGCGCGACGGCGCCGACGGATTCGTCGACATGCCGATCGACGGTCGCAGGTGGCGGATCTACTACCTGCTCGACCCGACCGGCGGACTGAGGCGCGTCGCGGTCGGGCAGGACCTCGCCGAACGGGCCGAACTGGCCGAAGGGCTGCTGCTCTCGCAGCTGCTCCCGTGGCTCGCGGTGTTGCCGCTGCTGCTCGTGGCGTTGGCGTTCTCGGTGCGGCAGGCCCTCGAGCCGCTGCGGTCGCTCTCGCAGGCGCTGGAGCGCCGCGACGCCAACGATCTCACGCCGATCGGCAACGCCGCCGTGCCGGCCGACCTGGTTCCGCTGGTGGGCTCCATCGACCGGCTCCTGCTGCGCGTGGACGACGCGATCCGGCAGGAACGGCGCTTCACCGCGGACGCGGCCCACGAGCTGCGCACGCCGATCGCGACGGCGAGGGCCCACTGGGATGCGCTTCGCCTCTCGGGCGATGCAGCCGATCGCGAGCGGGCGGTCGTCGGCGTCTCGGCCGGACTGCAGCGCCTGGCCCACCTGGTGTCCCAGATGCTCGCGATGGCCCGCGCCGATGCGTCGACCGGTCTGCGGCACGACCCGATCGACTGGCGATCGGTCATCGGGCAGGCGCTGGAGGACGCCCTTCCGGTGATCGATGCGCACGATGCGCAGGTCGACGTCGACTGGCCCGAAACCGGCGTCGAGCCGATGCCGATGGCGGGCGATGCGGGACTGCTCGCCTCGATGCTCCGCAACCTGGTGGACAACGCCGCGCGCTACGGTCCGCGGGGCGGTCGCGTCGGCATCCAGGTCGCCGCCGACCGCATCGTGGTCGAGGACGACGGCCCCGGGCTCGACGAGGCGACCCGAGCCCATCTCGGCGAGCGCTTCCACCGGTCGGCCGGGTCCAGGCAGCCGGGCAGCGGACTGGGCGTGTCGATCGCGTCGCGCGTCTGCGCGCTGCACGGACTGGACATCCGCTTCGAGAATCGGAGGGGCCCGTCCGGCAACGAGGGCCTGCGGGTCACGGTGCTGCGGGCCCGGGCCTGAGCCCGGCCGATCAGCGGGCCTGGGCGCGGACCCGATCGAGCAGCCCGCGGACCTCGTCGCGTCGGCCGGCATCCGCGAGCTCGCGACCGGCGCGGGGCGGCGCCTGGAGTGCCCGCTCGAGGTAGGGGATCGCCTCCTGCGGGCGACCCGCCTCGACGAGGAAGTCGCCGAAGAAGTAGTTCGGATCGATGCCCTTGGGGTTGATCGCCAGGGCCTGCTGCAGGAGATCCTGCGCGCGCGCCTTGTCGCCGAACCCGATCGGCCAGGCGGGGACCTTGTAGTAGAGCACCCCGAGGCTGTTGAGCGCCGAACCCTCGAGCGCATCGGGCCGGATCTTCAGGGCGCTCTCGTACAGTCCGCGTGCCTGCTTGGCGAGCGACAGTGCGCCGAGCCCGCCCTTGGCGCCCGCCCACGAACTGACGACGATGCCCTCCCAGATCAGCGGCTCCGCGCGCCCGGGGTGGGCCGCACTCGCCTGGTGGGCCCGCGTCGCGAGGGCCTCGTACCGATCGGAGCGCTGCGCGGGCGGCAGCTTGTAGGCGATGGTCTCCCACTCGCGCTGCAGCTCGGCGACGGTGTCGTCGATCGGAGCGGCCTGTGCAGTGACGGTGATGGTGGCGGCGCCGATCGCGAGCGCGAACGCGGCGCCCAGCGGACGGGGGTTGAATCGAAGGTTCATTCCTGGGTCTCCAAGGGGATCGGGGTCGACAGCACCGGCGCGGTCCGGTCGGTGCGCAACGCGGCCCGGTGCGCGCCGAACGCGCCGTCCAGCCAGGTGGGCACCAGTCCGTTCAGACGGACCGCGAGCGATTCGGGGAAGCCGAGGAAGCGTTCCGCGGGGCCGCCTGCGAGCATCGCGACGGCGGCGGCAGCGACCCGTTCCGGCGGGTCGCTCCGGGTGCCGGTCGCGCGGTTGTAGGCATCGACGCGGGCGTCGTTGAACGCGGTGCGTGTCGCTCGCGGCGCGAGGTGCAGGACCTGTACCGGTCCGTCGGACAGTTCGCGTCGCAGCGCCTCGCTGAACCCGCGCAGGCCGAACTTCGCCGCGCCGTAGACGCTGAAGCCCGGGAGGCCGAGCCGTCCGAGGGTCGAGCCGACGTTCAGGACCGTCGCCCGCCGATGCAGGCTCAGGACCGGCAGCAGCGCGCGGGTCAGCAGCATCGGGGCGACCAGGTCGGTGGCGATCACCGCCTCGACGTGGGCATCGTCGAGCGCCTCGAGCGGGCCGAAGCTCGGGATGGCGGCGTTGTTCACGAGCGTGTCGCAGCGCCGCTCAGTTGCTACCCGCAGGATCGCCGTGCGCCCCTCGGCACGCGTGATGTCGACGGCCAGGGCCTCGACCGAGCCGGGCGCCACGCCCTGACCGAGCTGGCGCGCGAGCAGTCCGACCTCGTCCGCGGAGCGGGACACCAGCACCACCCGGTCGCCTCGGGCGATCAGCGCACGGGCGATCGCGCGTCCGATGCCACCGGTCGCGCCGGTCAGCACCACGGAGGCGCTCACGCGGCCACCCGCTCGTCGGCGACCGTGTCGACCGGTCGCGGCAGCCCGCGGAACACGTCGGCATAGAGGCGATAGAACATCCGGGCCGCATGGACGATCGCCGCCTGGTCGTCCGGATCCTCGAGGGCGTTCACGAGGTCGGCGTAGTGCGCGGTGTGCTCGACGTCGAGCGTGCCGTGCGAGCGCAGGTAGGTGAACGCGCCGTCCGGCAGTCCGAGGCCGGACTGGATGCGGTCGGCAGCGGCCAGGGCGAGCGCGACGCTGGTGCCCTCGAGCACGTGGACCATGCCGAGGTAGCCGACGGGGTTGCGGCGCGCGACGGTGTCGTACGCATAGGCCACCATCACTTCGGTCGCAGGCGACGCGGGCAGCGCCCGGACGGCCTCGACGTCGGCGCCGCAAGCGCACAGGTCGTCGAGGATCCAGTCGTCGTGCCCGATCTCCTCGGCGACGTATTCGTCGAAGTCGGCACGCATCCAGTCGAGGCGCGCCGGCAGCGCGTCCCGCGAGGCCTGCAGCAGCGGCACGGTATGGCGCACGTGATGCCAGGCCTCCACGAGGAAGGCGCGGTAGCTCGGCACGGACACCTGGCCGCGCATCACGTCCTGGATGATCGGCACGGCATGGAGCGCGGCACGCTCGGTGGCCGTCTCGGCCTGCAGACGTTCATGAAACGACATCGTCGATGCTCCTGTCGTAGGCGGCCGCGATCGCGGCCCGATGCAAGGATTCGATCGCGCCGCGCAGCGGGCGACCGTTCGGAGTGGCGGTGCCGGACCCCGGGTCGAAGCCGCGCTCGGCCCGGACCCAGCGGCGCACGCGGGCGTAGTCGGGGAGCGTCGCGTTGGCCTGTTCGACGGCGGCGGCGAGCGCAACGGCGCAGGTGTCGGCCGGTGCGTCCGGCCGGCTTGGCCAGAGCACCGCGAGCAGCTCGGGGCGGGCCTCGCCGAAGACCACGGCCTGTGCGATGGCCGGCTGCGACTGCAGCGCGGTCTCCACCCACTCGGGCGACACGTTGCGTCCGAATGCGGTGATCAGCAGGTTGCCGCGGCGCCCGGAGAGGTGCAGGAAGCCGTCCTCGTCGAGCCGACCCAGGTCGCCGGTGGCCCACCAGCCGGCGGGGGCGGCGTCGGGAACGCCGAGGTAGCCGAGCATCGGCGCACCGAGCACCTCGACCTCTCCGCCCGCGCCGATCCGGACCGATGCATGGGGCAGCGGGCGCCCGGCGCTCCCCGGCCGATCGGCGCCCGGAAGGTTGAGCGTCTGCACCGAGCCGCACTCCGTCAGGCCGTAGCCTTCGTAGGCGGCGAGCCCCGTGGCGCGTGCCGCGGCGATCGTCGTGGCGCCGACCGCCGCACCGCCCACGGCCACCAGGCGCGGCCCCGGGAGCGTTTCCGCGGCGGCGGCGCGGACGCCGGCCCAGGCGCGAAGCATCTGCGGGAGGACGATGACCGAATCGGGCTGCCACGTTGCCACCGCGCCCTGGAGCGTCCGCGGATCGAAGCGGGAGGAGCCCTGGAGTCCGACCGCGGCCAGCGGAGGCAGGACGACGGCGGCGCCCGCGACGAGCGGTGCGTACAGCCCTGCGATGTTCTCGAGCAGGACCGGCAAGGGCAGCACCGCGAGATGACGCTGGATGCCGATCGGGGCGAGCGCGGTCGCCACCCCCTCTGCGACGCGGGCGAGCGCCGCGCCCGAGAGGCAGGCCCCCTTGGGTCGGCCGGTGCTGCCCGACGTGAAGCTCACCTTGACCGTGCCGGGTGGCATCGCGACGGGCAAGGCCTCGATCCGCGCCAGCCGCAGCCCAGTACCGACCCAGGCGACGCCCGTGCCGGCACCGGTCGCCGTGCCGTCGACGGAGGCGACCGCGTCGACGCCGGCGGCGGCCAGGACATGCGCACGCTGCTCGCCGGTGAAGAACGACGGCAGCGGCACATGGATGACGCCCGCATGCCAGGCGGCGAGGTCGGCGACGGCCCAGTCGGGGCCGTTGTCGACGAGGGTCGCGAGCACCCGCACGCCCTGTCCCTGCAGCGCGGCGGCGGCCTGCCTCACCCGCGCCGCGAGCTCGCCCGCTGTCAGCCGGATGCCCTCGGCCCGCAGCGCGTCCCGTGCCGGATCGCCGCGCAGCAGCCAGTCGATCGGCGCGCTCATCGCAGCCCCCCCGGGGCGACGCGCGCCAGATTGCCCGCCAGCTCGCCGGCGACGACGCTCGCGCCGCGCTCGTAGTAGTTGCCCCAGGCGCTGGCGTGCGGTCCGGCCGCCTGGGCGGTGGCATGTCCGAGCTCCAGCACCTCGACCCCCATCCGCTCGAACGTGGCGCGCACGCCCGGGGTCGCGGTGCTGGCGACCCAGTCGTAGCCGAGCGAGGCCAGGTGAGCGCCGAGTCGGGCCATCAGCCGCACGCCCTGCCCGGCACGGGTCGCCGACAGGTGGCCGACCTCGACGATCCGCCCACGCGGCGGACCGGGGCGACCGAGCCGCTCGACGATCAGACGCTCGATCGGTGCGGCGAGATAGCGCTCGAGGTACAGGGGCCCCTGAGCGGGTCGCCAGCCTGCCGCCGCGACGATCTCGCCGTCGACGGCGACGCTGACCAGTTCGGGCGCCCAGCTCGGGACGCTCGCGCCGTACCGTTCGGCGTACACGCGGCCGACGAAGCGTTCCACGGCGGCCCGCTCGGGGTCGCCGAGCGGGTGATGGCGCAGTCGCGCCCCGGGCGCCGCCGCCCGGACGGCGCGGACCTGGGGGAAGGCGATGCGTGCGGTGATGCTCAGCGGTAGGGAGTGCATGGGGCCATGCTCCCCGCGCCGCCTTAACGCTCCCTTAACGCGGACCGACCGCCCGGATCCGCGGCGCGCATCGCCATCGCGGGCGCCCGGTGCTCGGCCCGATCGGCCGCCAGGAGGCCGGGGCGTGCCGCGGCAGTCCGGTCAGCGGCAGGCTCGGCGCCCCCTGCCCCGGGCGCTCAGCTCGGGGCGCCCGGCCGCTGGGCGCCGCGCAAGACGCTCATCGCCCCCGCGATCAGCGAGGACATGTCGGCGAGGTTGGCCGGCACGATCAGCGTATTGCCCTGCTTGGCGATCTCGCCGAAGGCCTGGACGTACTGCTCTGCGACCCGCAGGTTCACGGCGTCCATGCCGCCCGGTCGCTGCACCGCGACCGCGATCCGCTCGAGTGCCGCGGCCGTCGCGGCCGCCACCGCCGTGAGTGCTGCGGCCTGACCCTCCGCCCGGTTGATCTCGGCCTGCTTCTCGCCCTCCGAGCGCTGGATCGAGGCCTCGCGCTCGCCGGTGGCGATGTTGATCTGTTCCTGCTTGCGCCCTTCGGAGGCCGCGATCAGCGCACGCTTCTCGCGCTCCGCGGTGATCTGCGCCTGCATCGAGCGCAGGATCTCGTTGGGCGGCGTCAGGTCCTTGATCTCGTAGCGCAGCACCTTCACGCCCCAGCTCATCGCCGCCTCGTCGAGCGAGGACACCACGCTGGCGTTGATGAAGTCGCGTTCCTCGAAGGTGCGGTCGAGCTCGAGCCGGCCGATCACCGAGCGCAGCGTCGTCTGCGACAGCTGCGTGATCGCGACGATGAAGTTGGACGATCCGTAGGAGGCGCGCATCGGATCGGTCACCTGGAAATACAGGACGCCGTCGACCGTCAGCTGGGTGTTGTCCTTGGTGATGCAGACCTGGCTGGGGACGTCCATCGGGATCTCCTTGAGCAGGTGCTTGTAGGCCACCCGATCGATGAAGGGCACGACGAACGACAGGCCGGGCGACAGCGTGCGGTGGTACTTGCCCAGCCGCTCGACGATCCATGCGTGCTGCTGCGGCACGACCTTGAGCGTCTGCACGACGAACACGATGGCGAGCAGGAGCACCACCGCCGCCACCACGCTGGTTCCGATCATCGTTCCTCCAGGGCCGTCGTCGACGGCTGCATCAGGGTCGGGCGAGGATCAGCCGGTTGCCGGCGACCTCGCGGATTCGGTATTCGCCGGGCTCGGCAGGTTCGCCCGGAGCGAGCTCGGCGCTCCACTGGGTGCCGCGGTATTGGACCCGTGCGCGTCCGTCCGCATCCCAGGCCTGGACCCGGACGCGCTCGCCGACATCGGCGACGACATCGGGGTTGCGGCCCGCGGGCTCCGGGGCCGGCGCGCCGGCCCGTACCCGACGGGCCCAGGCGGCGCCGGCCACCGAGACCGCTGCCGCCGTCGTCAGCTGCACCCAGATCGGCGCGCCCAGCGCCGCAGCCAGCCCCCCCGCCGCGCAGCCGGTCGCGATCACGAGCAGATAGAACGTGCCGGACAGCAGCTCGAGGATGCCGATGCCGAGCGCGAGAACCCACCACCAGTACTGGATCGCCATCGTGCCCGCAGCATGACCCGCGTGCGGTCAACAGGTCAACCTCCGGCCGCGTCGTACCGCGACGAGTCCCGCCGGCATCCCAGTCCTTCGTTGGCTTTCGATCGCGTTCCAGCTACGATTCGAGCCCAGCACGGAGCTGCGGGTTCCGTCGCGCCCGATTGTCCGTACACACGACACCCGCCTCACTCTCCAGGAGAGACATCGATGAATCTGCACCAGAAGGTCCTGAGCCTCGCAGTCGCCTCGGCATTCACCCTCGCCGCAGGCGTCGCCTCGGCCCAGACGGTCGTCAAGATCGGCCACGTGGGCCCGCTGACCGGTGGCATCGCCCACCTGGGCAAGGACAACGAGCTGGGCGCCAAGCTCGCCATCGAGGACCTGAACGCCAAGGGCATCAAGCTCGGCGGCCAGACCGTCAAGTTCGAGCTGCTCTCCGAGGACGATGCGGCCGACCCGAAGCAGGGCACCGCGGCCGCGACCAAGCTGGTCGACGCGAAGGTCAACGGCGTGATCGGTCACCTGAACTCCGGCACCACGATCCCCGCCTCGAAGATCTACCACGACGCCGGCATCCCGCAGATCTCGCCCTCGGCGACCAACCCGAAGTACACCCTGCAGGGCTTCAAGTCGGCGTTTCGCGTCGTCGCCCATGACGGCCAGCTCGGCGGCACGCTCGGGCGCTACGCCGTCAAGGACGTGAAGGCCAAGAGCATCGCGATCATCGACGACCGCACGGCCTACGGCCAGGGCGTCGCCGACGAGTTCCAGAAGGCCGTCAAGGCCGCCGGCGGCAAGGTCGTCGGCCGCGAGTTCACCAACGACAAGGCCACCGACTTCAACGCCATCCTCACCAAGCTCAAGGGCGCGAAGCCGGACCTCGTGTTCTACGGCGGCATGGACGCGGTCGCGGGGCCGATGCTGCGCCAGATGAAGCAGCTCGGCATCAACGCCAAGTTCATGGGCGGCGACGGCATCTGCTCGAACGAGCTGATCAAGCTGGCCGGCGACGGCATGTCGGACGGCCAGGTGATCTGCGCAGAGGCCGGCGGCGTCACGAAGGAGAAGGAGGCCGC
>JBIIPQ010000393.1:0-4277 GCA_044342535.1 Burkholderiaceae bacterium
GAGCTGCAGCAGCCGCTTGCCTGCGCGGATCGCGTCGGGGCTGCGGCCGGCGATCTCGCGGGCGAGCGCGAGCGCCTCGGCGTACGGATCGGCGCAGACGCGGGTCGCGAAGCCGAGCGCCTGCGCCTCGGTGCCGTCGAACACGCGCCCGCTCCAGGTCAGCTCGCGGATCACGTCGGCACGCGCCAGGCCGCGCATCAGCAGCGCACCGGCCATGTCGGGCACCAGGCCCCACTTGATCTCCATCACCGACATCCGCGTGTCGGCGGTCACGAATCGAAGGTCCGCGCCGAGCGCGAGCTGGAAGCCGCCGCCGAAGGCCACGCCGTGCACCGCGGCGATCACCGGCACCGGCACGTCGCGCCAGACGGCCACCGCGTACTGCGCGTCGTTCGACAGCCCATGCGTACGGGCGCCGAGCCGCATCTCGTGCGACATGCCCATGCCGCCGTCGCCGGGGTTCTCGGCCATCTTCTCGAAGCGCCCGAAGTCCAGGCCCGCGCAGAACGCGCGGCCCTCGCCCGACAGCACCACGGCGCGCAGCCCGGGCATCGCGATCAGCGACTTGCCCGCCTCGCGCAGCGCCTCGAACATCGCCGGATCGAGCGCGTTCATCTTGTCGCCGCGCACCAGCCTGACGTCGGCCACGCCGGCGTCCATCGTCACCCTCACCCGATCGTTCATGCCCGTCTCCTCGTCCTTCCAGTTGTCGGTCTCGTTGTCCGTCCCGCCGATCCGTCCCGTCCCGCGCCCGCCCGTGCCCGATGCTCAAGGCCGCAGCAGGTCCACGGCATCGGTGATCACGCAGTCGACGCCCCAGCCGTGCAGCAGCGCGGCCCGCGTCGGGTCGTTCACCGTGTAGCACAGCACGCGCAGCCGCTCGGCGCGGGCCCGCGCCACCACCGCCTCGGTCAGCAGCGCATGGTGGGCGTCGAGCGCGATGCAGCCGAGCCGGCGCACGCGCTCGACCCAGTCCTCGGGCAGCCGGTCGACCAGCAGCGCACGCGGCAGCCACGGCACGGTGCGCGCGGCGGCGGCGAGCGCCTCCTCGGAGAACGAGGACAGCAGCGGCGGCACGGCGGCGTCGCGCCACAGCGAGGCGGCCGCCATCCCGACCGCGGCCCCGGTCTCGGTCTCGCGCCCGGGGCTGGGCTTGATCTCGACGTTGGCGAGCAGCCCGTTGGCGCGCAGGTACGCCGCGACCGCGGCGAGCGTCGGCACCGGCTCGCCGGCCCAGGCCGCGCCGTGCCAGGCCCCGGCATCGAGCTGCGCGAGTTCGGCGTGGGTGAGCGCGCCGGCAGGGCCGCAGCCGCTGGTCGTGCGGTCGAGCGTCGCATCGTGCAGCAGCACCGGCTTGCCGTCGCCGGAGAGCTTGACGTCGAACTCGAACATCGTGTGCCCGAGCGAGGCACCGACCCGCATCGCGGCCAGCGTGTTCTCGGGCGCGAGCTTGCCCGCCCCGCGATGCGCGGCGACGGCGGGATACGGCCAGCGGTCGAAGTCGACCTGCGGCTCGGGGAACGCGTGCTCGGCCATGGACGGTGCGGGGGGACGTGAACCGGATGGTCCGATGTTACCGGACGGTCGCGCCGGCCCGCTCGCGCACGATCAGGTACAGGCCGCAGGCCACGATCACGCCGGTGCCCACGACCACCGGCCAGCCCGGCACGTCGCCGAACACCCACCAGCCGAGGAGCGTCATCCAGACGATCTGCTGGTACAGGAAAGGCGCGAGCACGGTCGCCGGGGCGAAGCGGTGCGCGGCGGCGAGCAGCCAGTGCCCGAGCCCGCCGAAGATGCCCATCACCGCGATCAGCCCCCACTGCGCCGCGCTCTCGGGCGCGCGCCAGAACGCGATGCCGAAGGGCGTGAGCAGGCACGCGGCCGACAGCGCCGACAGGAACTGCGTGGCCTCGGGTCGGTCGGTCGCGGCGAGCCGGCGGGTCAGCAGGTTGAAGAGCGCATAGAGCACCGCGTTGGCGATCGACAGCAGGATCGCCGGATGGAACGCCTGGCTGCCCGGCCGCACGATCAGCAGCACGCCGACGAAGCCGATGCCGATCGCCATCCAGCGGCCGGCATCCAGCCGCTCGCCGAGCAGCCACGCGCCGAACAGCGCGATCAGCAGCGGCACGGCGAACTGGATCGCACCGGTCTCGGCGAGCTGCAGGTACTGCAGCGCCCAGAAGTTCAGCGCGGTCATCGCGAACAGCATCATCCCGCGCAGCAGCTGCAGCTTCGGGTTCGCGACCCGCACCAGCGAGCGCCCGTAGCGCGGCCCGAGCAGCAGCCCGGTGAAGACGACGTGCCCGACGAAGCGCAGCCACACCACCTCGATGACCGGCAGGCTGCTCACCAGCCACTTCGCGGTGGTGTCGAGCACCGCGAAGCAGGCGAAGGTGATCGAGACCAGGCCGATGCCGAGCAGCCGGTTGCGGGCGGTGTCGGTCTTCAGCACTCCGAGGCCGTCGCATCGAGCCCGAGCCGGGCGGCGACCTCCTGCGCGATCGCCAGCGACGAGGTCAGGCCCGGCGACTCGATGCCGAACAGGTTCACCAGGCCGGCCATGCCGTGCACCTCGGGGCCCTGGATCATGAAGTCGCCGGCCGTCTCCGAAGGCCCGCTGACCTTGGGCCGCACGCCGGTGTAGCCGGGCTGCAGCGCGCCGTCGGGCAGGTCCGGCCAGTAGCGGCGGATCGCCTCGTAGAACTTGGGCTCCAGGCCGTCCTCGAACGCGTAGTCGGGCGCCGCCGGCCAGCGCGTGACGTCCGGGCCGAACTTGCAGCGCCCGGCCAGGTCGAGGGTCACGTGGATGCCCAGGCCCGCGTGGTCGGGCATCGGGTAGACGAGGTGCGAGAACGGCGTGCGGCCGGCGAGCGTGAAGTAGTGGCCCTTGGCATAGTGGGCGGGCGGCACGTGCGTGGGCGCGAGGCCCTCGATCGCATGCGCCACGCGCTGCGCGGACAGGCCCGCCGAGTTGACCAGCAGCCGGCAGCGCAGTGCGATCGGCTCGGCGCCGCCTGCGTGCAGCTCGAAGCCGCCGTCGACCGCGCGGGCGCGCTCGAGCGGGGTGTGCGCCACCAGCGTGGCGCCCGCGGCCTCGGCGTCGCCCAGCAGCGCCAGCATCAGGCCGTGGCTGTCGACGATGCCGGTGCTCTCGGACCACAGGCCGGCGACCGCGCGCACCGCAGGCTCCAGGCGCGCCACGTCGGCCGCCGACAGCGGCTCGAGCGGCACGCCGTTGGCCGCGGCCTTGCGGGCATAGGTGTCGAGCACCGGGCGCTCGGTGGCGTCTGCCGCCACCAGCACCTTGCCGATGCGCCGGTGCGCGACGCCGCGCGCGGCGCAGTACGCGTAGAGCATCGACTTGCCGCGCACGCACAGCGTGGCCTTCAGCGAGCCCTGCGGGTAGTAGATGCCGGCGTGGATGACCTCGGAGTTGCGCGACGAGGTCTGGGTGCCGAAGCCCTCCTCGGCCTCGAGCACCAGCACCTCGCGCCCCGCGAGCGCGAGCGCGCGGGCCACCGCGAGCCCGACCACGCCGGCGCCGACCACCACCGCGTCGACCGATTCCATGGGCGCGATTGTAGGCGACCGCCCCCCGCGGGCCTGCGGTAACCTGCCCGCTTCCGCGCGCTCACGGGCGCGACCGCCCGCGATCCGGAACGCCGAGGAGACCGTCCCATGACCATCCGCCTTCACTACGCGCCCGGCGCGTGCTCATTCGTCCCGCACGTCGGCCTGGAGCTGGCCGGCGAGGCCTTCGAGCCGGTGCTCGTCAGGCTGCACAAGAGCGAGCACCTGACCCCCGAGTACCTCGCGATGAACCCCGACGGCCAGGTGCCGGTGCTGCAGGTCGAGGGGCGCACGCTCACGCAGATCGTCGCGATCTGCGACTGGATCGCCGGGCGCCATCCGGGACTCGGGCTGCTGCCGGCCGATCCCTGGGCGCGGGCGCAGACGCTGTCGCTGCTGGCCTGGATCAACAACACGGTGCATCCGACCTTCGGGCAGGTGTTCCTGACGAGGAAGTTCGTCGACGACCCCGAGGCGCAGAAGCTGCTGCGGGCCTCGGCCACCGAGCGCTACCGCGCGCAGCTCGAGCGGATCCAGGGCTGGGTGGGCTGCGCCCAGCCCTTCCTGACCGGCGAGCGGCCGTCCTTCCTGGATGCGTACGTGCTGACGGTGCAGCGCTGGGGCGGGTACGCCGGGATCGACCCGGCGACGATGCCGGCGCTGCGCGACTACGTCGCACGCTTCGCGCAGCATCCGGCTCT
>JBIIPQ010000008.1:0-36428 GCA_044342535.1 Burkholderiaceae bacterium
ATCGATCACCGACTGCACGGCACCCAGCAGATCGTCGTCGAGTACTTTCAGGATTTCTTCCATGGTCCTCGGGGGCCGTCGCACCGGGCTCTCGTGAAGCGCTCGGCGCGGGGTCGGCCAAAGTCGGTGTGCGACCGCAACAGTCTAGCGCCTTCAGAGCTCGCCTCGGGACGTCCCGCGCGCTCGACGGACCTCTCCGGCCGCGCAGCGGCGCCTTCGCCGACAGGGATGGCGGCGTTTCCGTGCAGCGGGGACTGAAGTTGCGCTGCAGCGACGCGGGAGGCTAGGATCCACGGGTCGACCGGTCCGGCCCACGACGACCGGACGGCAGCCCCAGGAGACGACACCCCATGACGACGAGCGGGCCGCGAGGCGGCCTGGCCGGTCGCGCGCGCGCGGCAGCGGCCTTCGTGCTGCCGCTGGCCGCCCTGGTCGTGCTGTGGGCGGTGGCCGTCCGGACCTTCGACGTCGACCCGCGGGTGTTCCCCGGCGTCGGGGCGGTGGTGCAGGCCGGCGCCGAGGCGATCGCCGACGGCACGCTCATCCAGCACATCGCCGCCAGCCTGGGCCGCGTCGCCTTCGGCACCGCGATCGCGCTGCTGCTGGGCATCCCGCTGGGCGTGGCGATGGGCGTGAGTCCCGCGGTCGCCTCGTTCTTCAGCCCGCTGCTGCGCTTCTTCTCGGTGCTCGCCGGCATCGCCTGGATACCGATCGCCACGCTCTGGTTCGGCTACGGCTTCGGCGCGATCACCTTCGTGATCTTCAATGCGGTGTTCTTCGTGGTGGCGTACAACACGCTGCTCGGGGTCTCCAGCATCCCGATGCCGGTGCGCAACGCCGCGGCCTCGCTCGGGGCCGGCCGCTTCGCGATGCTCACCGAGGTGCTGCTGCCGGGGGCGCTGCCCAACATCGTCACCGGGGTCCGCACCGGCCTGGGCTTCGCCTGGCGCGGCCTGATCGCCGCCGAGATGATCGCCACCAACGTCGGGCTGGGCTACATGCTGTTCGCCGCCCGCGACTTCTACAAGACCGAGGTGATCGTGCTCGGCATGGTGGTGATCGGGCTGCTGTGGCTGGCGCTGGACCGGCTGCTGCTGGCGCCGCTCGAGCGGCTCACCAGCGAGCGCTGGGGCATGGTGCGGGCATGAGCACCGCCCTGCCCTCCGTGCCGGTGCGCCCGACCGCCTGGCAGCGCGTGCAGCGCGCCTGGGTGCGCGCCGTGACCGCGTGGCCCGCGCTGCGCTCGATCCTGCCCTTCGTGCCGCTGCTGGGCGCCTGGTGGCTGACGGCGGCGTTCGAGGTCTTCCCGAAGGCCTTCTTCCCGGGCCCCGTCGACGTCTCGCGGACGTTCGTCGATCTGGTCTACAAGGGCATCCTGCCGGAGTACCTGGCCGACAGCGTGGGCCGCCTCGCCGCGGGCGCGGCGGTCGGCATCGCGCTGGCGATCCCGCTCGGCGTGCTGATCGGCACCAGCCGGCGCGCGCACACCGCGCTGTGGCCGGTGCTGCTGTTCTTCCAGGCGGTGGGCGACATCGCCTGGCTGCCGATCCTGCTGGTGTGGTTCGGCTTCGGCCTGACGACCATGACCTTCGTGATCGTCTACACCGTGCTGTTCCCGGTGGTGCTCAACACCGTGCTCGGCATCCGATCGGTGCCGACCGATCTGGTGCGCGCCGCCCGCAGCCTCGGCGCATCGCCCGCGCGCGTGGTGTGGGAGGTGCTGCTGCCCGGCGCACTGCCCAACATCATGACCGGCCTGCGCAACGGCCTGGGCTACGGCTGGCGCGCGCTGATCGCGGCCGAGATCATCGTCGGCACCAGCGGCATCGGCTTCCTGATGTTCGATGCGCGGCGCGCCGGCTCGGTGGTGGAGATCATGCTCGGCATGGTGGTGCTGGGCGTGCTGTGGTACGCGGTCGATGCATGGATCCTCGCGCCGATCGAGCGCGCGACCGGGCAGCGCTGGGGCATGGTGACGAGGGACCGATGAAGGCACTGACGCTCGAAGGGCTGCAGAAGACGTACTACGACCCGTACAAGGGCACGCAGGTCACGGCGGTGCGCGACGTGTCGCTGCGCGTGGAGCCGGGCGAGTTCGTGTCGGTCGTCGGCCCCTCGGGCTGCGGCAAGACCACGATCCTCAACATGATCGCCGGCTTCCTGCCGCACACCGGCGGGCGCATCCTGGTCGACGGCACGCCGGTCGTCGGGCCCGGCCCCGACCGCGGCGTGGTGTTCCAGTCGTTCGCGCTGTTCCCCTGGAAGACCGTGCTCGACAACGTCGGCTTCGGTCCGAAGATGCGCGGCGTGGCGCGTGCCGAGCGCGACCGCATCGCGCGCGAGTACCTGGCACTCGCCGGCCTCGCGCATGCCGCCGACCGCTACCCGGCCGAGCTCTCCGGCGGCATGCAGCAGCGCGTGGGCGTGGTGCGCGCGCTGGCCAACGAGCCCGACGTGCTGCTGATGGACGAGCCCTTCGCCAGCGTCGACGCGCAGACGCGCCTGATGCTGCAGGAGGAGCTCACCCGCATCTGGCAGCAGCGGCGCACCACGGTGCTGTTCATCACCCACGACGTGCCCGAGGCGGTGTTCCTCGCCAACCGCGTGATCGTGCTGTCGCAGGGTCGTGTGCTCGACGACGTTCCGGTGCCGCTGCCGCATCCGCGCCGCTGGGACGAGCTGGTCGAGGACGATGCGTTCAAGTCGCTGTCGGCCAAGGTGCTGGCGCGGGTGCGCTCGGCATGAGCGAAGCGGTCCCATCGGCGGCGGCCACGGCGACGGGTGCACCCGAGGCGCCCCGGCCCGGTCCGCTGCGCACGATCGCGCGCGTGGTGCTGCGCTCGACGCAAGGCCGCGTCGTCCTGCTGCTGCTCGCCGCCTGGCTGATCTACCAGGGCTGGCTGTCGGCGGCCGCACCCGGCAAGGTCGTCGGCGAGTTCCCCGCGGACCGCGAGAAGCTCGCCGTGCTGGTCACCCTCCCCTTTCCGCCCGAGCGTTTCCATGTGCTGGTGTTCCAGCGCTTCGGTCGCGTCTCGGGCACCGACGGCACCACCGTCGAGGTCCGCGGCGTGCCGCGGACCGAGCTCGTGCGGCTGGCCCGGCCCTACTGGGTCAGCCGCGTCGAGCCGTTGAAGCAGCCCTGATCCCGTTCCTCAAACCCACACAGACCCTCACAGACCCACCCAGGAGACCGACGATGCTGTTCAGAACCTTGATGTTCGCCGCGGCACTGCTGGCCGGCACCGCCGCCCACGCACAGACGATGGTGAAGCTGAAGGCCGGCATGGTGACCGGCATCGACCAGATCGGCCTGCCGATCGCGCTCGAACGGGGCTTCTTCGAGAAGCAGGGGCTCGACGTCACCATCGCGCGCCCCTACGCGACCGGCGTCGATGCGCTCAACGCGCTGCAGTCCGGCGAGAACGACATCGTGCAGGTCGGCGTGCCGATGATCGGCGCGGTGCTGCGCGGCATGGACCTGGTGGCGCTGGGCAACTACAGCGGCAACGCCACCAAGATGGGCTCCGACGCGACCATGGCGCTGATCGCGCGCGGCGACTCGGGCATCGTCAAGGGCGACCTGAAGAGCCTGCGCGGCAAGAGGATCGCCGCCTCGTTCGGCACCATCAACCACCTGTACGTGCTCGCGCTGCTGGAGAAGGGCGGCCTGACGCCGGCCGACGTGACGCTGGTGAACACGCCGCCGCCCGACATGACCGTCGCGCTGCTGGCCCGCGGCATCGACGCGTTCTCCGCCTGGGACCCGTGGCCCATCGTCGCGATGAAGGACGTGCCCGGTGCGGTCGAGGTGGTCCGTGGCGGCGACGTGATCTCGTACGTCGGCTACAACGTCGCGCTGCGCGGCTGGGTCGAGAAGAACGGCGCGACGATCGAGAAGTTCCTCGCCGCCGTGGCCGAGGCCGACCAGTGGATGCGCGCGAACCCGAAGCAGGCCGCGCAGGTGGCCACGCGCTGGATCCCGGGTCTGAAGCCCGAGATCGCCGAGGCCGCGATGCAGTTCAACATCCAGCAGACCGACCGCCGCCTGTCGGCGAACAACTATGCGGCGCTCGACGCCGCGCAGCAGCGCCTGCTGCGCCTGGGTATCCTCAAGCAGACCTTCGACGTCAACAAGCACATCGAGCCCAAGCATATCCTCAAGGTGATGGCCGACAACCCGAAGCTGTTCGCCGACCTGCCGCCGATCCCGGCGCGCTCGGCCATCGGCCCGGGCTACGTGTTCAAGCCCTGACGCACCGGCGTCGCGCGCGCAGGAGGTCCGCCCCATGCATCCATCCATCCATGCCGCGCGCACGCCGGACAAGCCGGCCATCGTCATGGCCGGCAGCGGCACGGTCGTCACCTACGGCGAGCTCGAGACCCGCAGCAACCGCTTCGCGCGGCTGCTGCGCGCGAGCGGCCTGCAGGCCGGCGACCATGTCGCTCTGCTCGTGGAGAACCACCCGCGCTTCTACGAGCTGTGCGTGGGCGCGCACCGCGCGGGCCTGGTCTACACCGCGATCAGCACACGGCTGACGGTGGGCGAGGCACGCTACATCGTCGAGGACTGCGGGGCGCGCGCGATCGTCGCCACCGCGGCCACCGCGCCGGTGGCCACGCAGGCCGCCGAGGGAGCGGGCGCGCTCGTGGCGCGCTGGATGATCGACGGCACCGCGCCCGGCTGGACCGCGTACGAGGACGCGGTCGCCGCCCAGCCCGCGCAGCGCATCGACGACGAGGTCGCTGGCTGCGACATGCTGTATTCGTCGGGCACCACCGGCCGGCCAAAGGGGGTATACGTGCCGCCCGAGGCCGGTTCGATCGACGCGTCGTATCCGCTGCTGGAGACGATGCGCAACCGCTACGGCGTGGGCGAGGACACGGTCTACCTGTCGCCCGCGCCGCTCTATCACGCGGCACCCTTGCGCTTCAACATGGGCGTGCTGCGGCTCGGCGGCACCTGCGTGATCATGGAGCACTTCGAGGCCGCCGAGTACCTGCGGCTCGTCGAGGCGCACCGCGCGACCCACACGCAACTCGTGCCGACGATGTTCGTGCGGATGCTCAAGCTGCCGACCGAGGTCCGTGCGCGCTTCGACGTGTCCTCGTTGCGCTGCGCGATCCACGCGGCCGCGCCCTGCCCGATCCCGGTCAAGCGGCAGATGATCGACTGGTGGGGACCGATCGTCTGGGAGTACTACGCCGGCACCGAAGGCAACGGCATGACGCTGTGCGACGCGCACGAGTGGCTCGCGCACGAGGGCACCGTCGGGCGCGCGGTGGTCGGCGAGCTGAGGATCTGCGACGAGGACGGCCGCGAGATGCCCGTCGGCGAGCCCGGCACCGTCTACTTCGCCGGCGGGCGCCCCTTCGAGTACCACAACGACCCCGAGAAGACCTCCGGCTCGCGCAACGCACGCGGCTGGACCACGCTCGGCGACGTCGGCTACGTGGATGCGGACGGCTTCCTGCACCTGACCGACCGCAAGGCGCACATGATCATCAGCGGCGGCGTCAACGTGTACCCGCAGGAGACCGAGAACCTGCTGGTGACCCATCCCAAGGTGCTCGACGTCGCGGTGATCGGCGTGCCCGACGAGGAGATGGGCGAGGCGGTGAAGGCCGTGGTCACGCCGCGGGACATGGCCGACGCCGGCCCCGAGCTCGAGCGCGAGCTGATCGCCTGGTGCCGCGAGCGGCTCTCGCCGATCAAGTGCCCGCGCTCGGTGGACTTCGAGGCCGAGCTGCCGCGCCACCCGACCGGCAAGCTCTACAAGCGACTGCTGCGCGACCGCTACTGGGCGGGGCGCACGAGCCGCATCATCTGAACGCACCCTTCGACGGAGCCCCCCGCCATGACCATCGTCTTCTACGACTGCAAGACTGCCCCGTCACCGCGCCGCGCGCGCATCCTGCTCGCCGAGAAGGGCGTGCCGCACGAGGTGGTGCAGGTGGACCTCGCCAACAAGGAGCAGATGGGCGAGGCGTTCCGCAAGGTCAACCCGCAGTGCACGGTGCCGGTGCTGGTGACCGACGATGGCCTGACGCTGACCGACAACGCGTCGATCGCCGCATGGCTGGAGGCCGCGTATCCGGAGCCGCCGCTGATGGGCCGCACGCCCGCCGAGCGGGCCGAGATCGCGGGCTGGCACTGGCGTTCCGAGTTCGAGGGCCTGATGGCGATCGCCGAGGGCCTGCGCAATGGCTCGCCGGCGATGGTCAACCGCGCGCTGCCGGGGCCGGTGGACTACGCGCAGATCCCCGAGCTCGCGCAGCGCGGGCGGGCGCGGGTGGAGCGCTTCCTCGAGGTGCTGGACGCGAGGCTCGCGGGGCGCGAGTTCGTCGCGACCGACCGGTTCTCGATCGCCGACGTGACCGCGGCGGTGGCGGTGGACTTCGCACGGGTGGTGAAGGTCAAGCCGGATCCGGAGCGGCATCCGAACGTGGTGAGGTGGCGGGCGGGGCTGGCGGGGCGGGGGTCGATGGCACTTTAGCGCGGCTGGGCCGCGGGTCGTGCCCCCGATGGACGAATCGGCCTGCGCCATCCCATCGGACGCGAACCGCGCCAGCGAAGAGGGCGCACCGGGCACGGCGTGCGCCCGAACTCACGCGAGGGTGAAGAGGAGACATCCGGCACACCGACGTCAGCCACGACGTCGAGCGAGGGTTCCGGGGCTTGCTACATCGACGATCGGGCTGGCGGTCGGTTCCTGTGCATGAGTGGAATGCCGCAGGAACAAGCCATTCCCATCGACTCGTCCGAGTCGAGCGCGGCGTCGCACGAGATCGCAGGAACAGTCCGCCCGCTAGGGAATGAGCCCTCTGGAGCGCGCCGTGGCAACGGCCTGCACGCGACCGACGACGCCCAGCTTCACGAACGATCGCGACAGATGGGTCTTGACCGTCTCGACCGATACGCCCAGTTCGCGCGCGACCAGCTTGTTCGGCAGCCCGTTGCCGACGAGCTCGAGCACGCTGACCTCCCGGGCGGTCAGCACGCCGGGCGGTGCCGCATCCAGGGCATTCGGCTCGACATGCTCCATCAGCAGGACGTCGATGAAGGCACCCATCAGGTCATTGCAGTCCGGACGGGAGCGGACTCGCCTCAGCAGCACGATCGCCCGCGGCCCATGGTCCAGCACCGAACGGCGGGACGGGACCGCAGCCGCGCTCTGGACCGCCTTGAGCATCGCCCGCTCGGCGGCGTCGTGGTCACCCGAAGCGTCACATGCATCCGCGAAGGCGACACCGAGCCGTATGCTCGACAGCAGATTGCCGAACGAGGACTCGACGGCCTGCAGTCGCTGGAACGCGTGCATCGCACGGCTTGCTTCGCCAGCGCGCAGCGACAACAGGGCCGTGCCCCATTCCAGGTGGATGGCGAGCTCGCTCCTGGGCCGTCTCGGCATGAGCACGGCGCCGTCGCATAGGCAACGGATCTGCTCGAGGCAGGCGGACGCCTCGTCGATGCGCTGCTCGCGCGTCAGCCAGTCGAGCTGCTGCAGCAGCATCGCGGTGACAAGGCGGCTCCATCCGCGCGACTGACCCAACTTGCGGGCCTGCTCGAGACGCCTGTACGCCTGCTCGCCCGACGGCTCGCTTCGATAGGCGATCCGCGCGAGGCACAGATAGGCTAGCGCGACGCAGTGAAGCATCGCCCCATGGTCGATCATCACCAGGGACGGCCGCAGCAACGCCTCGGCCTCTTCGAGATCGCCTCTCTCGTAACGGATCGCCGCGAGGATAGGGAGCACCACCGCCGTCTGTATGCCACCCGTACCACCAGCCCGCTCCGCGTCCTCGATCGCGCGACGCGCATGGATCTCGGCGAGGGCGAACCGCCCGCGTTCGAACTCGGCGCTGCCGAGCAACATGCCACGGTAGACCTCGGTGAACACGTCACGCAGATCACCGTCGTCACCGCCGGAGACCCACGGCTGGGCGTACATGCCCACCCAGTTCCCCGCATGCCAGTCCAGCCATCGTTGCGTGCTGCTGACGCTGTTGGCCGCCCAGCGATCCACGGTGTTGGGTCCGCCCCAGGTGTCGACAAGACGACGCGTCTCGTCATCGTCGTCCTGAAGCGCTGCCTTGACGATACGCACCACGCAGGCATGACCGAGCACGTTCGAACGGTGAGCCGGATCGGGGTGCTCTCTGGCGCGCCCCTCCAGCAGCGCAAGTTCCTTCTCGCTCTCGTCGAACCGCATCGCGAGCGCGTACCCCCAGGCCAGTGCGAGTTGCACGCCCGCCTTGTCGCGGAGCATCGCCGCGGGCAGCAGGCGCGCCCAGGTCGTGAGCGTCAGCAGATCGCCCTTCTGCACCAGCTCGAGCGCACAGCGGGACAACCACTGACTCCCCATCTTGAGTTCGCCCGCGGCGATGGCGTGCCTGACGGCATCGACCCATTGGGAATGTTCGGCGAACCACACCGCGGCGCGCCGGTGCAGCGGCACGACGTCGACGCCGAGCCGCCCGATCAGCGTTCCTGACAGATACGACCGCAGCAACGCGTGATGTCGCACCCACTTCCTCTCCGGATCGATCGTCTCGACGAGCAGCCCGCTGTGGCGCATCTGCTCGAAACATACCGCCGCGTCAGGCTCGGCGGTCGCCGCCGCGCACAGCTCGGCGTCGAAGCGATCGAAAATCGAAGTCGCAGCGAGAAACCGCTGTATCGGTCTAGGCAGGCCGTCGACGACGCCTTCGATCATCCGATCCAGCGATCGCGCGGCCCAGTCGGCCCCGGGCACGCGCCCTCGCTCGATCGCCCCGACGGCGCCCGAACGGTCGAGACTGGCGATGCGGACGGCCGCCGGCCACCCCTCGGTTCGCTTCAGCAACAGCGCGGGATCCAAGCCGTCACGCTCGTCGGGCGGCAACACGTCGATGAATGCCGTCGTCTCCGCTTCGTCGAACTGCAGCTCCAACGCAGAGATCACCAGGCACTGTCCGCGTGCGAACAGCGGCGCGAGATGCAGCGTGATGGGTTCGCGAGACGCCACGACGAGCCTGAACGAGGAGGGCGCGTGCACGATCAGGAAATCGACGACATTCCGGACCGAGGGGTCCGAGAGCACATGGAAGTCGTCCAGCAGCAGGATGAGCTCGCGCGGGCACCGATGCAGGCCGTTCACCAGCATCGACACGATCACCCGATGGGCAGCGACGCCCTGGGAGGTCAACAGCGTGAGAGGCTGATCGCCGACCCCCTTGCTCACGTCGCGAAGCGCCGTGCACAGGTGAAGCAAGAACTGACTGACCGAATCGTCATCCGAGTCGAGCGACAGCCAGACACAGCTCAATCCCTCGGCGATCCACCGCCGACGCCACTCCGCCATCAACGTCGACTTGCCGGACCCTGGCGGCGCGACGATGGACACCACACGTGCGTTCCGTGCCGCCCGTCGTTGCGCCTCGAAGCGAGGACGGGGAATCACTTCCCCCAACGGACGCGCCGGCTCGAGCTTAGTCATCACGAGCTGGCCCGCGATGAGCCCAGGCCTCAACATGTTCATCTCCCGTTCCTCGATCCCGTAGGCAACTGGCCGGGCGGCCGACCCGGCGTCCCCCGCATCGTCACACTAGTGCTCACCCCTAGCCCCTATCGGGGGATGGTCCGCACTCGCTCGATCCTACAAGGTGGCGCCGTGGGAACCCCGAACGGACGCCGCCGGCACTGTCACCAAATTCGGTGACGACCGCAGGTCTGGAAATCACTGCGTTTCGGGGCCTTCAATGCTAGGACCGGGCGTCAGAAACGCTCCAGTCGACGCACGCGGCGGACCAGGATGACTCAGCAGACGAATCGGACAGGGGGCCGTGCGCCCGGGAACGGTCGCACGACCGCGACGCCATGACGAGCCAGGCATTGATCGTTTACATCGACTGCAGCGACGAAGAGGTCCGCGAGGCGCTCTTCGACGGCGCACGATCGATGGGCGTCCGGGGCCTGAAGTGGTCGGGGCGCAGCGCGCCGCGGTCGGACGCCGACCAGCCGATGCTGTTCACCGACGTGCAGCCGCACACGCTCGCGCGCCATGCAGCGAGCCTGAACGCGCTCGGCGCCGACCCGAGGCGGTCCTTGATCCGTCTGATCGATGGCTCGCGCGTGGGATGGGTCTATCACGACCTGCCCGCCTTCGCATCGATCGAGGCGCCTCGCACCGAGGCGTCGGCCGCAGCGGCGATCGAGCGATTCGTTCGGGCGAGGACCGTCGCATCCCGTGATCCGGCCGCATCGTGTGGACGCGGCGACGAGCGGCATACCGGCACGCCAGGCGATCCCCACGACGATCCCATGGTGCTCGCCCGACTGGCGGCACAGACCGGCCTGAGAGTGCTTCTGGTCGGCGAGACCGGCACTGGAAAAAGCACGTTCGCACGCCGGATCCACGAACTGTCCAAACGACCAGGACCGTTCGTGTCGATCAACTGTTCTGAGTTCCCCGAGACGCTCATCGAGAGCGAACTGTTCGGGGTGGAGCCTGGCGCCTACACCGGCGCCCGGCGGGCACGACCCGGTCGCTTCGAGCTCGCCAACGGCGGAACGCTGTTCATCGACGAGCTCGACAGTCTCCCGATGCATCTGCAGGCGAAGCTGCTCGGGGCCCTGCAGGACGGAGGCACCACCCGCCTCGGCGATCATCGGCTGCGACCGTCGAACTTCAGCCTGGTCACCGCCTCGCAGACGCCGCTGCGCGATCTGGTCGAGGCGAAACGGTTCCGCGCGGACCTCATGCACCGTGTGGCGGTCGTCGAGATCACGCTGCCTCCCATCCGGTCGCTGGGAAGCGAACTCGTGACCATGTTCGAGCGGCTGCTCGAGAACGAATGCCAGCGCATGGATCTGATGCCAGCCCCGATCTCTCCCATCGTCTGCGCCACGCTGCTGTCCCACGACTGGCCGGGAAACTACCGGGAGCTGACGGCTGCCGCGCAGCGATACGCCATCGGGCTGCCGCCACTCGCCGCGCGACCCGTCCCGACCCACACCAGCGGTCTGCGGGAACAGATGATCGAGATCGAGCGGGCGCTCGTCTCGCGTGCGCTTGCCAGGCGTGACGGAGACCTGAAGTCGACGAGCATCGATCTGTCGATGCCGCTCGAGACCCTGCGCTACAGGGTCCGCCTGCTCGGACTGAGCGGCGCGGGCACGAGGTCGGGGCAGCCATCGACCGACCGCCCGGCGTGAGCGGCGGCTGAACAGGCGGCGAACGTCGTCACCTCCGCTGGCACGTCATCCACGGACGCAGTCGAGGGCGGCGCCATCGACCTGCGCTCGATCGGCGGTGCAGCGGTCGGGCAAGCGCCGTCGATCGTCGACCGCTCTTCGCCCCCGCCTTCCCGATGCTCTCAACCCCGCGTTGCAAGTCGCCACCCATGCAGCGCGCTGATGGCGACCCTCTTGTTTTCCGAATGCATGGCCCCGTGCAGGCGACCGGCTTCGACGCCTCGCACAAGATCTTGTGGCGACGACTGGCCATCGGCATGAGTGTCCGTGCGAGGCGCGGGTCGCGTCGCCCCCGACGCCCTGTCGATTCAACGACTTGGACCGCGCGAGTAACTGGCCCGCGCCTTGCAGCAGTCCCGCTCCCGACCTAGAGGAGACATACATGGACTGGCTGGACGAAACGGTCGCTCACCCGAACGGCCCGCACGGACCGCATTCGGACCTCGGCCCGACGCAGGCCATGCAGCAGATCACCGGCGACATCGACGCGGCATGGGATCGAATGCGATCCGCCGACATCCACCGCCTGTTCGTCGAGCATCACAAGTCGCTGCTGGCGTTCATCTCGCGTCGGATGGCGAGCGCCGACGAGGCCCACGACGTCGTGCAGATCGCCTTCGTCGAGGCATTCCGCTGCTACGACCGGTTCAGTGGTGCCTCGAGCATGAAGACCTGGCTCTTCGGCATCGCGCTGAACGTGATGCGCAACCATCGCCTCCGATCGCCCTGGCGACACATCTCGCCGCTCGACGACGAAACCTTGGCTGCGATCGGCGAACAGGCGCCTTCGCCCCAGGAGATCCATGAGGCGCGGTCGACCGTAGAAAGTGTGCTCCGGCGGCTCGAAGACGTCTCGCCCGAGCATCGCGAGACGCTGCTGCTGGTCGTGATCGACGGCCTCAGCTACGAATCGGCCGCGGAGCGACTCGGTGTAGCCGTCGGAACGGTCAGGAGCCGCGTATCGCGACTGAGGTCCGTGCTTCGCGACAGCTGTGTCGAGTCATGAGCCTCGTGTCGTGCATGTGGGCCCTCGAGCAGCCGATGGACCGAATCTCAGTCGCTCGACGGCTCCTGGACATACTGGCCCGATCGCCAAGCGCGTGCCTGCCCTGCCGCACCAACGACCGAACCCTCGAGCGTGTCGACGCCGAGCGAAGCGAGGGGGGCCCTGATGCACAGCATGATGTCGCCGGTTCTCCGGTCGACCGCGAAGAACGTGACGACCTCCGCGTCCAGGAGAAAGAGATTCACTTCGAGCAGCTTCGCGAACTGTTCGCGGACGTCGCCCGAGGGATGCGGCGGCCCGAAGTGGCAGACCGCGAGGAGCACATCCTCGCTGTCGAACGAGCGCCACTCGAAGCGGAACGAGACGCCGTCGATGTCCAGGACTCGCGCGGCCACCAGGCGGGCGGCATCCACGCCGACCCGGCCGGCGAGGCACTCGAGCAAGCGGTCGAAGATCTGCTGGGACATCGATCGGCCTGCCTGTCAGCGGACACAGTC
Organism: Burkholderiaceae bacterium; assembly: GCA_044342535.1. Classification (GTDB taxonomy): domain Bacteria; phylum Pseudomonadota; class Gammaproteobacteria; order Burkholderiales; family Burkholderiaceae_E; genus UBA4615. Next base: position 12,737 of record JBIIPQ010000008.1, read on the forward strand.
GACCACGTCGCGGCACCGCTTGAACGACAGGTAGCGGTCGAGGACGTCGCGGACATAGGCACGCGTCTCCGGAAACGGCGGGATTCGTCTTCCGTTGTTGATGACCGCCTGCTCGCCTGCGTTGTAGCCCGCGAGGACCAGCCGCAGATCACCGTCGAATGCGCGCTTCAGGGATGCGAGATGCTTGGCGCCGAGCTCGATGTTCGTTCGTGGATCCATGAGGTCGGCGCGTGCATCGACGATGCCGTACCGCCTGGCCGTCGCGGGCATGACCTGCATGAGACCGATCGCCCCCTTCGGGGAGACCGCTTCGGTCACGTAGTCGGACTCGACCGATACGATGGCGTGGAGGAGCGCCGGATCGTGACCCCAGCTGCGGGCCGATGCATCGATCCACGCTGCATACCGCTCGGCGCGCTGTCGTGCGTGCTGAAGGCCGGCAGCCTGTTTCCGGGCCGTAGCGCCGGCATGGCTGCGGGCCTCGCTCGGCGCGACCGGGACTCCGGCCGAGAGCGTGACGACGGCCTCCTCCGGTTCGGGCGCCGGGGCCGCTACCTGGCCGGACCTCGCGATGCATCGGACGTCCGAGAGAACGTATCCGGGATCCGAGGCGGCGCGAAAGACCGAGCCGCCTGCGTCTGCGCACAACGCGGCCGCGTGCGCGCCCCCGGCGACACACGCCCAGGCCAGCAACACCCGGGCACCGTATCGGACGGTCCCGGTCCGCGTGATCGTTTCGTCGAAAGGGATCGCCATGATGTATCCGGCAGGCGTTGAGAGTGCTGCTGAGTGCCCGGTGCGGACGCACCGGTTCCGACGCGCCTCCGGCGTCGCGCAGTGCCCGACGGAACGGACCCGCGCGGGATGCGACTCAGCGGACGGTTCGGAATCGCTTGGAGTGTGGCTCGTGGGAACCTTCGTGCTCGGAGGACGGCTCGCAACGCGAGCGATCGCCGTCGTGCTGACGGGGGTCTCGCTGTTCGCGTCGCCGCTCCCGTCCGACGCGTCGACGATTCCATGGCGTCAGTCGAGGGTTCAGCTGAAGGCCGCCGACCTGCCGATCGGCGCCGCGCTCGAGCGTATCGCAGCGGGTGCCGGCGTGCGGGTCGCCCTGGACTCACGCGTCACCGGCACGTTGAACCTCGACCTCGACGCCGAGCCGGCGGGCCTGCTGAGGCAGCTCGAGGGCCTGTTCGGCTTCATGTCCTACTTCGACGGGTCGACATTGCACATCAGTTCGATCGAGCGCAACGCGACCGTCATGCTGCGATTGCAGGGCACGAGTCCGGCGGCGTTCGACGCCACGCTCCAGCGCCTCGGCATCGCGGACCCGCGCTTCCCGATCCGGCACGACCAGGCCACGGGCCTCGCCGTCGTCTCGGGGCCACCGCGCTTCATCGAACTGGTGCGCGGTGTCGCGAAGGGCGCCCGTGTGGCGTCCGATCCAGAGGGTGAGGAGATCCGGGTGTTCCCGCTCCGGTATGCCAGCGCACGGGACCGTCAGATGACGTCGGGCACGGAGACTCTGACCCTGCCCGGAGTCGCCAGCCTGATGCGGACGGTCCACCACGGCAGCGACGCCGGGGGCGGGCCCGGTAGCGGCGCAGCGGCACGGCGTCCCGCCGTGTCGAACGCGCCGAAGCCGACCCGGCGCGATGTTCCCGGGGGAAGCATCGACGTTCCGCCTGCGTCGCACGAGGCCTTCGAGGACCTGCTGTCCCGGTACAGCATGCTCCCGCCGCCCGGTCAGTCCGGGAACCTTCTGCCGCAGATCCATGCGGACCCCAGGCAGAACGCCGTCATCGTCCGCGATCGCTCCGACCGGATGGAGTCCCACCAGCAGCTTCTGCGACTGCTCGACGTCAAGCCCCGTCTGATCGAGCTGCACGTCCGGATCATGGAGGCGGAGACGGCGTTCGTGCCCATCCCGGATGTCACGCCACCCCTCAGCGGTGATCCAGTCAGCCCTGCGAGCCCGGTATCGCCCGACCCGACCTACACGGATGGCACGGCCCACCGGCGGACCCCGACGGTGCGGATCCGAGCCCCCCTTCCGGAGACGCCGCTCGCGACATCGGGCCGCGCGAGCATCATCGCGGAACCCCGGCTGATGGTGCTCGACAACACCGTCGCCGAGTTCTCTAACCTCCGGACACTGACCGCACCGGGGTCGGCCCCGGCGCCGGAAACAGTGCGCCTCGAGACCGGCCTGCGGCTGCGGATCCTCCCCCAGTCGATGGTCGACGCCGACGGCTCGCGGCGCATCCAGCTCTCGGTCACGTTGCACGACGGGCTGGTGGCGATGAGGAATGGCGAATCAGAGGACGCCAACACCTCGCATTCGATCAGCACCACGGCCATCGTGCGTCCGGGCGAGAGCATGATGGTCGGCGGCCTGTCGCTCGACTACAGCCGGGGACCGACCGGAAAGTCGCCGCCGCGCTCCGACGGATGGGCCGGCACGAATCGCGGGCGCAGCGAGCGCATGTATCTCATCACCCCGCGATTTGTCGACGAGGGCTCTCCGTGACACGCATCCATGTGTTGTCGGGCCTGAACGCCGGAGCGAGCGTCGACACCGACGAGCCGGTGGTCACGATCGGCTCGGATGCGGAACAGTGCGCGCTGGTTCTGCTCGATGCGGCCGTCGCGCCGCGTCACCTCGCGGTGCACTGCGAGCCGGGGTCGCCGCCGGAGCTGCGCCCCCTCGACTCGGGGGTCGTCGTCGTCGAGAACCACGGCCCCCTTGAAGGCCCGATGCCCCTGACGGGTCCGACGTGCGTGCGCATCGGGCACACGGATCTCCTCATCCGACCAGACTCGTTCGACGACCCGGCCGGCGCCGAGTCCGCGTCCTGGGATATGGACGCGTCATCGACGGGCGACGCGGCAAAGACCGCCCGAGCACCGGGTGCGCTGATCGCGTGTGCGGCGATCGGATGCGCCGCGGTGCTCTGGGCGCTGGTCTCGCTGATCTCGACACCCGCCACGGCCGATCCGCGTCGCGCGGAGTCGCCACAGCGTGGAAGCACGCTTCGCAGCCCGCCTCCGTCCCCTCCGAGCCTCACGCACGACCGGGGCCTCGAGGCCGCGCCTCCGTTGCGAACGCACGACCGCGGCGGCTCGGTCCTGCTCGAGTCCGCCGTCGCCGCTCCGCCGGCCGACGTCCTCCCTGCCACCGCCGCGCCCCTGCCCACGCGACACACGTTCGCGAGACTGACCGACGGTCCGTCCGGACCGTATCTAGAGACGAAGCAGGGCGATCGATACCCGCTCGCGGCCTCCGAGGACGAGGGGTACGCGATCCGTTGGGCGTCGGACGAAGAGATCCATCTGCGCCGCAACGGCCAATCCATCGTGGTGAAAATCGAATGAGCGCAAACGACATGAACGAACTCCTGCGGTCCGTGTGGCGACCGATGACCCAACCGGGCCTGCCGCCCGAGGACTTGTTCATGGCCGAATCGGCCCTGGGGGTCCACGTCACCGACGAGTCGGGCAGGCGGTACCTCGACATGACCGCCGGCCTCGCGTACGTCAACGCCGGACACGCCCGCCCCGAGATCATCGAAGCCATCGCCCGCCAGTGCAGCCGACTGGTGACCTTCCCCAGCCACGGCAGCAATGCGCACCGGCTAGAGTTCGACCTCGCACGGCGTCTGCTGGGACTGCTGTCCAGGGAGCGCATGGCCCGGGTGATGTACTCCAGCGGGGGCACCGATGCGGTCGAGAACGCGCTGAAGATCGCGCGCCAATACTGGAAGCTGCGCGGCAAGCCCGAGAAGACACGGTTCGTGTCATTCAAGTTCTCTCACCACGGGCTCGGCCTCGGTTCGATGTCCGTCAGCGGCTTCCCCGGCGCACCGCGGCTCTACGGGCCGGTGCTCGACGGCGTCAGGCACATCGATCCCCCCTACGCGTACGGGCGCTCCGACGGAGCCGACGGCGACGCCCTGGCCCTCGCGGTGGCCACCGAACTCGAACGCACCCTGAAATGGATGGATCCCGGCACGGTCGCGGCGTTCGTCGCGGAACCCGTGCAGTGCGCCTTCGGCGCGATCATTCCGCCCGCCAAGCTGTGGCCGGTGATCCGAGGGCTCTGCGACGCCTACGACGTCCTGCTGATCGCGGACGAAGTGGTGACCGGTTTCGGCCGCACGGGCGAATGGTTCGGATGCCGCCTCTGGGACGTGACCCCCGACCTGATGTGTTTCGCGAAGGGCATCAATTCGGGCTACGTGCCGTTCGGCGCGACGGTCGTCTCCGAGCGGGTCGCGGACGCATGGTCCGAGGCCCGGTTCGAGGCCACGATCCTCCATGGCCAGACCTACGCCGGTCACCCGCTCGGATGCGCCGCGACGATGGCCAACCTGGACCTGCTCGAACGCGAGGACCTCGCCGGGAACGCGCGCCGAACCGGCGAGCACCTGCTCCAGGGCCTGCGCCGTCTCGCCGACCATCCGCTCGTCGGCGAGGTGCGCGGGGTCGGCCTCCTCTGCGCGCTCGAGCTCACCTCGGACCGCAGGGCGCGTACTCCGCTGCCATACGGCGAACGCGCCGCAAGCGCCATCCGGCGGTCGCTGCACGAGCAGGGCGTGCTGGTCCGCTGGTTTCCGTCGGGCATCCTGCTGACCCCGCCGCTCACGCTCGCCGCCACCGATGCCGATCGATGCGTCGAGGCCCTGCGCATCGCGCTGGACGACGGCCTGACGGCGATGGGGGGCAGCTGACCGTCACCGGTCCGGACCCACCGATCTTCCCGGGAGCCCGGCCGACCCCTCCCCCCTCCCCGACCCCGGAGCCCGTCCCGGCGCGGCGCCCCGTCGGCCGGACGGATCAGCCGCCGAGGATCCGCCTGACGACGTCCAGCACCGGGAACGCGGCCAGATACTCGATCAGCCTCGAGAACATCGCCGCGAGCAGCAGCAGCATCAGGAACTGCGCCGCGAGCTGCTTCAGCCCCTGCGCGAAGGTGTGGCCGTCCAGCGAGGGCATCGCCTTGCCGGCGAACCCGACCGCGACCTCGACGACCAACAGCACGATGAGGAACGGCAGCGCCAGCGCGCCGCCGAGCGCGAACTGCCTATCGAACTCCTCGGAGAGCACCGACACGAAGCGCTCGGACAGCGACGGCCACGCCGACAGCACCGGCCACAGCGCGTAGGTGTCGTAGATGCCGCCGAGCAGGACCAGGAACGCGCCGGACGACAGCATCAGCGTCGTGAAGGTCTGGGTCAGGAACTCGCCGCTCGGCCCGCCGCCCTGGTCGTTCATCGGGTCGAGGACCGAACTCTGCGTCGAACCCGTCTGCTGATCGATGATCGTTCCCGCCGACTGCACCGCCCAGAAGACCGCGCCCGCCGCGACACCGACGACGACGCCGATGAACGCCTCCTTCGCGATGACCGGCAGCCAGAACGCGATCGGCCACCGATCGGGCAGGCCCGCCACGACGACCGGAACGTTCGGCGCCGCGATCGCGAACACCACGCCGAGGTAGGTCGTCCGCTTGATGACCGACGGCTTGAGCATCGGCAGGAACAGCGAGACGACCAGCCACCTCACGCTGCTGAGCGCGAGCGCCAGCAACCAGGCCAGCGCCTCGTCGAACGGCGCGAACGGCCCCGTCACGACTGGCCGACCCGGACGATGAGTCCGAACTGCTCCTGCGCGAAGCGATGGATCGCGGTCCCTCCGACACCTCCGAACACCAGCAGCAGCACCAGGACCGCGAGGAGACGCGCCGCCACGCCGACGGTCTGCTCCTGGATCGAGGTCAGCGTCTCGATCACCGCGATCAGGAGGCCCACCCCCGCGGACACCAGCACGACCGGGGTCACGATGACGAGGACGATCCACAACGACGCCTGGCACAACCTGACGACTGCATCCGCATCCATCTCAGCCCCTGAGGTTCACTTCGCCGAGCAGCACGACCTCCCGGGCCTCGGCGAGCTCGCCGAACGACATCACCGGGATGTCGCGGGCGTGGGGCTCGACGAGCTTGCGCATGAATCGCCGCGTCTCGAGCTGCACCGCGAGCACGGGCACGCCCGGGGCACCCATCGCGACCGACCGGAACTGCTGGACGAGATCGAGGATCTCGTTCGGCTCGAACGGCTGGTAGCTCCCGCGGGACTCCCTCAGTGCCGCCCGAAGCATCTCCTCGGACGCCTGGGACAGGACAACCGCGCGGACCGTGCCCTGATCGTCCGCGACCCGCTGGCAGGTCTGGCTGGACAGCGCGAGCCTCACCTGCTCGGTCAGCAGCACGGGATCCTTCTCCCGTATCGCCGCGACGCTCAGGGCCTCGAGGATCGTCCTCATGTCGCGAAGCGGCACCGACTCGTCGACCAGCCGCCGCAGGATGTCCGCGAGCTTGCTCATGGGCACGTCCTTCTCGACCTCGGCGGCCAGTTCCGGATACTCCGTGGACGCCGCCCGCAAGATCATCGCGGCTTCGCCCAGTCCGATCATCGATGCGCCGTGCCGGTCCAGCACATGCATCACCGCCCTGGCGAGACAGACCTCCAGCGTCACCGCCGTGCAGCCGGCAGGAAGGGGGGCCGCCGATCGAGCGAGGCGCCACTGCGGCGCGAGGACCTCGAGCTCCGGATCGCGCTCGAGGCCCGCCGCGCCCTCCTTGCCGGCCGGACACGACACGACCGTCCGATCCGCGGGCAGACGCGCCCGGAACCGCGTCACGTCGAACGTCCGTACCGCGAACTCTCCCGGCGCGGCGGCGGGATTGGGGACGATCGTCATGCCGGGGAACGGCAGACCCGAGTCGCCGGCCAGTCTCAGCCTCATCTGCGCGAACGCGACGTTGACCCGCACGGAACCGAGTCGGGCGATCACGTCGTCCGACGCCGCGATGGACAGCGGGAGCGCCATCGTGGCCGGGCCGTAGGTCACCATGGGGGGCGCCGCACTTCGACCCGTTCGCGCGAACGCCGGGATGGGCGCCGCGGTGGTGTCGCCGACGCGGGCCTCGCGTCGCATCAGCAGGACCGCAGGCGCCAGGAGCAAGGCGGCGACGAACAGCGACGGCGCCATGGGAAAGCCCGGCAGCAACGCGCTCGCCAACAGGATCAGCCCCGCGATCATCAGGCCCTTCGAGTGGCCGGCGAGTTGGCGAACGATCAGGTCCCCGATGCCGTTCGGTCCCGACGAATCGTTCGACGACGGCCCGGATTGGGTGATCATGACACCGGCCGCGATCGACAGGAGCAGGGACGGGATCTGCGCCACCATGCTGTCGCCGATCGTCAGCAGGGCATAGCGTCGTGCCGCCTCGCCGACCCCCATCCCCTGCATCCCCGCCCCCACCGCGATGCCACCGAGGATGGTGATCGCCGCGATGACCAGGCCGGCGATGGCATCGCCCTTCACGAACTTCATCGCACCGTCGAGCCCGCTGTGCAGCTTGCTCTCCTGCTCGATGTGGACGCGCCGCTCGCGCGCCTCGGCCATGGTGATCAGTCCGCTGCGCAGGTCGGCGTCGATCGACATCTGCTTGCCCGGCATCGCGTCGAGGGTGAATCGTGCGGAGACCTCGGCCGCGCGTTCAGCACCCTTCGCGATCACGATGAACTGCACCACGCTGAGGATGAGGAAGACGATCCCGCCGACCACGTAGTTGCTACCCACCACGAGGACACCGAAGGCCTCGACGATCCTCGGACCGTGCCCGGTGAGGAGGATCAGCTTCGTCGAGGCGATGTTCAGCCCCAACCGGAGCAGGGTCGTGAACAGCAGCAGGCTGGGGAAGCTCGACAGCGCGAGCGGGTCACGCGCAGCCACCACGGCGAGCAGGACGACGAGGCTCAGCGCGAAGTTCGAGATGATCAGGATGTCGATCGCGAGGACCGGAAGCGGCGCCGCGATCAGCGCGACGACCGCCACGACCAGCAGCACGACCAGCAGATCGCGCTGACGCCCCAGGATCTGGAGCGAGATCTCGATCCGCCGCCGGAGCGTCAGGTCTGACGGGGACGTGGTGTTCGACGCCATGGTCCGGGCCCCGTCACTCGTAGCTCAGAATCAGGCTGTGCAGCAGCATCGACCACCCGTCCGTGGCGATGAACAGCAACAGCTTGAAGGGCACCGACACGACGGTCGGAGAGATCATCGACATGCCGAGCGCCAGCAGCACCGCCGCGACGATGAAGTCGACGACGATGAAGACGACATAGACGATCATCCCGACGACGAACGCTTCGGACAACTGGGACAGGACGAACGCCGGGATCAGCACCACGAGGTCATCGCTGCCGACGCCGGCGGCGAGTTCGGCGGGCCAGATCCGCCGGGTGACCGACACGAAGAACTCCCTCTCCCGCGGGTGGGCGTGCTTCGACAGGAAGCCCTTCAATGGATCGTAGGTGGCCTTGGCCGCCGCGACGATCAGCATCCCCGTCGGCATCCGGCCCTGCTCGAGGTCGCCCTTCAAGGGCTGATAGGCCTTGAGCGCGACAGGGGCCATCACATAGCAGGTCACCAGGAGCGCGAGTGCATTGATCACCAGTGACGGGGGGGTCGACTGGACGCCGATCGCATTGCGCGTCAGCATCAGCACGATCTGGACCTTCGCGAACGACGTCGTCAGGACCGCGAGCAGCGGCAGCAGTCCCAGCGCGGACAGTGCCAGGAACAGCGACAGCGGCTCGGTGAACATGCGGTCAGCCATTCGGATGGACCCGCAGGAGCCGCACCGCCAACGCCCCGTCCAGATCCACCAGTTCGCCGGTCGCGACGGTCGCGCCGCCGCAGGTGACGCGGACCGCGCACGCCTCGATCGGGCGATCGAGGTGCAGCACGTCGCCGGTCCGCAACGCATCGAGCTCGTCGAGCGAGATGCGCGCCGACCCGATCTGGAAGGCGAGTTCGAGCGACGGCTCCCTGGGGTCGTCGGCGTCGGCGTCGGCGGATTCGAGCAGTTGAAGGTTCATCGTCGGTTCCCCATCCGTTCGTCGCGCCTCGACCTGTCCCGGTTCCACGACGAACGCGGCCAATCGCGCGCCCCGACGGTCGTGGAGCGCGAATCCCCGCGGCGCGACCGCTTGACGGACGACCAGCAGCAGCCACCCCGGCCTCAGCCGACGCCACTGCGACACCGACACGCGCGTGCGACCGATGACCAGCTCGCAGACCGTCCCGGCGCCGCGTTCCCGTACCGGCTCCGGCAACGCGTCGGCGAGGCGCTCCCAGGCACCGTCGTCGCCCGCGGACACCGCGCCGTGGCGGACCAGCCCATCCTCCGCGCCGATCAGTTCGAAGCCGAGCGATCGCTCCGGCAAGTCCACCTTTCGGCGATACTCGACCGCTCCGAGCCGGACCGGCCGCGCGAACACCGCCTGCAGCTGCTGCACCACCGGCTCCAAGGTCAGGGCGAAGCAGATGCGACGCGCGTCCGCCGACAGGACCGCCATCGTCTCGGCGGCCAGTTCCGGGACGATCGCACCGTCGTCGAGCCAGACCGCGAACTCGTCTGCGCCGACCCGGACGGCCAGATTCACGACGAAGGGCGCGCGCGCGATCGGCAGCCATCGGATCCGGTACCGCGCCGACCTGATGTCGACCTCGGTCCGACCCAGCTCCAACAGCCGCGCCATCGACCGCAGGTCGTCAGCGCGCGCTGCGCGCAGGGGAGGTGCGGTCACGCATCCGCCGGCAAAGCGGCTCCGGCTCACGGCTCGGACCGGGTCGAGCGATGCCATCCGGACCGTTCTCCGGGTCCTTCGGCGACCGCGCTGGTCGCGACCGAGACGATCGCGGTCGTCTCGGGAACACTTGATGCCGGCGACACGCCCGGGTTCGGCCGCAGGCCCGCGGCATGGGCGGAGACGACGAACGCGGGATCGAGTTCGACGACGGTCCGGAGGATGCCGCCCGCCCTGCTCGGATGGAGCACGACGCGACCGAGACGAGGTGTGCGGCACTCGACCCGCACGTCGGATCGCAGTGCAGCGGCAGCGGCGAACCGCATCAGCGCGCCGCCGGGATCATCGCCGGCGGTCTCCTGCCGCGGCGTCGGATGGGGCGCGGCTTCGCTCGGCCCGGTGGACGCCTCCGAAGGATGTGGCGGGGTCCAACGGCCTTCGCCCGACCTGGGGGCGTCGCCCTCGACGGCCCCAGGACGACACGCTCGATCCACCGCGACGGCCGGCTGCCATGACGGAGTCGGAACGGCCTCGGCCGCCTCCGAAGCGCGCGGTTCGTCACGATGCGACCGTATCGGGCCGGCGCCCAGCCAGGACGTCGGCTCGTCGACATCCCGTCCGACGCGCGGATCGGACACGTCGGCGCCCCCGAGTTCCCGTCGAGCCTGCGCCGCCCTGTCGAACAGGCTCTCGAAGCGCGAGACGGACTCGGGACGCCGGCGCGTGCGGGCCTCGGTCGCGATCGCCGCGCGCTCGGTCGCGCCCCCCCTGCGGGACGCCTCGTCGACGCTCATCGTCCGACCCCGCCGCTCGCGTCCGCGCGCTCTTCCTCGGAGGAGGACTCCGCCCGGGCCGCGGCCTCGGCGAAGGTCCGCTCGAGCTGCCGATGGTGCGCCGCCTCCACGGCGCGTTCGCGCCGGCGCAGCGCGATCAGCCTCGCCTCGGCCTGGTCGGTTCTCCGTTGCGCGAACGTCATCTCCGCCTCCGCGTCACGAAGGCTCCGCTCGTCGACGCCGAGCGCCGTGGAGAGCGTCGCCAATCGTTCGATCCGGCTGACGAGCGCGTGGCCCGGCACACCGCCGCTCGCCGACGCCAGCGTCGCCTGCCGACGCGACGCGACGGCCGCCTCGGCTTCGGCGAGCCGGTGCGTGGCATCGATCCAGCGCGCGCGTGCGACGTCCGCCTCGCCGCGTGCCCACCGCACGTCGGCCGATCCACGCATCCGCTTGAGCTCGCGGACCCTCCGGAGTGCGGCGAGTTGCGCCAGTCGATCCATGTCGTCCCCGGTCCGGAAGGTCAGACGCCCGAGGCGTCGCTGCCGTCGACGATCCGACGCATGCGACGGATCACCTCGGGGATCGGCTCGGCCTCGTCTTCGCCCTGGGACAGCAGCGCCCTCAACGCATCGATCGTGGCGATCGCCTGGTCGGCCAGCGCGTCGGACCCCGCCCGGTACTCGCCGATCTGGTGGAGCATCTCGATCTCGTCGTACTTCGCCAGCAGCGCGCGCACGCGGTTCGCGATGGCGCGGTGCTCGGCGTCGACCAGCCGCGGCATCAGGCGACTGAGGCTCGCGAGCACATCGATCGCGGGAAACTGGCCCCGCTCGACGAGCTTGCGGGAGAGCACGAGATGACCGTCGACGATCGACCTGACCTCCTCGGCCACCGGATCGGCCGTCTGCTCGTCCTCGACCAGCACGGTGTAGATGGCGGTAATCGATCCGGTCGTCGCCGGCCCGGCACGCTCCATCAGCCTGGCGAGCTCGCTGAAGACCGAAACCGTGTAGCCGCGCCGTGTCACCGGCTCGCCGATCGACACGCCGAGCTCCCGCTGCGCGCGCGCGAAACGCGTGACCGAATCGACCAGCAGCAGCACGCGTGCGCCTCGATCCCTGAAGTGCTCCGCGATCGCACTGGCCGTGAAGGCCGCCCGCGCACGTTCGAACGCCGGTCGATCCGACGTCGTCGCGACGCACACCAGATGCGCGTCGGCCTGGGCACCTTGCATCTCGGACAGGAACTCGTTCAGCTCGCGCCCGCGCTCGCCGACGATGCACATCACCGCGACGTCGCACTGGGCGTGGTGCGCGATCATCTTCAGCAGCGTCGTCTTGCCGCCTCCGGCCACCGAGAACAATCCGATCCGTTGTCCGACACCGAGCGTGTTCAGCGCGTCGATCGCGCGGACCCCGACCGGGATCACCTCGCGGATGACGGGCCGATCGAGCGGATTCGGCGCGGCGCGCTCGACGGGGATCCTGGGCGCGTCCGACGGGACCGGCCGATCGTCGACGGGCCTGCCGAAACCATCGAGCACGCGCCCGACGAGGAAGTCGCCGACCGCGACGCGGTGTCCATGGCCCAGCGCCCGCACGTCCGCCCCGGGCTCGACGCCGCGCACGTCGTCGAAGGGCACCAGGGCGACATGGTCGCTCCTGAAGGCGATGGCCTCGGCGAGCGCCTCGGAGCCGTCAGCGCGACGGATCGCACACAGTTCGCCCACCGGGACCCGCAGGCCGCTCACCCGCAGCACCGGACCCACGGTTTCCCGAACGGCGCCGAGCCGGCGCCACATGGGCCGCGACAGCGCCCGCTCGATCGTCGCGATCCGCTCGACGATCATGCTTGGCTCCGAGCGCTCGCCGCATCGCCGTCGGACGGGACGGATCCATTCGCGGCGGCGCCGACGAGCGCTTCGCGCAGCGCGGCCAGCTGCACCTCCAATCCGGCGTCGAGACACCCGCCTTCCGATTCGAGTCGACAGGCGCCTGGCGGAAGACCGGCGTCCCCGACGACGCCGACCTGAAGGCGGTGGGCCTCGGCCCGATCGAGGGCGGCATGCGCGAGGCCCTGGTCAGACGGATTCACGCGCAACGTGAGGCGTCCCGGCGGGTCGACGGCACCGAGTGCGCGACCGATCATCGCCGGCAGCGCCACCTCGCGAGGCAGTTCCCCGAACACGGACACCAGGGCAGCGTCGATCGCGCGGACGACGTATCGCTCCAGCGCGTGCGCCTGCGCCTCCAGATCGCGGCTCCATCCGACGACATCGCGCACGGCTTGGGCCCGACCCTCGAGAAGACCTGCCCGGTACCCTTCGCTGCGCGCTTGCTCGCGTTCATGCGCGATCCCGGCCTGTGCCTCGACCTCGAGCGCTTCGATCCGGTCGAGGACCGCGAGCGCGCCCGGCTCCAGCACCGGCTGATCGGTGACCACGTCGCCCCACGCCGTGCGCTTGAGCACCATCAGAGCCATCGCGGAGCCACCATGACGCCCAGGCAAGCCTCGACCGCCGCGGTCGCATCCGAGCTCGACCCGCGGCACCGACTGCGCCATTCCTTCGCGACGGAACGCGGCACCCTGAAGGCGGCACGGACACGCACGTCGCGGCTCCAGCCCGCGGCCGCCTCGCCGAGCGCACGGATCCCTTCGATGCGCAGCCACGCACCGAGCGTCGTTCCGTCGGACACTTCGGCGCGACCGGGCAGGGCCACGCCCGAACAGGCCGGATCGGTCAGCAGGCGACCCAGGGACACATCGCCGAGCGCACGCTGGACCTCCCGGATGGAGGTCGCATCGATGTGCCGCACGACCGCATCACGACGACGCAGGGCGCCGAGCATCGTCGTCAGGCGGTCGAAGTCCGAGGTCGACAGCACGGCGGCCCGTGCGCTCCCGCAGGACGCATCCTCGCAGCTGCCGTCGAGCCCGGCACGACGGAGCAAGGTGGCCGAGCAGAGCGCCAGGACGTCGGACCCCGGCTGCCGAGGCAGGCTGCGCCGCAATGACGACGGCCACCACTCCGGCAAGCAGTAGAGCGCCGGAGCGGCCGTGAACCGGAGCAGGCTGAACGGCCCCGGAACCATCGGCGTCGTCATTCCGCCGCCTCGCGCCGAGCCCGGAGGGCCACCGCCTTCGCGTCGCCCGGCCTCGGGGCCGCGCGCCGGGGCGCCATGGACATCGCCAGGCGCGGCGCACCAAACCTGATGTACAGCCAGGCCGCGCACAGGACGACCACACACACCCAGGGCACGAGCACCATCGCCATCAACGCGTTCAATGAACCGGGAGCGACCCACATGCCCAGCCACGACACCGGCTCGTAGGGCATCCGCCCGCCCGCACCGCCGGCAGGCGTGAAGGCGATCGACACGCGCTCGGGGTCGAGCCCCTCGATCGCACGGACCACCACGCCGCGGATCAGCGGCCCGATCTCGACGGGCACGGCCGGCTCCCGATAGCGGACGAAGATCGATGCGGACGAGGGCTTGCGCTGTGTCGACAAGGGATCCGAGCTCGGCATGGCCACATGGACGCGGGCGCTGGCGACCCCGTCGATCGAGGCGATCGTCCGCTCGAGCTCCTGCGAGAGACCGTATGCGTACCGGATGCGTTCCTCGGCCGCCGTCGAGACGAGCCCCTCGCGACGGAACAGTTCGCCCAGGCTCGCGCGCCGCTCGCGGGGCAGGCCGGCGTCCGTCATCAGGCGCAGGGCCCGCCCGAACTCGGACTCCTTCACCACCACGTCGAACCCCTGCTCGCCGACCGCGACCTTCTCGGCGTGGATGCCGTTCGACAACAGCAGCGAGACGGCCTCGTTCGCGTCGTACTCGACGGCGCCGGTGATGACGTTCGTCTTGCAGCCGGCAACGAGCAACGCCGCAACGAGGCACGCCGCGCGGATCGCGTTCGCCCGCCACGCGCTCGCACGCAGACGCCCCTCAGCCCTGCATCTGCGTGAGCGACTTGATTGCATTTTTCACGTTCTCTGCACCCTGGACGACGCACTGGTACTCGATCAGGGCCGACGTGAGCCTGACCTGCCGTTCGTGGACCAGGACCACCGACTCGGGGCGACTGACGTCGAAGCCGGCACCGATGTCCAGCGAATCGCGCTGAATGGATGCGAAGCGATGCTCCAGGGACGAAAACGTCGACCGCATAGCCCCCTCTAACGCGGTCACGCGATGCCCCCCGGACCGAGCACCAATGGGCCGCTCGAGCCCACCCAAGCGGTCGAATGCCCGATCCATCGTGGCGCGAAATGATTCAGCCGATGCCGCATCTGACTGCGGAGACCGACCAGGCGCTGGCGATCGGCCATCGGATGACCCCGTGCCACCAGGCGTCGCAAATTGCGGAGAAAAGGATGCGTTGGTCACGGAAGCAGACTGTTATGAGAGGGCTCGGAGTTATGCCAACGATCGGTTGCAATGACCGGGAAGCACGGCCAAGCCATGCTTCCCGGCGTTACCCGTTTATCGACCGCAGGAACCCGACAGTGGCGATGACGAGGTATTCAGCGTGATATTTTGAAACATGCCCCCAGACTGGGCCGAAACCGGCTTGCCAATGCCGACCTCGGGGGGGCCATCCTTGATTTTCCCGATCTCGTCCTTAACGGTCTTCTCGATATCAGCAACCGCCGGGCCGATGAGGTTTTCAAGCTCTTCGCTTACCTTCTCCATCGCCTTGTTCATCTGAGTGCTCATCTCCGAAAGGGCCTTGTTGAGACCCTCCATGGACTCCTTGTCCGCCTTCGATGACTTCTTCGCGCCCAATCCAAACATGTCCATTGCGCTTCCTTAGTCGTAGGTTACCAAGCCTTACTTGGAGAATGCGCTCTTGACCGCTTCAGTCGCCCCGCCAGACACTCCGCTGACCGCAGCCGTGGCCTGCTTACTCCCTTCGTTCTGGACGGCCGACGCCTGTGCCTGCGCGTTCTGCATGGAACTGGCGAGAGTCCCCGCCTGCTGAACGAGCATGTTGGCTGCCGTCGCCTCCATCATCGAGCCAACTGCTGCACCTGCCATTCCCATCGCTGCTGCCATGATCTTCTCCTTAAAGTAGCTGCCGGATTCCCGGCGGTTCAGGCCACGCCCGCCCTATGCGGACGCGCCTCCATGCGTCCGTCGGAAGTCAACCCCCTCCGGACTTCTGGATCGCACTGCGCGCCAGCTCAGCGACACTTTTCACCCCTTCGATACGCGCTGTCATGATCATCTTGAAGTTCGCGCTCGAATTAGCCGCTGCTATCGACGTGGCGGTCACGGCCTGGAGGTAGTTGACCGAGTTCTGCATGAGCGCCGTGTTCCTTGCCATCGCTTCGCGCATCGTTGATTCCGGACTACCTTTCCTGTCCATACCGCCTCCAAGAGCGTTCGCAGTCATGTTGACGGTGAGTGACGAGCGTGCGCCGATGGTTCCATCGATTGCGCCCGCTGCAGCACCTCTTGGCCGAGATGCGACTCAGTGCTCAGCACAACTTCTCATCGAGTAGCGCCATGGAGATCCACACCCCCCGCCTGAGGCTTCGCCCATTCGTCGAAGACGACGCCAAGGACCTCATCACGATGTCCCTGACGGATCGAATGTTCGTGTTTCTCCCGACCAGCGAGAGACCTGCCGACGTCGACACTGCACGCAGTGTCATCCGCGGATGGAATAAGGCGGAGTCGAAGTGCCCGGGCTTCGGAGTTTGGCGGATGGGGACACCCGACGGCAGGCTAGTAGGCTCGACATTTCTTGCGCTGTGTCCAGACCGCGTCGGTCATTTCGGAGGAATGTGCGTTCCCGAGTTCTGGGGACGCGGAGTCGCGTTCGAGGCCGGCGCGGCAGTGCTCGATCATGGAATGCGCGAGATGGGTCTGGTCGGCGCCGTGAGCTTCACGCACCGAGACAACGCCGCTGCGCAGTCCGTGCTGAACATCTGCGGATTCACCGAGCACAGTTCGGTCTGGTACGGCGACGTACCGGTCAAGGGCTTCTGCGTCACCCGGGCCGCGTGGTCGCAGCGAGCGAACCTGCTCATCGGCGAGGGGCTAGCGCTTCGCCCTCGTGAGCTGCTGCGTCGCCTCCGCCATCGTTCGACCCCTCCGCAGGACACCGCGTACGCAGGCTGACCGGTGGCAGACAAAACCGAGAAGCCGACTCCAAAGCGACTGCGGGACGCGCGCCGTGATGGCAAGGTGGCACGCAGTGCGGAGTTCGGCGGTGCGCTGGCCGCGCTGGCAGTCTTCGCGCTGGCGTACGGGCTCGCCGTGCTCGGGTGGGACACGGTGGTCGCCGGCGTCCGGACGATCATCCGGACGTTGACCCGCCGTCCCGAACTGGCGGACGCGTCGCAGTTCATGTTCGTCACCGGCGCCGTGGTGCTGGCGTTCTCAGGCGCGCTGTGTGCAGTCGGCGCACTCGTCGGCGCGCTCGTCGGCTTCCTGCAGACCGGGGGCGTCTTCTCGTCGAAGCCGCTGAGTCCCGATCCGTCGAAGCTGAATCCGATTGCCGGGCTGAAGCGGATCTTCTCCCTTCGGACCGTGGCCGTCGGCATCGCGGTCGCGCTGAAGCTGGGGATCGTCTACGCGGTCGCCGCCGACACGCTGGACGACGTTCGCAGGTCACTGGGCAGCTACCTTCTGCTGGCCGGGCCCGACATGATCGCCGCGCTCGCCGCGCCGATCGCGTCGCTCGCTGCGGCGGTGCTGATCGGCTCGCTCGCGATGGGCTGCGTCGACCTGCTGGTGCAGCGCACGCTCTTCATGAAGGACATGAAGCAGGACCGACACGAGGTGAAGCAGGACTACAAGGAGATGGAGGGCGACCCGCTCATCAAGTCACGGCGCAAGTCCATCGGCTTGTCGGACATGTTCGAGGGGCAGTCGGCACGCGTGAAACGCTCGACAGTGATCGTGACCAACCCGACCCACCTCTGCATCGGGCTGCGGTACGACCCGGACGGCGACGCGCCCGTGCCGATCGTCACGCTGCTCGCCGAGGACGAGGTCGCGGCGGATGTGCGTCGACTCGCGACGCTTCATCGCGTTCCCACGGTCGAATGGGTCTGGCTCGCGCGACGGCTCTACGCCGACGCCCCGCTCGACGCGCCCGTGCCCGATGCGCTGCTCGCGCAGGTCGCGGACGTCTTGGCATGGCTGCATCTGCGCGGCCTCGGCTCGGAGGCCGACTGGGTCGGACCCGACCCGGATCGGACCCCCTGACCCCTACGGATCAGGACGCCTGCGGCCTCCAGGCCCGCATCGAGTCGATCGCCCGTTCAGCAATCTGGAGCAGCGCGGCATCCGACTGGAACGCGGCGGTGCGGATTGCGCTCTCGAGCCGGAACGCCGTCGCACGACGTGCTGCCTGCGGCTCGCGAACGACGGGCGTGCGCCTGACCCGCTCCGCGGCCGAACGCGCGCGATCGAGCAGCGCGCCGTCGAGGCTCCGGTCGCATTCGTCCATGGCCGCCGCGACCGCATGCCCGGCGACGACCGGACTCGGCCGATCCGCACGGGTGTCCAGCCCCACGCGCAGTGCGTCCAGCCCGCTTGCGGTCAATACGGGACGATCGCGACGATCCGGGCTCGGTGCCACGGCCCGACCGACGCGTTCGAACGGATCGATCCGGCCCACGCGATCGCGCAACGCGCCACCCAGCGTCGGAAAGTCGGCGTGCACGGAGGCATCGATCCGGGGCACCGAGAAG
Organism: Burkholderiaceae bacterium; assembly: GCA_044342535.1. GTDB lineage: Bacteria > Pseudomonadota > Gammaproteobacteria > Burkholderiales > Burkholderiaceae_E > UBA4615. Next base: position 30,883 of record JBIIPQ010000008.1, read on the forward strand.
GCCGGATCGCGCGCGATCCGATCGGCGAGCGCCGCGGCCTCGCGCCCGACCTGTCGCCCCAACGCGCCGAGGGTCGCCGTGCGCTTCGTGGGTGTCGAGTCGGTCGATGCGTCGATCAGCTGCTGCATCGTGTACAGGCGCTTGTCGAGCAGCTCGAGCGACGCCAGCGCGGATTCCTTCCCGGGCAGCGGGGTCGACCCTCGTCGGACGATCTCGTACAGTGGATCGATCGCCTCGACGTAGGCATCGATCAGCCGCTGCCAGCCGTGCGACGCGAGGTCGGGTGCCTGCGACGCGGCGTCGTGCAGCGTCGCTGCAAGCAGGGCGACCCGATGCAGGAGGGACGCGGCGAATGCGCCCGGGGAGGGGTGTCCTTCCGCGGTCGAACCCCGATCGACCGCCGGCCCGTCCGCGCCGGGAGGGGCCGTCGGGACGACGCGCGCCGTCGCGGCGCCGGGCCGGGGTCCGGCCCTGCCCTCGGCGCCACCGTGCTGACCGGCCGGCCCGGCGCGAGGGACGAGTCGCAGCCGATCGGCGAGCAGGTCCCGCCCGCCGTTCGAACCCGACCCGCCGTCCTGCCACGACAGTCCGTTCGCCGCCGCATTCGGCACGTCGGCGTTCGCGACCTGGCGTCGATTCGGCCGGAGCGCCAGCGCCGGTGACCGCACAACGGCACCGTGGGGCGAGGGTCGAACGACCCCGCTTCGGACCGCGAACCGGTTGCTCATCGCAGGCACGGTCCGCGCCGGGTCGGCACGGACCGGAAGAAGGACTGGAGCGATTCCATCAGGGCTTGAACACCGCGGCGACCAGCTTGGAGGCCGACTCGGCGAGCCCCTGGACCGCGCTCGCCGCGCCCTTGCCGGCTTCGGCGACGGTGGTGCAGCTCATGGTCACCATCGACGCCTGGGTCTGGAGCGTCTGGCTCACGACCTGCATCTTCATCGACATCAGCTGGGCACGCATCTGCGCGTCGAGCAGGCGCTTCATCGCGTCGTCGAGGCCGCCGCTCGAAGCGCCTTCGGGCACCCGAGGCGCCGGCTCCGCGGCTCCACCGGCGTCGGGCCGCTGACGAGAGGGCGTCGCCGCGCGTGCCGTCCGCGTCGGCAGGCGAGGCATGGCCGAGGGGCGCTGCGCACCGGGGTTCGAATCAAGGATCTTCATGGTCGCGCCTCCGCGCCTGTTCGATGCAAGGTGCCGGGGTCGACTCGGATGCGCTCACCATGGCTCCGAGACACCCACTCGCAGACGCGAACGGGCCGCCTCGCCCGGACCCGAAGCCACCGCGGGGACCCGATGGCCCCGGGTGAACATGCACTGCACGTAGGCATTGTCCAGCCGCGCCTGCGTAGTCGAGCCCGGACCGTACGCCCTCAGGCCCGCACCGGCCGCGCCGGTGACGGCACCGACCGCCGCACCGATCCGCGCGCCGTTCGACCCGTCGATCACGGCCCCCGCGAGTCCGAACAGCCCCATTGCCGCAAGGGCTGTCGAGGCCACGCCCGCCACCGCAGCCGCTTCGGGCGACACGCCGCCCAGCCGATCCAGCGCGAAGTCGCGGCACAGATCGTCGTCGACCTTGAACTGCGCGAGCGAGCGGCCATGCGCCGGCATGACGAGCACGACCGGCCCCGGGGCGACCGCGGTGCAACCGACCACTGCAGGGAGCGCCAGGGCCATGAGGCGGCGCAGTCGACGTCCGGTTCGCTCGTTCATGGAAGACTCATGGACACCAGGTTCGGAACGGGGCCGTGAGGGCGGTCGATGCCCGCTCTCCTCACTGAGTGTGCGAGAACCCCGTACGGTTCCCTGACCGGATCGGATTCAGAACTGGATGCCCCGCGACGCGCTGCCGTCGACGACGAGGTGCGTACCGCTGACGAAGCCCGCGGCAGGACTCGACAGGAACAGCACCGCGTTGGCGACCTCCTCGGGGCGCGCCAGTCGCCCGCGTGGATGGGCGCGCACCGTCGCTGCGAACGCATCCGGTCGTTCCCGCTCGATGCGTCCCCAGATGCCGTCCGGCGCGTAGGTCGCGCCGGGCGACACGCAGTTGGCGCGGACGCCGTGAGCGGCGAGCGTCGCCGCAAGACTCTGCGTGTAGTGCACGAGGGCGGCCTTCATGGCGCCGTAGGCGCCTCCGGACGGGTCGATCTCGCGCGCCGAGACGCTGCCCAGCGTCACGATCGCCGCTCGCGGGCTCGCGACCAGCCACGGCTCGGCTGCACGAATCAGTCGGACGGCCCCCAGCAGATCGGTCTCGAAGCTCCGGCGCCAGGTGGCTTCGTCGGACGCCATCGCGATCGCGCTCACGTTGGCGACCACGACGTCCACGCCGCCCAGCGTCTCGGCCGCCTGCCCTACCCAGCGCCGGACGTCCTCGCCGTCCGTCACGTCGCAGCATGCGCCGTGGATCCGGGCCCCTTCGCCCGCGAGGTCCGCGACGGTGCGCAACACGTCGGCCTCGTCCCGCGCACAGATCGAGACGATCGCCCGCTCCGCGGCGAACGCGCGGGCGATCGCCCGGCCGATGCCTCGTGTACCGCCCGAGACGAGTACGTTCGCGCCCTGCAATCCCAGTTCCATCCGCCCCTCCCGCCGCTCCTCGGAGACGGCCCTCCTTGGCCCGCCCGCTCACAGACGCGCGCGCGGCCCCTCGGGCGGATGACCGACGACCACCCGCGCCTTCCCGCCTTCCCCGACCTGCATCCGGTCGCACTCGGCCTTCGAGTACGTGACGCCGGTCCTGACCGCCGCCCCATCCAGCGAGAGCCCCTTGGGCGGGGCACCGAACTGGAGCGCCGACCAGCCTTCGGGCATCCCGCCGACCTCCGACAGGCGCTTGCCAGGCACGAGCCCGAGCACGACCGGGCTGGTCGTGCGTGTCGCCTGCACCTGCCAGTCCGGGCTCTGACCCCACCGCTCCCCGAGATGCAGGAAGGCCATCTGCTGCCCCCGGACCGGTTGCTCGTTCGCGAAGATCCGGTCGAGCGGCACCGCCTGCCGCCCCACCGGCACGGCCGAGAGCGCCGCCAGGTCGATGCACGCGAACGGCGCGAGGGCGACCAGGCTCTGATCGGTCGTGTGGTCCTTGGGGAACTTGAGCGCCCGTCCGGCGAGCGCCTCGTGCGCGACCTGGCTCGCGGTGAAGCAAGTCCCGTAGGCCGTACGCCCCTGCGCCAGCCCCTCCTTGACGCCCGGCCATGTCGGCGAGGGTGCGTACACGTGATCTCCCACACGGGCCTGCAATGCGGCGGTGATGTGAGGAAGCGACTGCGGGCGGTCGCAGGAGAAGACGTTCACGGACGGCAGCCCGGCGAGCTTCATCGACTCGACGACCGGAGCGACCTTGTCGGCATGATCGGCGGCGGTGTCGAAGCCCCCGTAGAAGCGACCGGTGAAGGCGCCGGTGCGCCGGCCGTCCGATGCGACGTCGGGCAGGCTCTCCTGGTGCAGGAACGCCACGCGCAGGGTGTCGTCGGGCGCCCGCCACGCAGTGCCCAGCGCGATGTGCGCGACCCGTCCCCCACCGTAGGCACCCGCGAAGCGCAGCACCATCTCGACGCCGGGCGCGGTACCGTCGGCGGGCGTCTGGTGAGCGATCGCGTCGGCGAGGCCAACCACCCAATCGTGCCCCGTCTTGCCCTCGGCCTTGAGGGCTTCGTTCAGCGACCGTTCGCCGGCGAGCGCACCGCGCAGCTCGACCGCGTCCGGCGCACGCCATCGGCCCGTCGCCTCGGAGGCCACCGGAGACGCAACCCCGATCCGCAGGTCGCCGGGGAGGAACCGAGACGCACCGGGTCCGCGGTCGGCGTCCAGCACGCGTGCGCGCGGGAGGAACCGGCCCGCTGCGGGACGACCCGGCCCCGATGCACGGTGCAGCGAAGCGGCAGACCCGCCCGCGGGCGGGAGACCACGCGCGCCGGCACCCGGCGGCGCTCCGATGCCGGTCATGCCGCCGACTCTCGGAGCGGCTCGAGCACCCGATCCATCCAGCCCTGCAGGCCGGCGATCTGGTTCGCGAGGAAACTCGCGAGGTCGGAGCCCCGCAGCGCGTCGAGACCGCGGATCCGGACCAGCCATGCGGCGTGAGAGGTCACCGGGTGCAGTCCGAAATGACCGAACGCCTCGGCGTCCGGCCGCAGGTTCGACCTGAGCATGGCCTCGTGGACACGCTCTCGCTGATCACGGGAGATCGGACCGAGATCGAAGTAGAGAAAGAGCGTGTCCGGCGTCGTGTCGGCATCGTGGAGCAATCCCACGGTTGTCTCGCCGAGCTCGAGATGCCCGGACTGCGCCAGCTCCGCTCCGCCAGACAATCCGAGTGCCTCGCTCAACTCCTGAACCACGCGCTGGTAGACATCGACGCTCACGGGAAACTCCTCCAAGGTTCGGGCGCCGGTTCGCGCCCACGCGGCGCGAACCGTGCCACGCCGCCCGTTGAGTGTCGGTCCGGGCTCGATGGTTCCAGCGTGCCTGCCACGGCGCACGCCCCCGCCCCGACACGGACTCAGGCCAGCCTGAAGACGCCCGTCCATCGGATCGCCGTCCGAACCCGTGCCTCGAGAAGGACCCTCGAGCCCACCTGACGGTCGTCCGTCCGGTCATCGCTCTGGAATGCGAAGAGCGGCCTGAACGCGTCGTCGCTACCGGCGATCCTCGCTTGTGGACGAGCCGGGACAGCAGATTGCCCCGGACCCGTGTGCGACCGGGTGCCGGCTCACGCGCCCATGACGCGGACGCGCTCGGCTGCAGGCATCCGCGGGCCCAGTCCGCGCGAACTCATCGAGCCCGCGTGGATCGCGTTGGCCGCGATCGATCCGACGCGGGCGCTGCGCGGGCTCGGAACGAAGCCGCCGTTCCATTTCGCCCATCCACGGAGCCCTGGCGTTCCGAATCGCGAAGCAGGGCCCGAGGGCATTGGAACCGCGTCCGGACCCGTGTCACCCACCCCTTGGCATCAGCTCCCGATGTGAACCCCTGACCGAGTCCGAAAGGAGGCCGAGTATCGATGAATCAAGACCTGCCGGGAAGATTCGGACGGTTGGTGTCGTCCTACAGGGACCGGTTGGCTCCCGGGCACGGACGGACCAACCTCGTTACGGGCTCAGCACTGGGCGGTGGATTGAGCGCCGGCCGCACTTTGGGAGAGCCGACCAGCCTGCCGATCAGGAAGGCTGACGAGCAGCAACTGGTTCCGGCCGACTGGCCACAGCCTTCGGCGGAGTTCGTCGCGAAGCTACTGCAGCGGCTCGAGGTCCAACCGGATGCCAAGGCCGCCGAGCCGCGGCCGCGCGAACACGCGATTCTCGACAGCCTGCCCTCCCCTCTCAAGTCGCTCGCGGTGTCGCTGACGCGGTCGGGACAGCCGACGCCCGACGGCGCCGCTTCCGGCACGCCGACGCCAATCTCGCAGGTCTCGAGCGCCTCGTCCTCCCAGGCGCCAGCCTCTGCGTCATCTGACCAAAGGCCTGTACCGGGCGTGCTGGACGGCATGGCACTGAACGGGCACGAAGCGGCCCTGCTCGCGCTCGCTCTGCGTTCCC
>JBIIPQ010000095.1:0-12927 GCA_044342535.1 Burkholderiaceae bacterium
GCGGTGTCCGCCTGTGCGCATGCGCGGCATTCGGAACGGTCGCGGATCTGCGGCATCATCGGACGATGCGAGCCCCCCCGCGACCGCGCACGAACCCGCACTGGCGCCTCGGCGTCGATCTCGGCGGCACCAAGATCGAGATCGCCGCACTCGATCGCGACGGCACGATCCGGCTGCGCCGGCGCATGCCCACGCCGCGCGACGACTATCCGGCGACCATCGCCGCGATCGCTGCGCTGGTGGACGCAGCCGAGCGCGAGCTCGGCGGGCAGGGCTCGGTGGGCATCGGCATTCCCGGCACGATCTCGGCGCTCACCGGCCGCGTGAAGAACGCGAACTCGACGTGGCTCAACCATCGGCCGCTGCGCGAGGACCTGCATGCGGCGCTCGGACGCGAGGTGCGCATCCAGAACGACGCCAACTGCCTCGCGGTGTCCGAGGCCGCGGACGGGGCGGGGGCCGGTGCCGACGTGGTGTTCGCCGCGATCCTCGGCACGGGCGTGGGCGCGGGCATCGCGGTGCACGGGCGCCCGCTCTCGGGTGCGAACGGCATCGCCGGCGAATGGGGACACGTGCCGCTGCCGGCGCCCCGCGACGACGAGCGCCCGGGGCCGCGCTGCTGGTGCGGACGCACGGGCTGCATCGAGACCTGGCTGTCGGGACCGGCACTGGCCGCGGACCACCTGCGCACGGGCGGCGAACCGCTCGATGCGGCGGCGCTCGCCGCGCGGGCCGCGGCGGGCGATGCGGCGGCGATCGCGAGCCTCGAGCGCTGGCTCGGGCGGCTCGCCCGCGGACTCGCGATGGTGATCGACGTGATCGACCCCGACGTCGTCGTGCTCGGCGGCGGTCTGTCGAACATCGAGGCCGTGTATGCATCGCTGCCGGCGCGGCTGCAGCCGCTGGTGTTCTCGGACGATCTGCGAACCCGCATCGTGCGCAGCGTGCATGGCGATTCGTCCGGGGTGCGCGGCGCGGCATGGCTGTGGGGCGCGGCGCCGCCGCGCTGAGCGTGGCGCGCGCGTGCCCCGGCCGCAGCATCGCCACGGCCTGCACCCGGCCTGCGGGCGACCCCTAGCGCGGCACCCAGCGATCGCCGGGACCGAGCAGGGTGTCCGGGCCACCGCCGTCGAGCCAGGCCTGCGCGACGGTGTCGCCCGCGAGCGTCGCCTGCCAGAACGCGAGCGTCACCGCGCGCACGACGCGCTGCATGCCGCGGTCGTCGGCGCGGCCGTCGGCGGGCGGGCGGGGCGCGCCGCCGTCGAAGCCCATGTGGTCCGCGCCATCGAGCCAGAGCAGGCGGCGTCCCGGCCCAGGCAGCGCCTCGTGGACCGCGCGCCGCGAGGCCGCGGTCGCGCCGCTGCCGACGACGTCGCCGTCGAGGCTGCCGGTGACCGCCAGGAAGGGCACGGCGACGGTCGCGAACGACGCTCGCGCCGCGGGCGAGCCGTCGCGCATCGACGGGCTGAAGGCGATCGCCGCGACCACGCGGGGATCGCGGCCCCAGGGTGCGGCGCCGCCCTCGGCGAGCCGGGGCAGCGACTGGCCGGCGAGCGCCTGGGTGGTCAGCGCGCCGAACGAGTGGCCGGACATGCCGACGCGGGCCATGTCGATGCAGCCCAGCCCGGGGCGCGCGACGACGGGCGAAGCCGCGAGCGCCGCGAGCGCATCGAGCGCGAACGGCACGTCGCGCACCCGCGCCACGTACTGCACCGGTGTCATGCCCGGGCGCAGCGCCTCGAGCGTGAAGCCACCGGGCTGCCCGCGCCACAGCGATTCGTCGCTGCCCGGATGCTGCAGGTGGGCGACGACGAAGCCGTGACTCGCCCAGTGGGCGCCCCAGGCCGCGCCACCGGCGCGCGAGCCGCCCAGCCCGTGCGAGAACACGACCAGCGGCCGCAGCTGGGCGGCGGTGCAGGGCTGAGGCACGCGCAGCCGCAGCGGCAGCGTGCGCCCGCGCGCCGGGTCGGGCAGATCGAGATCGAGCGTCTCGACGGTGTGCACACCGGGCTGCGCCAGCCGCTCGGCGAGGCCGGCGTCGGCCCAGGCGGGCCGCGCGAGCGCAGCGCCGACGGCTATCGCCGCGAAGACGCCCCAAGACGCGCGCGGCCGCTGCCGCGCCGCGCGCGATGGCAGCGGGCGCGGCGCGGGCGCGACCGCCCGTCCGGCCACCTGCGCTAGTGGTTGTCGCGCGGCAGGCCCCGCGTGGTCGAGATTCGCTGGTACTTGATCGCGAAGTCCAGGCAGGCGCCGCTCGAGAGCTGTCCGACATGACGTCGCTGCAGCTCCTGCCACGGCGTCTGGCTCTGCAGATCGGGGGCTTTCCATGCGGCGCGGCGCTCGGCGAGCTCGGCGTCGGAGATCATGATGTTCGCCGTGCGCCGGCCGAGGTCGACGCGCACCCGGTCACCGGTGCGCAGCAGCGCAAGGCCGCCGCCCACCGCGGACTCGGGCGATGCGTTCAGGATCGAGGGGCTCGCCGAGGTGCCGGACTGACGCCCGTCACCCACGCAGGGCAGCATCGTGATGCCCTGCTTCACCAGCGCGTCCGGCGGCAGCATGTTCACCACCTCGGCGGCGCCCGGATAGCCGATCGGGCCGGTGCCGCGGATGAACAGCATGCAGTTCGCATCGATGTTCAGCGACGCGTCGTTGATCCGCTCGTGATAGTCCTCCGGCCCTTCGAAGACGATCGCCCGGCCCTCGAAGGCGTTCGGATCCTTCGGGTCCTCGAGGTAGCGCTGGCGGAACTCCGGCGAGATCACCGAGGTCTTCATCACCGCCGCATCGAAGAGGTTGCCGGAGAGCACCGCGAAGCCGGCCTCCTTCTGCATCGGCGCGTCGTAGGCCTTGATGACCCGGCGATCGGTGACCGGCGTGTTCCCGTAGGCCTCGCCCACGGTCTTGCCCGAGACCGTCATCGCGTCGGCGTGCAGCTTGCCGGCCGCGAGCAGCTCGTTCATCACGCCGGGTACGCCGCCGGCGCGGTGGAACTCCTCGCCGAGGTACTCGCCCGCGGGCATCAGGTTGGTCAGCAGCGGGATCGCGTAGCCGATGCGGTCCCAGTCGCGGATGTCGAGCTCCACGCCCATGTGGCGCGCGATCGCGGTCACGTGCGGCGGGCAATTGGTCGACGCGCCGAGCGCGCTCGAGGCGACGATCGCGTTCTCGAAGGCCTTGCGCGTCATCACCTTCGAGGGACGCAGGTCCTCGCGGATCATCTCGACGATGCGCCGCCCGGTCCAGTAGGCCATCTCGTACCGGTCGCGGTGCGGGCCCGGGATGGCGGCGCAGCCGGGCAGCGACATGCCGAGCGCCTCGGCGACGCTGTTCATCGACAGCGCGGTGCCCATCGTGTTGCAGTGGCCCGCCGACGGCGCGCCCGAGGCGACCATCTTCAGGAAGCCGTCGTAGTCGATCCGGCCGGCGGCCAGCTCCTGGCGCGCGAACCAGACGATCGTGCCCGAGCCGGACAGGCCGCCGTTGTGGTACCCGTTGATCATCGGGCCGCCGGACAGGACGATCGACGGGATGTCGACCGTCGCCGCCCCCATCAGCATCGCCGGCGTCGTCTTGTCGCAGCCGGTGGTGAGCACCACCCCGTCCATCGGATAGCCGTACAGGATCTCGACCAGCGACAGGTAGGTGAGGTTGCGGTCGAGGGCCGCGGTCGGCCGCTTGCCGGTCTCCTGGATCGGATGGACCGGGAACTCCATCGGGATGCCGCCAGCGTCGCGGATGCCGTCGCGCACGCGCTGCGCGAGCTCGATGTGATGTCGGTTGCACGGCGACAGGTCGCTGCCGGTCTGGGCGAGGCCGACGATCGGCTTGCCGCTGTTCTTCAGCTCGTCGAGCGACAGGCCGAAGTTCATGTAGCGCTCGAGGTAGAGCGCGGTCATCCCCATGTTGTCGGGGTTGTTGAACCACGCGCGCGAGCGCAGTCCCTTCGGTGCAGTGGTGCCGCCCATGTCGTCTCCCGTCTCCTCGTGCCTGGAGCGCCGAGTGTAGCAAGGCCCCCCGGGACGGCACGCGCCGACGTTCCATCGGCCGGCAGCAGCCGTATGCGGGGCAGCACTCGAGCGGCGCCCGGGCCGCCGCCACCGCGTGGCGGGCGACCGACGACGCCGCCGTCCGTACGTCGGGCGGCGCCGTCCGTCCTCGGTCCGACCCGATGGCGTGTTCATCCGCACCCGTCGGCCGCACACTGGCCGGCGTGACCCCCCGCACTTCATGCAGAGGCCTCCGATGAGCGCCGTCGGAGCCCCGGCCGACACCGTCGTGCTGTCCGGACTGGCCCGTGCCCTCGTGCAGCATCAGCTGCTGAGGCCCGAGCAGGCCGTCGCGATGCACCGCAAGATCGAGGGCACCTCGACGAAGTTCGTCGACGAGCTCGTCACCGGCGGCCAGCTGCCGTCGATCAAGCTGGCACGGTTCGCGTCCGACACCTTCGGCCTGCCGCTGATGGACCTCGCGGCGCTCGACGTCGCGTCGATCCCGAGCGAGCTGATCGACCGCAAGCTGCTGGTCGAGGGCCGGATCCTGCCGCTGCTCAAGCGCGGCAACCGCCTGACCGTGCTGCTGTCCGATCCGACCGACCTGCAGGCGATCGACCGGGTCAAGTTCCAGGCACAGGCGACGGTCGACCCGATCGTCGTCGAACACGACAAGCTGCTCAAGGCGATCGACAAGCTCGGCACCTCGGCCACCGAGCAGGTCACCGCGCTCGCCGAAAGCGACTTCTCGGACATCGAGCTCGAGGAAGGCGACGCGGAGCCGAAGCCGGCCGAGGACACCTCCGAGGTCGATGACGCGCCGATCGTGCGCTATCTGCAGAAGGTGCTGCTCGACGCGATCAACGGCGGCGCCTCCGACATCCACTTCGAGCCGTACGAGAAGTACTACCGGATCCGCTACCGGATCGACGGCGAGCTGCGCGAGATCTCGCAGCCGCCCCTGGCGATCAAGGAGAAGCTCGCCTCGCGGATCAAGGTGATCTCGAAGCTCGACATCTCCGAGAAGCGCATCCCGCAGGACGGGCGGATGAAGCTCGTGATGTCCGCAACGCGTGCGATCGACTTCCGGGTCTCGACGCTGCCCACGCTGTTCGGCGAGAAGATCGTGATGCGGATCCTGGATCCGTCGTCGGCGAAGCTCGGCATCGACGCGCTGGGCTACGACCCCGACCAGAAGGAAGCGCTGCTTTCCGCGGTGAGCCGCCCCTACGGCATGGTGCTGGTCACCGGCCCGACCGGCTCGGGCAAGACGGTGTCGCTCTACACCTGCCTGAACATCCTCAACAAGCCGGGCACCAACATCTCGACCGCGGAGGACCCGGCCGAGATCAACCTGCCGGGCGTGAACCAGGTCAACGTGAACGACAAGGCGGGCCTGTCGTTCTCGGCCGCGCTCAAGTCGTTCCTGCGCCAGGATCCGGACGTGATCATGGTCGGCGAGATCCGCGACCTCGAGACCGCGGACATCGCGATCAAGGCTGCGCAGACCGGTCACATGGTGCTGTCGACGCTGCACACCAACGACGCGCCGACCACGCTGACGCGGATGATGAACATGGGCATCGCCCCCTTCAACATCGCCTCGTCTGTGATCCTGATCACCGCGCAGCGCCTGGCGCGTCGGCTGTGCACCTGCAAGCAGCCCGCAGAGATCGACGAGACGGCGCTGCTCGCCGCCGGATTCAAGGAAACCGACCTCGACGGCAGCTGGACGCCCTATCGCCCCGTGGGCTGCGAGCGCTGCAGCGGCGGCGGCTACAAGGGCCGGGTCGGCATCTACCAGGTGATGCCGATCACCGAGGAGATCCAGCGCCTCATCCTCGCCGGCGGCAACGCGATGGACATCGCTGCGCAGGCCAAGCGCGAGGGCGTGTCCGACCTGCGCAGCTCGGGCCTGAAGAAGGTCCGGCAAGGCCATACCTCGATCGAGGAAGTCCTCGGCGTGACGAACGAATGAACCGGAGCTAGAAATGGCCACCCCCGCGTTGAGGAACACGAGCCGCACCTCTCCCGTCAAGGAAGTCACCTTCCAGTGGGAAGGCCGCGACCGTGCCGGCAAGACCATCCGCGGCGAGATGCGCGCTGGCGGCGAGGCGGTGGTGGCCACGACGCTGCGCCGCCAGGGCATCGCCGTCGTCAAGGTTCGCAAGCAGCGCTACAAGCGCGGCAAGAAGATCACCGACCGCGACATCACCATGTTCACGCGCCAGCTCGCGACCATGATGAAGGCGGGCGTGCCGCTGCTGCAGGCCTTCGACATCGTCGCCAAGGGCACCGACAACCCGTCGGTGGCCAAGCTCTTCATGGACATCAAGGGCGACGTCGAGACCGGCACCTCGCTGTCGCAGGCGTTCCGCAAGTACCCGCTCTACTTCGACCAGCTCTTCTGCAACCTGGTCGATGCGGGCGAGCAGGCCGGTATCCTGGACGACCTGCTCGATCGGCTGGCGATGTACAAGGAGAAGATGCAGGCGATCAAGGGCAAGATCAAGTCCGCGCTCTTCTACCCGATCTCCGTGCTCGCCGTCGCCGCCATCGTCGTCGTCGTGATCATGCTGTTCGTGATTCCGGCCTTCAAGGACGTGTTCTCGAACTTCGGCGCCGAGCTGCCCACGCCGACGCTGATCGTCATCGCGATGTCGGACTTCTTCGTGGCCAACTGGTACATCATCTTCGGCGTCCTCTTCGGCGTCTTCTACTTCCTGAAGCAGGCCTGGCAGCGATCTCCCGCGGTCCAGATGGCGATGGACCGGCTCCTGCTCAAGCTGCCGGTCTTCGGCGAGGTGCTGCGCAAGGCGACGATCGCGCGGTGGCTGCGCACGCTGTCGACCATGTTCGCGGCCGGCGTGCCGCTGGTCGAGGCGCTGGACTCGGTGGGCGGCGCCTCCGGCAACATCGTGTACCTGCAGGCGACCAAGAAGATCCAGCAGGAGGTGTCCACCGGCACCGGTCTGACGGTGGCGATGCAGAACGCGAAGGTCTTCCCGAACATGGTGCTGCAGATGGCCGCCATCGGCGAGGAGTCGGGCGCGCTCGACTCGATGCTGGGCAAGTCGGCCGACATCTACGAGCGCGAGGTCGACGACGCGGTCGACGCGCTGTCCTCGCTGATGGAGCCGATGATCATGGTCGTGCTGGGCACCGTGATCGGCGGACTGGTCGTCGCGATGTACCTGCCGATCTTCAAGATGGGCCAGGTGGTCTGATCGCGGCCGCGGCCGCGCGGACCACGCGCCTCAGCGCCGCGCCCGCAGCCGCTCGACGAACTGCCGGACCCCGGGGTCGCCGGGGCTCAGCGCCTGCAGCGTGTCGCCCCACTTCATCGCCTCGTCCCAGCGCCCGTCCTGCGCGTGCAGGACGGCGAGCGCGTAGGCCGACTGCGGATCGGCGGGGTCGAGCCGCTGCGCCTGCCGCAGCGAGGCTTCGGCGGCCTTGCGCTGCCCCCCGTGCTGCAGCGCCAGCCCGAGGTTGTAGTGGACCTTGGCCCGCTCGGGCAGCAGGCGCGCCGCCTGCTGCAGCGCACGGGTCGCCTCGGGCATGCGCTGCGCCTCGGCGAGCAGCAGGCCGAGCGAATACTGCAGCTCGCCCAGCTCGGGCATCCGTGCCAGCCCCTCGACCAGCACCCGCTCGGCGTCCGCATTGCGGCCGGCCGCGTTGTACATCCGCGAGAGGTTGGCGCGCGCCGGCGTGAAGTCGGGGTCGATGCGCAGCGCGGCGAGGTAGTGGCGCTCGGCCTCGTCGAGCCGCCCGCCGTTCTGGTGGACGACGGCCAGGTTCAGCCGCGCGCCCGGCATGTCGAGCGACACCGACTGCGCCGCGACGTACTCGGCGAGCGAGGTGTCGAAGGCCGGGCGCAGCGCCGCGTCGAGCCGTTCGCGTGGCAGCGAGGACAGCGCCCGCGCGGCGGCGATCCGCACGGCGCGGACCGGGTCGCCGAGCAGCGGCCCGAGGCCGTTGACGCGCGCAGCCGGCGGCAGCGCCTCGAGGCTGTCGGCGGCCGCGGCCCGCACCTCGGGGTCGGGATCGCGGGTCGCCTCGACGCGGATCGCGTCGCCGGTGCGCGGATCGCCGCGCAGCAGGTCGAGCGCGGTCGCGCGCACGAGCCCCGGCTGAGCGCGGTCGGCCGCGATGCGCGCGACCGCCTCCGCGGACCCGGGTCGCCCGGCCCGTGCGGCCGAGAAAGCCTCGCCCCAGTGCGGCTCCTGCCGACGGTTCGGCCCGTACCACGCGGCGACGCGATCGGCCGCCCACTGCGCGGACCGGTCGGTATGGCACTGGGTGCAGGCGTTCGGCGTGCCGAGCTTCACCGACAGGTCGGGGCGGGGCACGCGCAGGCTGTGGTCGGGCCGCGCCTGGACCTGCATGTAGACCTTGGGCGGCATGTGGCAGGCCGCGCACTGCGCGCCGCTCGAGCCGGTGGCGTGGAAGTGGTGGGCGGGGCTGTCGTAGCCGCCGGCCGCCTTCGGGAACGCGGCGTTCGCGGCGGGCGCATGGCATTGCGTGCAGACCGCGTTGCCCTCGGCCTTCGTGCGGCCGGTGTGCGCGTCGTGGCAGTGCGTGCAGCCCACGCCCGCCTGGTACATCCGGCTCTGGCGGTACGAGCCGTCGACAAAGACCTCGTCGTTCTGCTGGCCGTCGACGTGGTAGAGGGGCGGCGCGAGCAGCGCCGGCAGGTAGTGGTCGAGCCGCGGCTGACCGGGCACCGGCGTCGCGGTCAGCTCGGCCCGGCGCGAGTGGCAGGCGGCGCAGACCTCGACCTGGCCCCTGGCGCCAGCGGCCGCGAAGTCGACCGCCAGACCGAGCCGCTCGCCCGGCGTGGCCGGCACGGGCTTGCCCTCGGCCTTGGCACGCGCCCAGCCGGCGTGCCGGCTGCCCGGGCCATGGCACGACTGGCACGAGACGGTCGGCTCCTTCCAGGTCGAGGCGAAGGTATCGGTCTTCTCGTCGTAGCGCTTCTCGAAGCCGGTCACGTGGCAGGACAGGCACATCGTGTTGGCGGTCTGGTAGCGGCCGGTCCAGTGGAGCACGTCGCCAGCCGGCGCACGCTCGTCGGGCAGCAGGTGGAACCAGCGGCGCTTCGGCACGTCCCAGGCGACCTGCAGCGGCTGCAGCCGGCCACCGGGCATCGGCACGAGGTACTGCTGCAGCGGCGCGTAGCCGAAGGTGTACGCGACGTCGAACTCGCCCGGCTTGCCGTCGGGGCCGTCGGTGCGCACGACGAAGCGATCGTCGCGCTTGCCGAAGCGGGTGGTGACGCCGCGATGGCGGAACGTGGTGCCGTCGAAGTCGGCACGAACGTTCGCGGCATCCGCGGGGGCCATCGCGTTCGCATGGTGCGAGCCGCGCCAGGCGCGCGCCGCGTCCTCGTGGCAGCCGACGCAGCTCGCGTTGTCGACGTATTCGGCCGGCGGGCGCGGCGCGGCGACGGCGGCGGCCGACGCCGAATCGGCTGACACGGGCACGGGCGGCGGGGCGCGCAGCATCCAGGCGGCGACACCGGCCGCCAGCAGCACGGCGAGCGCGGCACCGAGCGCGAACGTGCGCGATCGGCGCGGCGCCGGGCCCGCGGCGGCAGCCGGGGCGGACGCCGGTGCCGGGGCGGACGCGGCGGCGGACGGCGGGGCGGCAGGACGCCGTGATCGGGCAGGCGGCTTGTTGGGCACGGGTCGGACGGCTGGGCAGGGCAGGGCAAACCGAGGCGCAGTGTGGACCATCCCGACGGACGCGGCCAGCCCGCCGGGCCCGGCGTCGCCCCGGTTGCCCCGAGGGGCAGCGCACCTGCCCCAAAAGCCGGTCGCGCCCTCGACCGCGGTTGGATACCCTGCGAGGCGAGGATCTGATGGACACCGAGGCGCCCCTCATCGTGGTGGTCGACGACGACGCGAGCATGAGCCAGGCGCTGCACAGGCTCCTGACCGCGGCAGGCTTTCGCGCACGCACGTACGGCAGCGTCGAGGCCCTCGCCGCGGTCGACGGCGATCGGGCGGCGGACTGTCTGGTGCTCGATCTGCACCTGGGCGGCCAGGACGGCGCGAGTTGGTATGCGGCGCTGCCCGCGTCCCGCCCGCCGGCGGTGTTCATCAGCGCGCACCACGACCCGCTGTCGCGACGCACCGCGCTGCAGGCCGGCGGTCACGCGTTCATCGCCAAGCCGTTCGACGGTGCCCTCTTTCTCGACTCGATCGCCCGCGCGATGAACGGCCACGGCCACCGCACCGCGGCACCCTGATCACACGACCCCACGCTTCCAGGAGGACTCCCCCATCATGACTCGATTCAGGCAACTCGCCGGGCTGGTCGTCGCAGCCGCGACGGCGCTGACGCTCGGCCTCGCGAGCACGACCGCGACCGCGCAGACACCCGGGGCACGCAAGCCCAACGTGCTGGTGATCTGGGGCGACGACATCGGCCAGTTCAACATCAGCGCCTACAACAACGGGATGATGGGCTACCGCACGCCCAACATCGACCGCATCGGCAGGGAAGGGGCGCTGTTCACAGACTGGTACGGCCAGCAGAGCTGCACCGCCGGCCGCGCCGCCTTCGTCACCGGGCAGTCGCCGATCCGAACCGGCCTCACCAAGGTCGGTCTGCCGGGCGCGCCCGAGGGCATGAAGAAGGAAGACCCGACGATCGCGACGCTGCTGCGCGCCCAGGGCTACATGACCGGTCAGTTCGGCAAGAACCACCTCGGCGACCGCGACGACATGCTGCCGACGGCGCACGGCTTCGACGAGTTCTTCGGCAACCTGTACCACCTCAATGCCGAGGAAGAGCCGGAGAACCCCGACTATCCGAAGGGCGAGGCCTTCAAGAAGCAGTTCGGCCCGCGCGGCGTGATCCACAGCTTCGCCGGCGGCACCATCACCGACACCGGCCCGCTCACCCGCAAGCGGATGGAGACCATCGACGAGGAGGTCACCGCGAAGGCGCTGGACTTCATGGAGCGCGCGAAGAAGGCCGACAAGCCGTTCTTCATGTGGTGGAACTCCACCCGCATGCACATCTTCACGCACCTGAAGCCGGCGTCGGTCGGCAAGACCGGCCTGGGCATCTATGCCGACGGCATGGTCGAGCACGACGGGCACGTCGGTCAGGTGATGGCCAAGCTCAAGGAGCTCGGGCTCGAGGACAACACCATCGTGATGTACTCGACCGACAACGGCGCCGAGACCTTCACCTGGCCCGACGGCGGCACGACGATGTTCCGCGGCGAGAAGAACACCCAATGGGAAGGCGGCTACCGCGTGCCGACGATGATCAAGTGGCCGGGGGTGATCAAGCCCGGCACCGTCATCAACGACATCGCCGCGCACGAGGACATCCTGCCGACGATGCTCGCGGCCGCCGGCGACCGGACCGTGGTCGCGGACCTGAAGAAGGGCCGCCGCGTCGGCCCGATGACCTACAAGGTGCACCTCGACGGCTATGACCTCGGCCCGGCGTTCAGGGGCGAGAGCGCCTGGCCGCGCCGCGAGTTCATCTACTGGACCGACGACGGCAGCGTCGCCGCGCTGCGCTACGACAACTGGAAGGTCACCTTCCTCAAGCAGGAGTCCGAGGGCCTCAAGGTCTGGCAGCAGCCGTTCACGCAGCTGCGTGCCCCGACGCTGACCAACCTGCGGATGGACCCGTTCGAGCGTGCCGAAGCCGAGCATGCGATCGGCTACCAGCGCTGGTACCTCGAGCGCATGTTCGCGATCGCGCCGGCCGGCGCGTACGTCGGGCGCTGGCTGCAGAGCTTAAGGGAGTTCCCGCCGCGCCAGAAGCCGGGCAGCTTCAACCTCGATCGCGTGATGGAAGCCGTCACGCAGGGCGGGGGCGCCAGCGGCCGCTGAGCCGACACATCCCGCAGCCCGTCCGCGGGGGCCGCCTTCCACGACCGGACGGCGGTCCTCGTGCCATGAAGGCCCCGCACCCCGCACCCCGCCTCTCGCCGCGCCACCCGGAACCAACCATGACCTCCACGCACCGCCGCCGCGTCGTCGCGCTGATCGCGGCTTCGCCCCTGTCCGGCCTCGTCCGCGCGCAGTCCGCATCCGCCGCCGAACCGCTGCCGTCCTGGCAGGACGGCCCCGCGCGTGCTCGGATCCTCGCCTTCGTCAAGGCGGTGACCGAGCCGGGCGGCAGCGACTTCGTGCCGGTGCCCGAGCGGATCGCGGTCTTCGACAACGACGGCACGCTGTGGGCCGAGCAGCCGTTCTACTTCCAGGGCCTGTTCATCGCCGACCGCATCCGCGCGATGAGCGCGACCCGGCCCGAGTGGAAGACGAAGGAACCGTACGCCTCGCTGCTTCGCGGCGACATGAAGGCGCTCGCCGCCGGCGGCGAGCATGCGATCGCGCAGCTCGCGATGGCGACGCATGCGGGCATGAGCTCGGACGCCTTCACGAAGATCGTCGAGGACTGGCTGCTCACGGCCCGCCATCCGAAGACGGGGCGGCCGTACACCGAGATGGTCTACCAGCCGATGCTCGAGCTGCTGGCGTACCTGCGCGAGAACGGCTTCAAGACCTTCATCGTCTCGGGCGGCGGCATCGAGTTCATGCGGCCATGGACCGAGCGCGTCTACGGCATCCCGCCCGAGCAGGTGATCGGCAGCACCATCCGCACGAAGTTCGAGCTGCGCGATGGGAAGCCGGTACTGGTGCGGCTGCCGGAGATCGACTTCGTGGACGACAAGGCCGGCAAGCCGGTCGGCATCCAGCGCCACATCGGGCGCCGGCCGATCGCCGCGTTCGGCAACTCCGACGGCGACCTGCAGATGCTGCAGTGGACCGCAGCCGGGCCGGGTGCGCGGCTGGCCGCGATCGTCCGGCACACCGACGCCGAGCGCGAATGGGCCTACGACCGGGCCTCGAAGGTCGGACGTCTGGACAAGGCGCTCGACGAGGCTGCCGCGCGCGGCTGGACG
>JBIIPQ010000096.1:0-12897 GCA_044342535.1 Burkholderiaceae bacterium
GAGGCAGCCAGCCGGCAGCCACGAGCGCGGCCGCCACACGGGCGGAATCGCTCAGCACTTTCCTGCGGTGATTCACGGAGGATCTCCTTCGATCGAACCCGCCATGATACGGCACCCCATCCGGCGCCTCGCGCCGCGCTCGGGCCGCGCAGCACGGCGCGGCCGGTGCGCACGGCCGCACGGGCCGCCGACGGCGCGGCCACAGTCCTCGGAGAAGGCCGGCCCGCGCTCGGCCAGTCGGTGGCGATGGTCACCAAGATGGCCTCCGGCGAATCCGACACCGTCGAGCAGCTCGCGCAGGCGATCCTCGCCGACGCGTCGCTGACCCACCGGCTGCTGCGCCTGGCCGACTCGCCGCTCTACCGCACGCGCGACGCGGCGGCGGTGACGACGGTCTCGCGCGCCCTCGTCCTGCTCGGATTCGACCAGATCCGTATGCTCGCGCTGTCGATGATGCTGATGGACCGGCTGGTCAAGAGCGCCCAGTCGCGCGCGGTGATGCGCGACTTCGGCCAGGCGCTCGGCGCGGGCACGGCGCGTCCGATCAGTGGAAGTGCGTCCCTTCGGGCTCGGCGTCCTCGGGCATCTCGGCGTGCACCACCTCGCCCGCGTGGTTCGGATAGAGCGGCACGCCGCAATCCTCGCAGTACTCGGGCTCGGTGATGTCGGTCCAGGTGTGCACGTCGGTGACGCCGGCCTCGCGCAGCGTCTCGCGGATCCGCTCGAGCGGCGACGGCTCGTCGGTCTCGTTTTCGGCGCCGAGCAGCGGCCACACCACGCCCTGCGCCACCTCCTCCTCGTCGCCGATCGACAGTCCGATCCGGTACTCGTCGGGCCGGTCCTCGCCGAAGGGCGCGACGGTCGCGCGGATCGCCTCGGGCTCGAGGTCGAGCGCATGCGTGAGGAAGTGGACGGCGGCCTTGATCGCGTAGGGCCGCACGCGCCGGTCGGCCTCGCGCAGGTTGATGTGGTAGGCGTCCGGCAGCAGGCATTCGAAGCCGCAGCCGGGCAGCAGCGACTCGATCGAGGGGCGGGCCTGGCCGATCCACTGCTCGAGGCAGGCGACGCGCGAGGCATGCTCGCCCGACTCGGGCAGCTGCCAGCGAAAGAGCGCGCCGTCCTGCGGCACGGCAACGGCGGCGATCAGGAAGCGGCCGTCGGCGAGCATCTCCGCGGTCTCGGGCAGCGACTTCAGGTCGAGGCGCGGCGCCGCGCCGCCGGGGGTGATCGCGGCCTGGCCGAGACGGCGCGCGAGGCGACGCAGCTCGCCGAAATCGCGCGGCAGCTGGTCGACGCTGTAGAGCACCGGCGCCATCCGGAACCGCACGTCGCGCGCCAGCACATGCGCCTGCCAGTGCGCCGACAGCGACACCACCGTGTCGGCCGCGATCGGGCCCGACGGGATGCGGAACCGGGTCCAGGCGACGACGGGCGCGGCGACCAGCAGCACGTCCCAGCGCTGGCCGTCGACCTCGACGACCAGCGACTCGGCGGCGGTCTCGACCGCCTCGATCAGCGCGCCGTAGGCCTCGCCGTCGGTCTGGTTGAGCCGGTCGAGCGCGTCGTGGATGGACTGCGGATGGCCGGTGTCGAGCAGCCGCTCGATGCGCTGCGCGAGCTGGCTGTCCCAGTACCGATCCTCGACCCGACTGCCCGAATTGGCGAGGCCGAGCGCGGCGGCGACGAGCCGCTCGGCGTCGGCCGACAGGTGGGCCTTTCGATCGCGCCCAGTGCGGGCGTGGCGGATTTCTTTCAAGGGACTCTTCCTGGCGCCCCCTGCCGGCAGGGCGGGGCGGATCGGGGATTTTACCGGAATGCGGCCGGCGGCCCGCCGGGCGGCGCCTTGGCCGCGGCCGCAAGGCAGGCTAGGCTCGCGTCATGACCGCCACACCACTGCTGCCCGGCCGGACCCGGCGACCGGGACGCATCGACAGGACGACCCCCGGGGCCGCCCGCCTGGTCGCCTTGCTCGTGGCCCTTCTCGCCTCGGGCTGCGGGGGCTCCGGCGGCACGGGCGGCGCCAGCGACGCCGCCGGCAGCAAGGCGCAGCCGGCGGACCTGAGCGAGGCCGGCTGGGTCCGTTCGGTCATGAAGAGCGTGTACCTGTACGCCGACCGCGTCCCCGCGGCCGACCTCTCGGGGCTCGAGACCGCCTCGCAGGCGCTCGAGGCCCTGCGGGTGAACCCGCCGGACCGCTTCAGCTACGTCGAGAAGCGGAGCACCTACGACGGCTTCTTCGACGAGGGCACCTCGGTCGGACTGGGCATCGGGCTGCGGATCGAGGCCGGCGCCGTCGTGCTGCGATTCGTGATGCCCGGCTCCCCGGCCGAGCGCGCCGGGCTCCGGCGCGGCGACCGGATCGTCTCCATCGACGGCGTCGACATCGCCACGCTGGTCGCCGCCGGCACCGTGACCACGGCGCTCGGCCCGTCCGACGCCGGTCTCGTGGTGCGGCTCGGCTGGCGCCGGGAGGGCACCGTCACCGAAGCCGACGTCACCAAGGCGAGCTACACGGTGGCGCCGATCCTGGCCAGCCGCGTCATCGAACGCGCCGGGGCGCGCATCGGCTACATCGCGCTCTACACCTTCACCGAAACCGCCCGCCCGGCCTGGGATGCGGCGGTCGCGGCGCTGCGCGAGGCGGGCGCGCGCGCGCTCGTCGTCGACCTGCGCGAGAACGGCGGCGGGCGGCTCTACGTGGCGGCGGACATCGCCGGCTCGCTCGCCCCGCACAGCGCCGTCGGCCAGACCTTCACCGAGCTGCGCCACAACGCCGCCAACCTCGCCGACGACCTGTCGATCCCGATGCCCGCACGTCCCGGCACCGGCGCGTTCGAGCAGGTCGCATGGCTGGTCTCGGACATCACCTGCTCGGCCTCGGAGTCGCTGATCGTCGGGCTGCGCCCGTTCCGCGACGACCCGCTCATCGGAACCCGGACCTGCGGCAAGCCGGTCGGCTTCGAGCCGCAGGTGCGCGGCGACGTCGTGCTGAGCGCGGTCAGCTTCGTCGGCCGCAACCGCGACGGGCTCACCGACTGGTTCGACGGTCTGACGCCGACCTGCCCCGTCTCGACCGAGCCGTACCTGCCGTTCGGCGACGAGGCCGATCCGCGCCTGGCGGAGGCGCTGCAGCGGCTGGGCAGCGGAGCCTGCAGCCCGGCGGCCCAGGCGGCAGCGAAATCGGTGCGAACGTCGCCGCCGGCCTCTGCGCGACTGCCCGCCTCGTTCGGACTGGCGAGCGAGACCGGCCTGTTCTGAAGGAGGCGGCAACCGAACCGCAAGCAGCGGCCGGTCAGCCAGGGGGGGCATTCAGGCGGACTGGACCGGCTCCATCGCCCACAGCGCCTGACCCTTGCGCTCTTTGCCGATCGCGGCGAGCGCCGCTTCGTGGGCGGCCGCCTCGGCCGGCGACGCCGCCTTCACCGCGAGGCCGCGCGGCGGCCACTCGATCGGCCCGGCACCGTCCGCGCGCCCGTCCCCGGCGTCGAGCGCGATCTCGAAGCTGTCCTGACCGCGCGTCATCGCGAGATAGACCTCGGCGAGCAGCTCCGAGTCGAGCAGCGCGCCGTGCAGCGTGCGGTGCGAGTTCGACACGCCATAGCGGTCGCACAGCGCATCGAGCGAGTTGCGCTTGCCGGGATGCAGCTCGCGCGCCATCAGCAGCGTGTCGAGCACGCCGCCGCAGCGCTCGCGAAAGCGCCCGTGCCCGACCCGCGCGAGCTCGGCATCGAGGAACGACAGGTCGAAGGCCGCGTTGTGGATCAGCACCTCGGCGTCGTCGCAGAACTCGAGCACCCGCTCGGCGACCTCGGCGAAGCGCGGCTTGTCGCGCAGGTCGTCCCAGGTCATCCCATGCACCTCGGTCGCGGCTTCGTCGATCTCGCGCTCGGGGTTCAGGTACAGGTGCAGCGTGCGCCCGGTGAGCCGGCGGTTGACGATCTCCAGGCAGCCGATCTCGATGATGCGGTGGCCCTCGGCCGCCGACAGTCCCGTGGTCTCGGTATCGAGGACGACCTGGCGCATCAGGACCCCGCCGCCGGCGACGGGCGCTGCTCGACCGCCACCGCGGCCGCGCCGTGGCTGCCCGCCACCTCGCCGTGCGGCGTGGGCGGAGCCGCATCGGCCTCGGCCTGCGCCGCGGCCGCCTGGGCGCCGCCGAACTTCTTGCCGCGGGTGAGCAGCGTGTAGAAGGTCGGCACCACGAACAGCGTGAGGACCGTGCCCAGCGACATGCCGCCGACGATCACCATGCCGATCTGGATCCGGCTCTCGGAGCCGGCCCCGGTCGCCAGCGCCAGCGGCACCGCGCCCAGCACCATCGCACCGGTGGTCATCAGGATCGGGCGCAGCCGCAGCGCAGCCGCCTCGATGACGGCCTCGCGCATCGCGCGGCCCTCCTCGCGCAGCTGGTTGGCGAACTCCACGATCAGGATGCCGTGCTTGGTGATCAGCCCCACCAGCGTGATCAGGCCGATCTGGCTGTAGACGTTGAGCGTCCCCCCGCTCCACTGCAGCAGCGCGAGCGCCCCCGTCATGGCCAGCGGCACGGTGAGCATGATGACGAACGGGTCGATGAAGCTCTCGAACTGCGCGGCCAGCACCAGGTAGATGAACCCGAGCGCCAGCGCGAAGGTCAGGAAGAGCTCGGAGGACGACTGCTTGAACTCGCGGGTCTGGCCGTTGTAGTCGATCACATAGCCGCTGGGCAGGTGCTTGCGCGCCGCCGCCTCGAGGTAGTCGACCGCCTCGCCGAGCGAGGTGCCCGGTGCGAGGTTGGCGGTGATGGTGACCGCACGGCGCTGGGCGAAGTGGTTGAGCTCGCGCGGACTGACCGACTCCTTCCAGCCCACCAGGCTCGACAGCGGCACCATCGCATCGTTGCGCCCGCGCACGAAGATCGCCGCGATGTCCTGCGGCGAGGAGCGGGCCGACGGATCGAGCTGCACGACGACGTCGTACTGCTCGCCGTTGCGCTTGAAGCGGGTGACCTGACGGCCGCCGAGCATGGTCTCGATGGCGCGCCCGATCGCGTCCACCGACACGCCGACGTCGGCCGCACGGTCGCGGTCGATGGTCAGGCGCACCTCGGGCTTGTTCAGCCGGAGGTCGCTGTCGACGCCCTGCAGGCCGTTCCAGGTCTGCAGGTCGCGCAGCAGCGGCTGCAGCGTGCGCTGCAGCGTGTCGTAGGGATCGGAGGTCATCACGACGAAGTTGATCGGGCGCTCGCGCGGCGACTGCCCGAGCGACGGCGGCGCCACCGCGAAGGCGAGCACGCCGGGAATCGCCAGCAGCTTGGGCTGCAGCTCCTTGACGATGTCCTGCACGGTGCGGGTGCGGTTGTCCCAGTCGGTCAGGCGCCAGAAGGCGATGCCCTGCGCGACCGTCGGACTCCCCGCGATCACGAAGGCGCGGTCGATCTCGGGAATGGAGGCGGCGATCGCCTCGAGCTGGCGGCCGTAGCGCTCGGTATAGCCGATCGATGCGCCGTCGGGACCGTTGATGATCGAGACGATCGTGCCGCGGTCCTCGACCGGCGACAGTTCCTTCTTCATGCCGATCCACAGCGCGTAGCAGGCATAGGCCACCGCGACGTAGGCGATCAGCACCAGCCAGCGGTTGCGCAGCGTGAAGCGCAGCGCCGCTCGGTAGCCCCGGGTCATGCCGTCGAGCACCGCCTCGATCGCGGTGCCGATGAAGGTGCGCTTGCCGTGAGGCTTGAGCAGGCGGCTGCACATCATCGGCGACAGCGTGAGCGCGATGAAGCCCGAGACGATCACCGCGCCGGCCAGCGTCAGCGCGAACTCGACGAAGAGCCGCCCGATGCGGCCCGGCGTGAACGCGACCGGCGCGTACACCGCGGCCAGCGTCAGCGTCATCGCGACGACTGCGAAGCCGACTTCCTTCGTGCCGCGGAACGCCGCGGCCATCGGCGACATGCCGTTCTCGATGTGGCGGTAGATGTTCTCGAGCACCACGATCGCGTCGTCGACCACCAGGCCGATCGCCAGCACCAGCGCGAGCAGCGTCAGCGTGTTGATCGAGAAGCCCGCGGCCAGCATCAGCGCGAAGGTGGTGACCAGCGCGACCGGGATCGTGATCAGCGGGATGATGCTTGCGCGCAGCGAGTGCAGGAACAGGAAGATGACCAGCGCCACCAGCACCACCGCCTCGGCGATGGTCTTGTAGACCGACTTGATCGCGCGGTCGATGAAGACGGTGTTGTCGTTGGCGATCTGGATGGTCAGGCCGGGCGGCAGGTCGCGCTGGATGTTGGGCAGCTCGGCGCGCAGCGCGTCGGCCAGCACCAGCGGGTTGGCGGTGGCCTGCTTGACCACACCGACCGAGATCGCATCGCGGCCGTTGAGGCGCACGATCGAGCGTTCGGTGCGCGGCGCGATGCCGACCTTGCCGATGTCGCGGATGCGGACCGGATAGTTGTTGACGGTCTTGACGACCACCTGCTCGAACTGCTCGGCGCGCTGCAGGTCCGTCTGCGAGACGACGGTGAACTCGCGCTGCGTGCTCTCGATGCGGCCCGACGGGATCTCGACGTTCTGCCGGCGCAGCGCGTCCTCCACGTCCAGGGGCGTCAGGCGGTAGGCGGCGAGCCGGTCGGGGTCGAGCCACACCCGCATCGAGTACGCCCGCTCGCCGAAGATACGCACGTCGGCCGCGCCCGGCAGCGTCTGCACGCGCGGCTTGATGTTGCGGCTCACGTAGTCCGACACCTCGAGCGGGCTCATCGTGTCGCTGGAGAACGCCATCCAGATGATCGGGTTCGCGTCGGCCTCGACCTTGGCGATCACCGGCTCGTCGGCATCCTGCGGCAGGCGCTGACGCACCCGCGCGACGCGGTCGCGCACATCGGCGGCGGCCGAGTCGGCGTCGCGCTCGAGCCGGAAGCGCACGGTGATCTGGCTCTGCTCGGGTCGGGAGATGGAGGTCAGCACGTCGACGCCCTCGATCCCGGCGATCGAGTCCTCCAGCGGCTTGGTGACCTGCGATTCGATGATCTCCGCCGAGGCGCCGGCGTACCGGGTCTCGACGTTGACGACCGGCAGGTCGATCTTCGGGTACTCACGCACCGAGAGGCGCTGGTAGCTCACCACGCCCAGCAGCATCAGGACGAGGGACAGCACCGTCGCGAAGACGGGGCGGCGGATGCAGATGTCGGACAGGACCATGCCGAGCCTCCGGCGGAACCGGGTTGCTTACTTCGACGCTGCGGGCGCGGAGGCGCCTGCCGCAGCAGGCGCATTCGAGGCGACCGGGGGGGCGGCCGGTGTGGCGGCAGCAGGTGCAGCCGAGGCAGCGGGCGCGCCGCCCGGCGCGGCCGCGGCCATCGGCGCGTCGCCCTTCGGTGCGCCGACCGACCCGGGACCCGCAGGCCCGCCGGCGCCACCCGGGCCGCCCGTCGGCCGGCGGTTCGGGTCGATCACCCGGACCTCCTGACCGTCGCGCTGCAGCCGCAGCTGGCCCGCGGTGACGACCAGGTCGTCGAACGCGAGGCCGGACAGCACCTCGGCGCGCGCGTCCCGGCGCAGGCCGATCTCGATCTTCGTGCGCACCGCCTTGCCGGCGTCGACCTTCCACACGAAGGTGTCCGCGCCCTGGGAGATCACCGCCTCCTCGGGAATCGTCAGCGCCTCGGCGTTCGCGCGCACCACCACGCGGGCCCGCGCGAACATGCCCGAGCGCAGTGCACCGTCGGGGTTGGCGAGCTTGCCGCGCGCCAGCAGCGAGCGGCCGTTGGCATCGATCTGCGCATCGATCGCGGCGATCGTCGCCTTGAAGGTCTTGCCCGGCATCGAGTCGAAGGACAGCTGCGCGACCTGCCCGACCTTGACGCTGCCGAGGTAGCGCTCGGGCATGCGCAGGTCGACCTTCATCGTGGCGATGTCCTCGATCACCGCGAGGTCCGCGCCGTCCCTCACGAAGTCGCCCGGGCTGACGTTACGCAGGCCCATCACGCCCGAGAAGGGCGCACGGATCTCGGACTTGGCCAGCTTGGCCTCGGCCAGCCGCAGCTTGGCCTCCTGGATCTTCAGGTTCGCCGCGGCCTGGTCCTTGGCGCTGACGGACACGAAGTTGCGCTGCGCGAGCTCGACGGTGCGCTCGTAGTTGGCACGCGCCAGCGCGAGCTCGGCCCGCGACTGCTCGGCCTCGGCGGCCGCGACCGATGCGTCGAGCGCGATCAAGGTCGTGCCGCGCTGCACGCGTGCACCGTCGCTGAAGCCGACCCGCTCGATGCGGCCGGCCACCTCGGAACGCAGGGTCACGGTCTCGTTGGCGCGCAGCGAGCCGACCGCGACCACCTCGTCGGCCAGCGGCCGCCGGTCGACCTTGGCGACCTCGACGCCGACCGGGCCCCGCGGTCCACCGGGCCCGCCGGGACCGCCACCGCCCTTCCCGTCGGCGCCCTTCCCGTCGGCGCCCTTCGCTCCGGCGGCCTTGCCCTCGGGCCCCTTGGCCTCCCCGCCCTTCGCGCCGCCCCCCTTGCCGTCGCCGGGCGCGCCGCCCTTCACTTCGAAACCGGTCGCCGCGGGGTTCTTCTGATAGGTGTACGCGTACCACCCGAGGCCGCCGAGGCCAACGGCCGCGACCACGGTGTAGATCAACTTGACGTTCATGGGGAGTCCGAGGCAAGTCGCGCGAACATAGCACGCCCCCCTGCGGAATCGGCGGAACGCGGCGTTACACTTTCCGGTTCGCCAGGCATTCCCTCTCGCTTCGGACCCCTCATGCACCCAGCCGTCGCCCGCGACCCCGTCCGCGCCCTCGCCGCCTCCCGGATCCGGGAGGTCGCCAACGCCGCGATGGGCGCCCCGGACGTGCTCGCCTTCTGGTTCGGCGAGCCGGACCGGCCGACCCCCGGCTTCATCGTCGAGGCCGCCAAGCGGGCGCTCGACGCCGGGGAGACCTTCTACCTGCCCAACCTCGGCCTGCCCGAGCTGCGCGAGGCGCTCGCCGGCTATGCGAGCCGGCTGCACGCGGGCGCCGGTCCGGCCATCGGCGCCGGCCGCATCGCGGTGACCAGCTCGGGCGTGACCGCGCTGATGCTCGCCTCGCAGGCGCTGGTGTCGCCGGGCGACAAGGTGGTGGCGGTCGTGCCGCTGTGGCCGAACCTCACCGCGATCGCCGGCGTGCTCGGCGCCCGGGTCGAGACCGTCGCGCTGACGATCGATGCGGGCGGACGCTGGACGCTCGACGTCGACCGGCTGCTGGCCGCGCTGACCCCGGACACGCGGATGCTGACGGTGAACTCGCCGGGCAACCCGACCGGCTGGGTGATGCCGGCCGACGCGATGCGCACGGTCCGGGCCCACTGCCGGCGCCACGGCATCTGGATCCTGTCCGACGAGGCCTACGAACGGCTGGTCTTCGACGGCTCCGGCTGCGCACCCTCGTTCCTCGACGGCGCCGATCCCGAGGAGCGGCTGGTGGTCGCGAACACCTTCTCGAAGACCTGGCAGATGACCGGCTGGCGGCTGGGCTGGCTGGTGCTGCCCGAGGCGCTCGCCCCCGATGTCGAGAAGCTCGTCGAGTTCAACACCTCCTGCGCGCCTGGCTTCGTGCAGCGCGCCGGCCTGGCCGCGGTCCGCGACGGCGAGCCGGCCGCGCAGGCCTTCCAGGCCTACGTCCGCGAGGGCGCGGCGACCCTGGTCTCGGCGCTCGCCCGGGTGCCGCGGGTGCAGCCGGTGACGCCGGACGGCGCGATGTACGTGCTGCTGCGCGTCGACGGCGAGCCCGACAGCCTGGCGCTCGCCAAGGCGCTGGTGCGCGAAGCCCGGCTGGGCCTGGCGCCGGGCGTGGCCTTCGGCGACGGCGGCGAGGGGTTCCTGCGCTGGTGCGTCGCTCGGCCGGCGGCCACGCTGCAGGACGGCGTGGACCGGCTCGCGCGCTTCCTGGCGACGCGCTGACGAGGCGACGCGCCACCGGCGTCCCGCTGCGCCGCGCAGCCGCGGCGCCCGTCAGCGTCGGGCGTCGCGCAGGGCCTCGTTGGCCAGCCGGTCGGCCAGCTCGTTGAGGGTGTCGCCGCTGTGACCACGCACCCAGCGCACGCTGACGCGGCGCGCGTCGGCAATCGCGAAGAGCCTGCGCCACAGGTCCTGGTTGGCCACCGGCTCGTTCTTCGAGTTGCGCCAGTTGCGGCGCTCCCAGCCGGCACGCCACTCGCTCAGCCCCTTGAGCACGTACTGGCTGTCGGAGACCAGCTCGACCGACACGCCCTCGGGCACGCGTGTCAGGCCCTCGATGGCGGCGACGATCTCGGCGATCTGGTTGGTGCCATGGCCGATGAAGCCGCGCGCATGCTCGGGCTCGCGGCCGCCGGGCCCGAGGATCACGGCGCCCCAGGCGGCAGGGCCGGGGTTGCTGGGCGCGCACGCGCCATCGGTGTAGGCGACCCAGCGGGATACATCGGCGGCGGCAGGAACGGCGGGCATCGGGCTCTCGGCGGGGGCATCCGGACGGCCCGGACCGGGACGGCGGGCCCGTCCGGGCGAGTCGCGCTCGGACGGGCGGCGTGGATTGTAATCGTCCGGCCACGTCCCTCCCGGGCGCCGCGCCCTCAGCCGGCGCGATCGTCCGGCATGCGGCTGCGCTGCGGGCTCGCCACCGCGATGGCACGCGCATGCGACGGGCGCTTCCAGGCCGGTCCGATCAGCCGCATGCCGCGCACGCGCTTGATCGCGGACACCATGTATACGGCGCCGCAGATCGGCCACCACCGGTCACCGGCGCGCTCCATGAAGCGGGTGCGGTCGAGCCATAGCTGGGTGCGGCACGGCGGCCGCCAGCAGCCGTAGCGCGCCCGCTCGGTCTCGAAGCCGAGGAGCTTGCACCAGTCGCGCAGCCGCGGCACCGCGATGAAATTCCCCTCGCGCGGCAGGAAGGGCGTCAGCATGCCGCGCATCGCCCACTGGCGTGCGCCCCACAGGCTCGCCGGGTTGAAGCCCGACACGATCAGCCGGCCCTCGGGCCGCAGCACGCGGTCGGCTTCGCGCAGCACCTGGTGCGGGTCGTGCGCGAACTCGAGCACATGCGGCAGCACGAGCAGGTCGAGGGACTGCGAATCGAAGGGCAGCTCCTCGAAGTGCTCGATGCGCACGCGCGGCCGGTCGTGCGCAGGCAGCGGGTCGCCGCCCCGCAGCGCATGCACGCGGTGCGGCATCCGATTCGCCCGCAGCGCGTCGAGCTCCGGCTCGCCGCACTGCACGGCGTGGTAGCCGAAGACGTCGCCCACGGCCTCGTCGAAGTGCGTCTGCTCCCAGTCGAGGACGTAGCGGCCGGGCGGCGAGGCCAGCCAGTGCTGCCAATCCCCGGGGTCTTTCGAGGCGGGCGGTCCGCCCGGATCGGCGCCGCCGCTCGGCGGCGTCCGGCGCGCGGCCCCGGCCCCGGCCCCGGCCCCGGCCCCGGCCCCGGCCCCGGCCACGGCCACGGACTCGGACTCGGACTCGGACTCGGACTCGGACTCGGACTCCGCGGATCGGGGCGCCCCGGCGGCCTCGGCCCGGCGCGCGCCGGCGGACATGGCGGTGACGAGCGCGAGCCGGGTGCGGTCCGGCGCAGACCGCCCCCCCTGCCCGCGTATGATCGAAGCTTCGTTCCGCACGTCGTCCGTCCCTGCAGCGGGGCGGCAACCACCCCGATGAACCACGCTTCCCTGGCCGGCGTCCCGCACGCCTCGGCGCCGCCCCATCCTGCCATCGTGCCGGTGCCGGCGTTCGCCGACAACTATATCTGGCTGCTGCGCGATCGCGAGCGACGGCGGGCGGCCGTGGTCGACCCGGGCGACGCGGCCCCGGTGCTCGCGGCGCTGGCTGCGGCCGGGCTGACCCTGGCGGCCGTGCTGGTCACCCATCACCATGCCGACCACGTCGGTGGCCTGCCGGCGCTGCGCGCCGCGTTTCCGGACGCGGTCGTGCACGGCCCCGCCGCCTCGCTCGTCGAAGGGATCGACCGGCGCTGGCGGGCTGGCGACACGGTCGAGCTCGACGGCTTCGACGCCCGCTTCGAGGTGATCGAGATCCCTGGCCACACGCTCGACCACATCGCCTTCTTCGCGCGCCGGATCGGCGAGGACGACGCCCGGCCGGTGCTGTTCTGCGGGGACACGCTGTTCGCAGGGGGTTGCGGTCGCGTCTTCGAGGGCACCGCGGCGCAGATGACGGCCTCGCTGGGGCGGCTGGCGGCCCTGCCCGATGACACGCTCGTCTACTGCGCCCACGAGTACACCACCTCCAACCTGCGTTTCGCGCGTGCGGTCGAGCCGGACAACGCGCCGCTGGCCGAGCGCGAGCGCCAGACCGCCGCGCTGCGCGCGGCGGACACGCCCACCGTCCCCTCCACGCTCGCCCTGGAGCGGGCCACGAACCCGTTCCTGCGCACCGGCGCCGCCGACGTGCGCCGGGCGGCCGAGGCACGGCTGGGCCATGTGCCGGTCGACGCGGTCGCGGTGTTCGCCGCCATCCGCCAGTGGAAGGACGGGTTTCGCTGAGGCGCCCGCGGCACCATCGGCGACCGCTTCACCGACGGGCCGCCCTGCCGCCCCGCGCGCCGGTCGCAGCTTGACCCCCCGCGGCGTGGCACGTAGGATCCGGATTGGCTCGATAGGCCTGCAAAAACAGGCAGTTAGGAGAATCCCCTGATGTCCGACTCGAACGGCGCGGCGCGCGCCATCCTGCGCACCGTACTGTTCGGCGGACTCGTGGCCCTCATCGGCTGTGCCGGCGTCGGCCAGGTCGACCCGGGAGGCGCGCCGGTCTCGCGGGCGCAGACGCGCGACGTGGGCGCGGCACCGCCTGCGTCGGCCGCCGCCCGACCGGGCGCCGCGGTCGCCCCCGCGCCGGCCGCCCAGGCTCCGCTCGCCGTCACGCCCGTCACGCCGGTCACGCC
>JBIIPQ010000395.1:0-4232 GCA_044342535.1 Burkholderiaceae bacterium
ATGACCGGCGCGGAGAACTCGCGCAGCAGCGAGGGCACGACGAAGCGCTGGCCGTCGGATCCGGGCGCCGGGTCGATGCCCTCGAAGAAGAAGGTCTGGTTCGTCTCGGTCAGTTCGAGCGTCGCCCGTGCGAGCTCGCGCCCGTCCGCACCGAGCAGGCCGACCGCGACCGGAATGTGGAAGGGCGCCTTCTCGGGCTGCCCGGGCGAGGGCGGGCACCATTGCGACAGCACCAGCTCGTAGCGGCGCGCGGCCTCGTCCCAGCGGCCCTCGGCGCGCACGCGCGGCGTGCCGGCCTGCGCGTACCAGAGGCGGAACTGCGCGAGGTCGCGGCCGTTCGCGTCGGCCACGGCCGCGACGAAGTCCTCGCAGGTGACCGCCTGGCCGTCGTGCCGCTCGAAGTAGAGCGCCATGCCGCGGGCGAAGCCGTCGCGCCCGACCAGGGCCTGCAGCATGCGGATGACCTCGGCGCCCTTCTCGTAGACGGTGACGGTGTAGAAGTTGTCGATCGCCTGGTAGGCGTCGGGCCGAATCGGATGGGCCATCGGGCCGGCATCCTCGGCGAACTGCAGGCTGCGCAGGGTGCGCACGTCGTCGATGCGCCTGACCGCGCGCGCGCTGCGCGCCGAGGCCTCGTCGGGGCTCGCGCTGGCGAGCACGTCGGCCGAGAACTCCTGGTCGCGGAAGACCGTCAGGCCCTCCTTGAGCGTCAGCTGGAACCAGTCGCGGCAGGTCACGCGGTTGCCGGTCCAGTTGTGGAAGTACTCGTGCGCGACCACCGACTCGACGTTGCCGAAGTCGGCGTCGGTGGCGATGCGCGGATGGGCGAACACGTACTTCGTGTTGAAGATGTTCAGGCCCTTGTTCTCCATCGCGCCCATGTTGAAGTCGCCGACGGCGACGATCATGAAGCGATCGAGGTCGAGCTCCAGCCCGTAGCGCTGCTCGTCCCAGCGGATCGAGCGGATCAGCGACTGCATCGCATGGTCGGTGCGGTCGAGGTTGCCCGGCTCGACCCAGACCTGCAGCAGCGCGTCGCGGCCGGACTTCGTCACCAGGCGCGCTTCCTGCGCGACCAGGTTGCCGGCGACCAGCGCGAACAGGTAACAGGGCTTGGGAAAGGGATCGTCCCACAGCGCGCGGTGGCGTCCGTCGGGCAGCGGGCCCGCTTCGACGAGGTTGCCGTTCGACAGCAGCACCGGCCAGCGCGCGGCGTCCGCGATCAGCTCGACGCTGTAGCGGGCCATCACGTCGGGACGGTCGGGGAAGTAGGTGATGCGCCGGAAGCCCTGGGCCTCGCACTGCGTGTAGAAGCTGCCGTTGGAGAGGTAAAGCCCCATCAGCTCGGTGTTCGAGGCCGGCGCGATCGCGACCACCGTGAGCAGCTCGAACGCCGCGGGCGGCGCGTCGATGCGCAGGCCGTCGGCGAGGACATGCAGCCGCGCGCCCGGCACCGCCACGCCGTCGATCTCGGCCGACAGCAGCTCGAGCCCTTCGCCGTCCAAGGCCAGCGGGGCGTCGGCCGGCGCATCGGCGCGCCGGCGCACGAACATCCGGGCGGTGACCCGAGTGCGCTGCGGGTCGAGCTCGAAGCTCAGGTGGATGCGCTCGACCGTGTGGTCCGGCGGGGAATAGTCGAGGCGCCGGACGGTGACTGGCTGATCGGTGCGCATGGAGGTCGGACCCGGGTGTGCGGCTGGCCGACGATTGTATGCGCCGCGCTCACTTGAGCGTTCGTTCGACCCACCAGTTGGGCTGCACGGAGGCGAAGCGCCCGGTGGCCTGGAGCCGGTTGGCCAGCTCGAGCGAGCCGAGCCCGACCGGTCCCTCGACGATCCACAGCGTGTCGGAGAGCCGGCGCACCGGCGTTGCGCCGTTGCCCACCAGGAGGGCGCGGCCGGCGGCCTCGTCGGCGGGCGCCGCCAGCACGACGATCACGCCGCCGGGCAGCGCGCGCGGCTGGCCGGTCTCGTCGCGCAGCACCGGGGAGACCAGCGCGGCGGCAGACTTCGGGGCGGTGCCGGCGCGCCTGAGCACGCGTCCGTCTCCCGCGCCCGGGGAGAAGTCGGCCTCGAGCGAGGTGTCGATCGTCAGGCCCCGCTTGGAGGCGCCATCGTGCCAGGCGAGGGTGGGCGGCGCGGCCTTGGCCTTCGCGCGGACGGGTTTGGAGAGGGTCTCGAGCTGCGCCTGCTCGGGGGCCGCCGCGAGCGCGCCGCCCGAGGCGGCGCCGAGCACGGTGGCGGCGACGAGCGCCACTGCCGTCCGAGTGGCGCGACGGGCGAAGGCTTCAGCGGCCATAGAGCGTCAGACTCCATTTCTCGAGGCGCCCCTCGTCGAGGTGGACCATGTCGGCCAGCTCGAGCGTCCAGGTGCCCGCGGCGGCCTCGTCGAGGTGGCGCATCGACCCGAAGGTCCAGCCGTTGAACTTGCCGCACGGGTCGCTGCCGTCGCCGCGGCAGATCCGCGATTCGGCCAGGCGACTCACCGACCCCTGGGGACTGATCAGCCGGATCCGCAGGTCGCCCGCGTAGGTGTGGGTCGCGGTCACGCGGACCTCGACGAATTCGATCTGCGTGATGCCGCAGTCCGGCGGCACGACCACGCTGTCGGTCACCGGGACGACGGGTGCGGCGGTGTCGCTGGCGGCATCCGGGACGGGCAACGGCTGCGTGCGCTCGGGGAGCGTGCAGGTCTTCATCTGGGCACTGCCGCCGACCGAGCGCCAGCCGGCGGCCCGATCGACCGCTGCCTTGGCGTCGGCCACGCCGAACCCGTACTGGTGGCTGAAGTGCGGGCCGGTGCCGGTCCGCTCCCAGCTGGTGCTTGCCTCGTCGTTGCGGCGGGCGGTCTGGGCCAGGATCAGCCGGACGTCGCGCCAGCTGAGCGCGGGGTTGGCCGCCAGCATCAGGGCGACCACGCCGGAGACCTGCGGCGTGCTCGCCGAGGTGCCGTTGAAGTCGTCGCGCCAGGCGCCGCGGATCGTGGTCGTCGTGATGTTCTTGCCGTCGCCCGAGGACGGCGCGCAGACCAGCAGGTTCGCACCCGGTTCGCCGTACCAAGGCTTGCGGCCGGCATGGTCGACCGCGCAGACGGCGATCGGGCCGAGGCGGTTCACGAAGCCGTCGAAGTTCGCGTTGTCGCTGATGCACTTGCCCGAGCGGTCGAGCGCGAAGCAGCCGCCGTTGCCGCCCGGGAAGACGTAGACGGAACCCAGCCCGCCGCGTCCGGTGTCGATGCCGCTGCGGATCGCGGCGGCGAAGGCGGGCGGCGCGGTGTGCAGCGCGCCGTCGCTGTCGGGCGCGCCCCAGCTGTTCTGATAGATCGCGTTAAGGGCCCGGTCGCGCAGCAGCGCGTCGGCGATGTCCGCGTCCTGCTTGGTGACCAGCGCGTCGAAGGCCACCAGCGAGGCGCGCGGCGCGACACCTGTGCCGCCGATCGCGTTGCCGTCGCGCCCGAGCACCACGCCCGCGACCGCGGTGCCGTGGATTTCCTCCCGAGGCAGGCCGGTCACCGGGTCCTTGCTGTCGTAGCAGGGCAGCGGCCAGGCATTGCCGCGATTGCCCGCCCGGTAACTGCGGCTCGCGCCTTCGACGAGGTTCGGCAGCAGGTCGGCGTGCACCACTTCGATCGCGTCGTCGATGACGGCCACGCGCACGCCGGCGCCGCGGGTCACGCCCCAGGCGTCGAGTGCACGCAGGTCCTCGCCGGCGACGCCGCCGCCCTGCCCGGTGTTCCGGAGATGCCACTGCCGCGGGAGCAGCGGGTCGTCGCCGGTCAGCACCGCCGATTGGGTGATCGTGTAGACGAGGTCGCAGCCCGGCCCGGCCGACACGGTCTTCGGCTCGATCGTCCCGGCGGTGTCGCCGCCCCCGCCGTCGCCGCTCGCCGGGGGCGCGCCGCCGCCCCCGCCACCGCAGCCGGCAACGGCCAGCGCCCCGAGCAGCATCGCGGTGCGCAGGAACGCTAACGGGCCAGGCGGACGGAAAACGAGCGGAATCGCGACACGCGAACGAGGCAAGTGGGGCTCCAGAGCCGGAATGTGTCCGAGTCTAACCTTAAAGGGGTCTGCCTCAGCCGCGCCTGCGCACCGAGCTGGGTCACGATGGGCGGGCCCGCAACACGGTCGACGGTCTGTCCGGGGCGCCGAGGCGTTCTTGCGACCTCTCTTTACATGCGACGCTGTGGTTCTGCACAGTGATTGGGAGGGCGTCGGAGCCCGGAACGTCCGTCGG
>JBIIPQ010000488.1:0-3367 GCA_044342535.1 Burkholderiaceae bacterium
AGCGATGCGCCCGGGGTCGCCGCGGTCGCGGCGACGCTGCTGGCCTGGGTCGCCGCATACCATCTGGTCGACGCGCTGCAGTGCGCGCTGGCCTTCGCGCTGCGCGCCTGGAAGGTCGCGGTGCTGCCGATGGTGGTGTTCGCAGTGTCGCTCTGGGGCGTGGGCCTGGGCGGCGGCTGGTGGCTCGCGGTCGGCCTGTCGCTCGGTGCGCCCGGCTTCTGGGTGGCGGCGATCGCCGCGCTCGCGCTCGCCTCGGCCGGGCTGGCGATGCTGTTCGCGCGGACCACGCGCGACGCAGTCCGGGCAGCCGCCTCCGGCTCAGCGCAAGCCTAAGGCCAAGCCGATCGGCACGAACACCACCGACGCGATGTTGCCCACCAGCACGATCGCGGCGACCTTGCCCGGCTCGCGGTTCCAGCGCTCGGCGACCATGAAGTTCAGCACCGCCGGCGGCAGGCTCGCGAAGATGTACATCAGGCCACGCTGATCGGGCGACAGCGGCAGCAGCGAATCGACCGCGAGCGCGACCGCGAGGCCTGTCAGCGGGCAGACCAGCGCACCGAGCAGCCCGATCCGCCAGCTGCCGCGGTTGACCGACACCATGCGCACGCCGAGCGCGAAGAGCATCAGCGGGATCATCGCGTCGCCGGCGAGCTTGAGCGAGGTCATGACGATCTCGGGCCGCGGCAGGTCGGTCGCCGCGACCGCGAAGCCGGCGACGGTCGCCACGTTCATCGGCGTGGCCAGCAGCTGGCGGATCGAGGCCCGCGGATCGACGATGCGCGCCCCGAGCGTGAAGTGGATCGCGTTGGAGACGACGAACATCGCGACCGCCGGCGCCAGCCCCGCCTGCCCGTAGGCGAGCACCGAGATCGGCAGCCCCATGTTGCCGCAGTTGTTGAACATCATCGGCGGCACGAAGGTCCTGGCCTGCACCCGCGCGGCCCGCGCCACGCCCCATGCCAGCACGCCCGAGCCGAGCACGATCAGCGCCGAGGCGAGCAGCAGCCAGCGGTTCTCGGCGATGCTGAAGTCGCGGCTCGCGAGCGCCGAGAAGATCAGCGCCGGCGCGAACAGGTCCATGTTGATTCGGTTGATCGCGGACATGTCCGGCGCATGCCGACGCGCGTACAGCCAGCCGACAGCGAC
Source organism: Burkholderiaceae bacterium (assembly GCA_044342535.1). Lineage (GTDB taxonomy): Bacteria > Pseudomonadota > Gammaproteobacteria > Burkholderiales > Burkholderiaceae_E > UBA4615. The sequence goes on from JBIIPQ010000488.1 coordinate 1,150, forward strand.
CATGGCCAGCACCGGCACCATGATGCCGGCGATGCGCTCGAGCAGTGCGAGGGTCATGCGGCGCGGGTGACCCGCGGGCGCACCGCGATCACTGCGGCGCCGTCATCCGGAAGAAGTGCTCGCGGTAGTGGCGCAGCTCGTCGATCGATTCCTCGATGTCGGCGAGCGCCGTGTGTGCGCTGCGCTTGGCGAACGCTCGCGCGACCTCGGGGCGCCAGCGCTTGCACAGCTCCTTGACGGTGGACACGTCGAGGTTGCGGTAGTGGAAGTACGCCTCGAGCTCGGGCATGGTCCGCGCCATGAAGCGGCGGTCCTGGCAGATCGAGTTGCCGCACATCGGTGACTTGCCCGGCGGCACCCACGGCCGCAGGAAGTCGATCAGCAGCGTCTGCGCCTCGGCCTCGGTCACGGTGGAGACGCGCACCCGCTCGGTCAGCCCGGAGCGCCCGTGCGTGGCGGTGTTCCAGGCGTCCATCGCGGCCAGCACCGAGTCGGGCTGGTGGATGGCGAGCACCGGCCCCTGCGCGAGGACCTCGAGATTGCCGTCGGTGACGACGACCGCGACCTCGATGATGCGGTCGACCTCGGGCCGCAAACCGGTCATCTCCATGTCGACCCACACCAGGTGGGTTTCGTTCGGCGAGGCGGGAAGGGGCTGTGACATAATTTTCGGCTCCGCCTGCATTCTCTCACGAGCATCGACTTGCCCTCCTTGGCGTCCCCGGCCCTGAGCTTCACGCTGGCCTTCGTGCTCGCCCTCCTCGCCTCGGTCGCCACGCGGCTGTGGCTGGCGAGCCGCCAGGCGCGCCATGTCGCCCGGCACCGCGACACGGTACCCGCCCAGTTCGCCGAGCGCATTCCGCTGTCGGCGCATCAGCGAGCGGCCGACTACACCGTCGCGCGCGTGCGGCTCGGCCTGCTCGAGACGGTGCTGGGCGCCGCCGTGCTGGTCGGCTTCACGCTGCTCGGCGGCATCGGCGCGATCGCCGACCTGCTGCGCGAGGCGCTGCCCGAATCGCCCTTCTGGCGGCAGGTGCTGCTGGTCGGCGCGGTCGCCGCGATCGGCGGCGTGATCGACCTGCCGCTGTCCGTGTACCGCCAGTTCGTGCTGGAGAAGCGCTTCGGCTTCAACCGGATGACGCCCGGGCTGTTCCTCGCCGACCTGCTCAAGGGCACCGCGCTCGCGATCGTGCTGGGCACGCCGCTGCTGATCGCGGTGCTGTGGCTGATGGAACGCGCCGGCCAGGCGTGGTGGCTGTGGGCCTGGGCGCTCTGGGTCGCCTTCAACCTCACGGTGCTGGTGCTCTACCCGACCGTGATCGCGCCGATGTTCAACCGCTTCGTGCCGCTCGAGCCCGGCCCGGTGCGCGAGCGCGTCGAGGGGCTGCTCGAGCGCTGCGGCTTCGCCTCCAAGGGGCTGTTCGTGATGGACGGCAGCCGGCGCTCGGCGCACGGCAACGCGTACTTCACCGGCTTCGGGCGCGGCAAGCGCATCGTGTTCTTCGACACGCTGCTGTCGCGGCTCGATGCCGACGAGATCGAGGCGGTGCTGGCGCACGAGCTCGGACACTTCAAGCACCGGCACATCCTCAAGCGCATCGTGCTCACCTTCGCGATCAGCCTGGCCGGCCTGTGGCTGCTCGGCTGGCTGTCGACCCAGCCGTGGTTCTACCAGGGCCTGGGCGCCACGCCGCAGGCGGGCGACGCGCTCGGCGGCTACGCGCTGCTGCTGTTCTTCCTGGCGATGCCGGTCTTCACCTTCGTGCTGCAGCCTCTGTCGAGCTGGCTGTCGCGGCGGCACGAGTTCGAGGCCGACGCCTTCGCAGCGCGCCAGTCGAGCGCCGAAGACCTGTCCCGCGCGCTGGTCAAGCTCTACGAGGACAACGCAGCGACCTTGACGCCCGATCCGGTGCACTCGGCCTTCTACGACTCCCATCCGCCCGCCGCGATCCGGCTGGCACGGCTGGCCGCGCTGCACACCGGCGCGGCGCCCGCGCCGGCCATTTGAGTCTCACGACCCGGGAGGTCCGCGATGCACGTGCCCCAGAGCCCCGAGCACCTGCGCGAGCGCGACTGCGCGCCGCTGTCTGGCCGGGACGCGCTGCGCCCCGAAGCGATCGACGCGCAGCTCGCGGTGCTGCCGCGCTGGTCGGTCGTCGACGGCGCGCTGCAGGCGAGCTACGCGTTCGCGGACTGGTGGGAGACCATCGCCTTCGTC
>JBIIPQ010000396.1:0-4229 GCA_044342535.1 Burkholderiaceae bacterium
TGCCGAGGCGCTGGCCGCGTGCCCGCAGGTCGACATCCTGGTGAACAACGCCGGCGGCCCGCCGCCGGGCGATTTCCGCACCTGGACCCGCGATCACTGGATCGCGGCGATCGACGCGAACATGCTCACCCCGATCGAGTTGATCAAGGCGACGGTCGACGGCATGATCGCCCGCAAGTTCGGGCGGATCGTCAACATCACCTCGAGCTCGGTGAAGGCGCCGATCGACATCCTCGGGCTGTCCAACGGCGCGCGCAGCGGGCTGACGGGCTTCGTCGCCGGAGTCGCGCGCAAGACCGTCGAGCACAACGTGACGATCAACAACCTGCTGCCCGGCCAGTTCGACACCGACCGGCTGCGCAAGACCACCGAGACCGCCGCGAAGAGCCTCGGCAAGACGACCGAGGAGGTCGCGGCGCAGCGCCAGGCCGCGATTCCGGCGAAGCGCTTCGGCAACGCGCTGGAGTTCGGCGAGTTCTGCGCGTTCATGTGCAGCGCGCAGGCCTCGTACTTCACCGGGCAGAACGTGCTGCTCGATGGCGGGGCGTATCCGGGGACGTATTGAGCCGGAACGTTCCGCGCGGGGCGGTGCCGCGCGGCGCGCGGCGCCCTCGACGGCGGGCGCTCAGCCGCGCGCCATCAGCGCGCGCACCGCGTCCGGCCGCGGCAGCGGCGCGACCGCGCCCCAGCCGGTGGTGCTGAGGGCGGCCGCGGCGTTCGCGTAGCGCGCGGCCTCCCACAGCGAGTCGCCCGCGGCCAGGCGCGCCAGGCACGCGCCGCAGAAGCAGTCGCCGGCGCCGGTCGCGTCCACCGCGTCCACCCGATGCCCGGCGATCCGCTCGCGCCGGCTGCCGTCGCTCGCGAGCACGCCCTCGGCGCCCAGCTTGAGCAGCACCGAGCGCGCACCCAGCCGGTGGCTCCAGTCGACGATCGCGTCCGGATCCTCCAGCCCCGAGAGCACGCGCACGTCGTCGATGCTCGGGAAGAACACGTCCGAGAGCGCGGCGGCCGCGCCGATCATCGCGCGGGCCCGGGCCAGCGGCCACAGCTTCAGGCGCAGGTTCGAGTCGAAGGCGACCTGAATGCCGGCGGCGCGCGCGGCCTCGAAGGCGTGCAGCACCGCGTCGCAGGCGCTCGCCGAGATCGCCAGGCTGATGCCCGAGGCCTGCAGGATCCGGGCGCGGCGCACGCGCTCGAGCGGTACGTCGGTCGGACCCATCCGGCTCGCGGCCGAGCCGGCGCGCAGGTAGGAGAACGCGTGCCCGTCGGCGCCGTGGGTGACGAAGTAGACCGCGGTGTGCGCGGCCGGATCGATCGCGACGCCGCCGGTGTCGACGCCCTCGTCGCGCCAGAGCCCGAGCAGCATCCGGCCGAAGGCGTCGTCGCCCAGTCGCGTCAGGTAGCCGGCGCGTGCGCCGCTGCGGGCGGCGGCGATGGCGGCATTGGAGGTATCGCCGCCGAAGCCCTGCAGGAACTCGGGGCGGCCGGGCGTGGTCTGGTTGAACTCGATCATCGGCTCGCCGAGGGCGAGGACGTCGAGCGCCGGGGGGAGGGCGTCGGTCACGGGGCGGGGGCGGCGCGCGCCCGGGGCAGGGGTTTCCGTATCCTGCCACAGCGACCGGACTCGGCGGCCGGGGCCGCCCGCGCTGGCTATACTCGGCGCGAACGATCCCCCTACATCCCACGGAGACAACCATGCCGAAGGCCATTCGCTTTTCCCAGAACGGCGGTCCGGAAGTGCTGCAGTACGTCGACGTCGAGGTCGGTGCACCCGGCCCCGGCGAGGCGCAGGTCCGCCATCACGCGGTCGGCCTGAACTTCATCGACTGCTACGTCCGCAGCGGCCTGTACCCGTCGCCGATGCCCTCCGGCCTCGGCACCGAGGGCGCGGGCGAGGTGGTGGCCGTGGGCGACGGCGTCACCGTCGTCAAGCCGGGCGATCGTGTCGCCTACGCAGGCGGGCCGCAGGGCTCGTACTCGGAGGTGCGCAACATGCCGGCCGGCAAGCTGGTCAAGCTGCCGTCCAAGATCGGCTTCGATGTCGGCGCGGCGATGATGCTCAAGGGCATGACGGTGCAGTACCTGTTCCGCCGCACCTACACGCTCCAGAAGGGCCAGACGATCCTGTTCCACGCGGCCGCCGGCGGCGTCGGCCTGATCGCGATGCAGTGGGCGAAGGCGCTCGGCGTCACCGTGATCGGTACCGCGGGCTCGAAGGAGAAGGCTGCCCTCGCCAAGAAGTGGGGCGCCGACCATGTGATCCTGTACCGCGAGGAGAACGTCGCCGAGCGCGTGCGCGAGATCACGAAGGGCGCCATGGTTCCGGTGGTGTACGACTCGGTCGGCAAGGACACCTTCCAGGCTTCGCTCGACTCGCTCGCGCCCTTCGGCCTGATGGTGAGCTTCGGCAACGCCTCGGGTCCGGTGCCGCCGATGCCGCTGACCGCGCTCAAGGGCACGCTGTACATCACCCGGCCCTCGCTGATGCCGCACACCGAGCGCCGCGAGAACCTCGAGGAGATCGCTGGCGACCTGATGAAGATGGTGTCCTCGGGCAAGGTGAAGATCGAGATCGAGCAGCGCTACAAGCTGGCCGACGCGGCGCAGGCGCATCGTGACCTGGAGGGCCGCAAGACCACCGGCTCGACCGTCCTGCTGCCCTGATCGATGCGAGGACCGGCGCGGTGAGCGTCGATGGCGAGTGCGGCCTGCCGCAGGGCGCGACCGCCGCGCTGTCTGACGACACGCTCGCGGCGCGCCGCTTCGGCGGCGTGGCGCGGCTCTACGGCGAGGCCGGTGCGCGGCGCATCGCATCGGCCCATGCGGTCGTGGTGGGGGTGGGCGGCGTGGGCTCGTGGGTCGCCGAGGCGCTCGCGCGCTGCGGCATCGGGCGGCTCACGCTGATCGACCTGGACCATGTGTCCGAGTCGAACGTGAATCGCCAGATCCATGCGCTCGACTCGACGCTGGGTGCATCCAAGGTGGCGACGATGGCTGCGCGCATCGCGGACATCTCGCCGGACACGGTGGTCGTGCAGGTCGACGACTTCGTGACCGTCGACAACGTGGATGCCCTGCTCGCCGCCGATGCGGACGTGATCGTCGACGCGATCGACGCGCCGCGCGCCAAGGCGGCGCTGATCGCGACCTGCAGCGCGCGCGGGCTGCCGGTGGTGGTCTGCGGTGGCGCGGGCGGACGCGTCGATCCGCTGGCACTTCGCCGCACCGACCTGGCCGATGCGAAGGGGGATGCGCTGCTCGCGTCGGTGCGCGCGCGCCTGCGCCGCGACCATGCGTTCCCGCGGGAACGCGGCGTGCGCTTCGGGGTCGAGGCGATCTGGTCGCCTGCGCCCGCCGGCGGCGCGCGGCCCGAGTCCCCGGGCGAGGCCGGGATGCCGCTGGCCTGCTCGGGCTACGGCAGCGTGGTGATGGTCACCGCAGCGCTGGGCTTCGCGGCTGCGTCGGACGCAGTGACGGCGATGTTGCGCCGGTCGGTCCGGTCTCGGCGGGCCGAGAGTGATGCACACTCGGTCGGTGTAGCGCGTGCAGCTCAGGCGGGACCTGATCGCTCGTGAGCCCGGCCTCGAGCGCGGCGAGAAGCGTCTCGTGCGCCACCGCAAGGGTTTCCGGCAGCCGCCCGGCGGACTGGCCGAGCTCAGCGCACAGTGGCAGGTCGACCGCAGATCCCGCCCCACGAAGTCGCGTGCCCGCGCCGAAGTCTTCATGGCACATGGGAAGCATGCCGTTCGCCGAGCCACGTCGGCCTGACCCGAAGATCGTCCTTTTCCCCGAGCTGGGGCCCAGCGGGCCGAAGTACCCGCTTTTCATCCCGCTTATTCAAGCGCTGTCGACGAAGCCGTGTGTTCAACTTCTGGGTACTCAGGTCAATGGGGTTAAAAGATGAGCGCAATGGGGCAGCGAACGGGTTTTTCAGTCAGCGCGCGCTTGGCCATGGGGTTCGGCGTGGCGGTAGGCCTGCTGATTGTCATCGCGAGCGGCAGCTGGTGGGTGCTGAACTCAGTGAAAACCCGGGTCGATGTGATCGTGAGCGAGAACAATCGCAAGACCGAGTTGGCCTTCAAGCTGAGGGGCGAAGTCGATGCTGGCGCACGGGTGGTGCGCAACCTGATCATTTCGCGCAAGTCCGAAGTTCAGGCCGAACAGCAGACGCTGGCCGCCAAGTCGCGCACCGACTTCACGGCGGCGTATGACGCGCTGGGCCAGTTACT
>JBIIPQ010000097.1:0-12847 GCA_044342535.1 Burkholderiaceae bacterium
AGAGCCGCCGGTGTCGACGCCGATCTCGCGCAGGATCGCGATCGAGGCGTCGCGCATCACCTGGTATTCCTTGTCGGTGAGCGTCTGCGCGGGGGCGACGGTGATCGAGTCGCCGGTGTGGATGCCCATCGGGTCGAGGTTCTCGATGGAGCAGACGATGATGCAGTTGTCGAGGCGGTCGCGGACCACCTCCATCTCGAACTCCTTCCAGCCGATCATCGACTCCTCGATCAGCAGCTCGCTGGTCGGAGAGGCCTCGAGGCCGCGCTTGCAGATCGTCTCGAACTCCTCGGCGTTGTAGGCGATGCCGCCGCCGGAGCCGCCGAGCGTGAAGCTCGGGCGGATGATCGACGGGAAGCCGAGGGTCTTCTGGACCGCCCACGCCTCCTCGAGCGAATGCGCGATGCCCGAGCGTGCGGAGCCCAGGCCGATCCTGGTCATCGCGTCCTTGAACTTCAGCCGGTCCTCGGCCTTGTCGATCGCCTCGGGGGATGCGCCGATCAGCTCGACGCCGTACTTCTCGAGGACGCCGTGCTTGTGCAGGTCGAGCGCACAGTTGAGCGCGGTCTGGCCGCCCATCGTCGGCAGGATCGCGTCGGGACGCTCCTTGTCGATGATCTTCTCGACGATCTGCCAGGTGATCGGCTCGATGTAGGTGACGTCGGCCGTCTCCGGGTCGGTCATGATCGTGGCCGGATTGCTGTTGACCAGGATCACCTTGAAGCCTTCCTCGCGCAGGGCCTGGCAGGCCTGCGCGCCGGAATAGTCGAACTCGCACGCCTGGCCGATGACGATCGGGCCGGCGCCGATGATGAGGATGCTCTCGAGGTCGGTACGCTTGGGCATGTCAGGCACGCTCCATCAGGGCGATGAAGCGATCGAAGAGGTAACCGATGTCGTGCGGGCCGGGGCTCGCCTCCGGATGCCCCTGGAAACAGAAGGCCGGACGGTCGGTGCGGGCGAGGCCCTGGATGGAGCCGTCGAACAGCGACACGTGGGTGACCTCGAGGGTGGCGGGCAACGTGTCGGGATCGACCGCGAAGCCGTGGTTCTGGCTGGTGATGAGCACCTGGCCGGTCTTCAGGTCCTTGACCGGATGGTTCGCGCCGTGATGGCCGAACTTCATCTTCAGGGTCTTCGCACCCGAGGCCAGGCCCATGATCTGGTGGCCGAGGCAGATGCCGAAGGTGGGCAGGCCGCGCTCGATCAGCTCGCGGGTCGCGGCAATCGCGTAGTCGCAGGGCTCGGGGTCACCGGGGCCGTTGGACAGGAACACGCCCTGCGGCGCGAGCCGCAGCACCTCGGCCGCCGAGGTCTGCGCGGGCACGACGGTGACCTCGCAGCCGCGGTCGGCGAGCATGCGCAGGATGTTGCGCTTGACGCCGAAGTCGTAGGCGACGACGCGAAAGCGCCGCGCGGCGGCGGCCGGGGCGTCGGCGGGATGGCCGGTGCCGAGCGCCCACGAGCCCTCGCGCCAGGCATAGGGCTCGGTCACGCTGACGACCTTCGCGAGGTCCATGCCCGCGAGGCCGGGGAACGCGCGGGCCGCGGCGATCGCGGCCTCGGCGTCGAGCACCTCGCCGTAGGCGGCGCCGGCCACGAGGCAGCCTGCCTGAGCGCCCTTCTCGCGCAGCAGGCGCGTCAGCTTGCGGGTGTCGATGCCGGCGATGCCGGGGACGCCCGCAGCGCCGAGGTAGCCGGACAGCGTGTCGGTGGCGCGGAAGTTGGACGCGCGCAGCGGCAGGTCCTTGATGACGAGGCCGGCGGCGTGGATGCCCGCGGACTCGGCGTCCTCGGGCGTGACGCCGTAGTTGCCGATGTGCGGGTAGGTCAGCGTGACGATCTGCCGGCAGTAGCTGGGATCGGTCAGGATCTCCTGGTAGCCGGTGAGCGCGGTGTTGAACACGACTTCACCGACGGTGCGGCCTGGCGCGCCGATCGAGTGGCCGCGAAAGACCGAGCCATCGGCGAGCGCGAGGATGGCGGGCGGAAGGTGGGGCAGCAAGGACAGCTCCTGGGTCTGGAAGCCCGCCCCGTGTTGCCGGAAGGCGCCGGGAGCCGCGCGCTAGGGCGTGCCGTGCGTGGGCACGGATCGTCCGGGGTGGCTCGCAGTGCGGCGGATCGGCTAAGCGCTAGGCTCGCGATGGAGGCGGGTAAACCTTCGAATTCTAACACGCCGGGGCATGACCGATCGCGACGCCTCGCGTCGGGCTCAGTGCGTGCGCGGCGGCGTCGGTCCCGCGACCCGGGGGTCGGGCGGCACGAAGGCCGTGTCGTCGCCCCAGGGGTCGGGGGCGCCGGCAGGCGGCAGCGGCGCGCGCGGCGTGTCGGCGAAGGGCGTGCCGACGTCGGTGGAGAGCTCCTGCTTCGGCGCGAAGCGCACCTCGATCTCGGGATAGCCGAGCGGACGCACCAGCATCGCGAGGGTGGTGTAGGCCGAGCGCTCGACCTGCGCGCGGTAGCGCTCGGCCAGCCCGTGCGCCTGCGCCATCGCATGCGCGCGCGCCGCGCCGATCAGCTGGTTCTTGTCGTCCTCGGAGAAGCGCCCGTCGAAGAAGCCCTGCAGCAGATCGGGCAGCAGCCAGGGCAGCAGCCGCGAACGCTGCTCGTCGTAGAAGGCCAGGTCCTTGATCGACACCTCGACCCGGCACGGCGGCAGGTCGATCATCGCCTTCGGGGGCGGCTGCGGCGTGCCGGCGCGCGGGCCGATGTCGGCGGCAGGCCGGACCGCCTCGACGCGGAAGCGCTCGCTGCGCAGGTCGTAGCGGAAGTCCATCTCGAACTCGAAGACCATCGCGAGCTTCTTCTTGGTGAAGGCCCACGACAGGTACTTGCGGCCGAAGTCGCCGAAGGTGTGGTCGCTGTGGGTGATCAGGTCCTTGCTGACCGCCTTGAAGACAGACAGCTCGCCGATCGCCCGCAGCTCGTCGATCGAGCTGCGCACGACGATCTCGCGCGGCTCGGCGCGGCGCCGGGCGCGCCACGCCCAGCCCCCGCCGAAACCGAGCACGAGGAAGAGCACCAGGCCGATGAGGGTCGCCAGATCCATCGGGCGAGTGTAGCGGATGCGCCGCGCGCCTCGCCCGGCCCGACCGGAGTCAGGCGGCCAGCAGGAAGATCCAGGCGTTGATCGCGAGCGCGGCGATCCACACCAGCGAGCGGGCGCTCGCGCGGTCCCCGACGTACAGCCAGAGGTAGACGACGCGCAGCGCGAGCCAGACGGCCGCGAGCGCATCGAGCCGGCCCTGGGCCGCGCCGAGCTGATGAGCGACGATCACCGCGGCGGCGAAGAAGGGCAGCGCCTCGAAGGTGTTGTTCATGGCCGCGACGGCGCGCCGGCGCCGGCCGTCGAGCTTGAGCTCCCAGGCGCGCGGATCCGAGTTGTCGTAGTCGCGGCGCCCGGCCTTGGCGATGCCGGCGGCCACGAAGGGCAGGAAGAATGCGACGAACAGGAGCCAGTAGGCGAGCGTGAGCTTCATCGTGGGTCGGCGCCTCGGAGGGAGTGGATCGGGGTCAGTCGACGCTGCGGCGGTCGCGCAGCGCCTGGGCGACGGTGGCGGCGTCGACGTACTCGAGTTCGCCGCCCATCGGCACGCCGCGGGCCAGCCGCGAGACCGCCAGACCGCGCGCGCGCAGCATCTCGCCGATGTAGTGGGCGGTGGCCTCGCCTTCCTGCGTGAAGTTGGTGGCGAGGATGACCTCGCGCACCACGCCGTCGGTGGCGCGCGCCAGCAGGCGATCGAAGTGGATCTCGTTCGGGCCCACGCCGTCGAGCGGCGAGAGGCGGCCCATCAGCACGAAGTACAGCCCGTCGAAGGCGAGGGTCTGTTCCATCGTCACCTGATCCGCCGGCGTCTCCACCACGCAGAGCTTGGTCGCATCGCGGCGGATCGACACGCAGGTGTCGCAGACCTCGAGCTCGGTGAAGGTGTTGCAGCGCTCGCAGTGCCGGATCCGCGCGGTCGCGTCCAGCAGCGCGCCGGCGATCGCCTCGGCCGCTGCCCGGTCGTTCTGCAGCAGGTGATATGCGTACCGCTGGGCCGAACGCGGCCCGACCCCGGGGAGCCGCTTGAGCGCGGCCACCAGCGCGTCGAGCGCAGCGGGCGGTCGCAGCATCGCGGCGCTCAGAACGGCATCTTGAAGCCGGGGGGCAGCGGCAACCCGGCGGTGACCGAGCCCATGCGCTCGGAGGCGGTCTGCTCGGCGCGACGCAGCGCGTCGTTCATCGCGGCGACGACCAGGTCCTCGAGCATCTCCTTGTCGCCGTCGGCGAGGACGCTCGGGTCGATGGTGACGCGCTTGACGTCGTTGCGGCAGGTGATGACCACCTTGACCAGGCCAGCGCCCGACTGACCTTCGACCTCGACCCCGGCGAGGGCCTCCTGGGCCTTCTTCAGGTTGTCCTGCATCTGCTGGGCCTGCTTCATCAGGCCGGCGAGCTGGTTCTTCATCATCGCGTCTCTCCGGTGGGGCCGATCGGCTGGATCGAGTCGGGCACGATCGTACCTTCGAAGCCGGTCAGCAGGGTCTGGACGAAGGCATCGCCCTCGATGTGGGCCTGGGCCTGCGCGAGCGCCTCGGCCTGCTCGCGCGAGCGGACCTGCGCCACGGTGGTGCCGCGCACCTGGCCGATCTCGACCGACAGGCGGACCGGGCGGCCGAAGTGCTTGAGCAGGACCTCGCGAACCTTGGCCAGCAGGCCGGCCTCGGCGAGCGTCTTGACCGGTACGCGCAGCGAGAAGCCCTCGGGATCATGCCCGAGGAGCTCGCTCTGCTGCATGAACTGGCCGACCAGGCCCGCACGCGGCATCCGGGCGACGACCGCCGCGGCGAGGGCCGGCCAGTCGCCGTCGAAGTCGAGCGGCGCCGCGGCGGGCGTGGCGCTCGGGGCCGACTCGGGGCGACGCGCCTCGATGCGAGGCGCTTCGGCCTGCGGGGCTCCGGCCTGCGGGGCTCCGGCCTGCGGGGCTTCGGCCTGCGGGGCTTCGGCCTGCGGGGCTTCGGCCTGCGGGGCTTCGGTGCGTGGGGCTTCGGTGCGTGGGGCTTCGGTGCGTGGGGCATCCGCACGCGGAGCCGCCGGGACGGCCGAGGCCGTGGCCGGCCGGGTGACGGCGAGCGGGGCGGACGACGGCCGCAGCTCGGGGCGAGCGCCGCCGGCCGGCCGGGCACCGGCGGCCGCCAGCGCGGCCGCACGCGCCTGCGCGACCGCGGTGCCCCCGCTCGCGCCGCCGGCGGGTCGACCGCCCGCTGACGGCGCGGCGGACGGCGTGGGCAGGGCCGCCCGGGGCTGCGGCGCAGGCAGCCGCGGGGCCATGGTTTCCGGACGGAACGCGAGCAGGCGCAGCAGCGTCATCGAGAAACCGGCATGCGCATCGGGCGCCAGCGGCAGGTCGCGCGCGCCGTGGATCGCGATCTGGTACCAGACCTGCAGGTCCTCGGCCGCCAGCCGTGGCGCCCAGCGCTGCGGTGCATCGTCGCCGGTGCCGTCGTCGGCGACGACACCGACCTGGGCCAGTGCGATCCGCTGCAGCAAGGATGCGAAGTCCAGCAGGGTGCGCTCGAAGGGCGCGTTGCCCGCGAGCATGTCGTCGGCTGCGCCCACCAGCGCCCGGCCGTCGCCGGCGACCAGCGCCTCGAGGATGCGCTCGAGGTCGCGCCGGTCGACGACGCCGAGCATCTCGCGCACCGCCGCGTCCTCGACGCGACCGCCGCCGTAGGCGATCGCCTGATCGAGCAGCGACAGCGCATCGCGCATGCTGCCGGCGGCCGCCCGGCCGATCTGCGCGAGCGCCGCCGGCTCGAAGGCCACGGCCTCGGTCTCGAGCACCGTGGCGAGGTGACGCGAGACCAGCTGGGGCGGCAGGTTCTTGAGGTTGAACTGCAGGCAGCGCGACAGCACCGTGACCGGCACCTTCTTGGGGTCGGTGGTCGCGAGGATGAAAACCACGTGAGGCGGCGGCTCCTCGAGCGTCTTGAGCATCGCGTTGAACGCGTGCCCCGTCAGCATGTGGACCTCGTCGATCATGTAGACCTTGTAGCGGCCCGACACCGGCGCATAGACCACCTGCTCCAGGACCTGCGCCATCTCGTCGACGCCGCGGTTGGAGGCGGCGTCCATCTCGACATAGTCCGGGAAACGGCCCTGCTCGATGCCGAGGCAGGCGCTGCACCGGCCGCAGGGGGTGGACGTCACCCCGGTCTCGCAGTTGAGCGCCCTGGACAGGATGCGCGAGACGGTGGTCTTGCCGACGCCCCGCGTGCCGGTGAACAGGTAGGCGTGATGCAGCCGATCTGTGTCGAGCGCGTGGGTCAGCGCCCGCACGACGTGCTCCTGCCCGACCAGCGAGCCGAAGTCTCGCGGACGCCACTTTCGTGCCAGGACCTGGTGCGACATCGGGCGGGGCGCGGGGACCGGGAAGAACGGTGAGAGGTGGACGAGCCTGACCCTCGGCACTTCCGGGGAGCGGCCTTGGCTGCTTCCTTCCGGACCTGACCAGGTGGACCACGCCGGAATGCGAGGAGGCCCGTCCAACCCGATTGTATCAGTCGCCCGGCATCGGCCCTCGACCGGGGTCGCCGAGGTCGACGTCGAACGCCACGTGCCCCGCGGCCGCATCGACCAGAACGGTCCGCAGGCGCCGCACCGGGCCGAGCGGCGGGGGCTCCAGGGCCTCGACCAGCGCCCGGTAGCCGGCCAGCTGGACGATGTACTCGGGCCGGCGTCCGGCGTCCACGGACCACTTGTAGTCGATGATCCAGACCTCGTCGCCGACCCGTGCGATCCGGTCGATGCGGCGCGCCTCGCCCCCGGCGTCGATGATCTCGAACTCGCAGGCGGCGGGCGCGGCCGGCGCGAAAGCAGGGGCCAGCGGCGCGAGCGCCATCACGGCGCGGGCCCGCGCGAGCGCCGCCCGGCGCTGTGCGCCGTCGATCTCGAAGGCATGCAGCGCGGCGAGCACGGTGTCCTCGTCGGCGCCCGCCGGCAGCAGTTCGAGCGCACGGTGCAGCGCATGACCGAGCTCGGTGGCCAGCAGGCCCGCGGGTCGGCCGTCACGATCGCGTTCGGCGTCGCCCTCGCCCGGATCACGGCGTGTGCCGACGTCGAGCCGCGACAGCTGCAGCAGGCGCATCCGAAACGGGGCATCGCCCGCGGCGTCGGTCCGGGCATGCACCCGGGCGCGCCCGTCCCAGTCCGGCGGCGCGTCGACGCCATCGAGGAAGGTGTACCACGAGGTCTTCGGCGACTGGCGGTTGCGCGTGCCCGAGACGATCACGCCGAGCCGCGCGCGGGTGAGCGCGACGTACAGGAGGTTGCGGTCCTCGCGCTCGCGCAGCGCGTCCTCGCGCTCGAAGCTCTCGCGACGTGCGTGGCCGGCGAGCGACGCGCCCAGCACGAACGAGACCTGCGACGGACGCGGCAGCTCCGGCGACCAGTCGACATGCAGCCGCTGGCCGTCGGGCTGGCCACGGCCGTGCGCATCGGCGAGCACCACCAGGTCGGCCTCGAGGCCCTTCGAGCCATGGATCGTCATCATCCGGATCGCGTCGACCGCCTCGGCACGGCCCTCGCTCGGACCCTCGCGGTCCTCGAGCGTGTCGAAGCCGCGCAGCCTGCGCAGGAAGCGCGCCAGGCTCGGATAGCGCCCGGCGTCGACGTCGAGCGCCAGGCCGAGCATCGCGCACAGGTTGGCGTGCGCGAGGTCGCGCTGCGCGGGCTCGACGGCCGACGGATAGCGGGCGAACGCGTCGACCTGGGACAGCACGGCATCGAGGAAGTCGTGGACCGGCGCCCGCGCGGCGGCTTCGATCCAGCCGGAGACGAGTGCGACTACCGCCGCGGCGTCGAACGGAGGCGGGTCGGCGGGATCCGCCTCGGCGGCGAGACGGCGCAGGCGCGCCCACCACCGGCGCGGCACCGGCGCGACGGGATCCTCGGGACGCTCCGGATCGCCGGTGTCCTGCGGCCCGCGCGCCGCGATCCAGCCGATCGAGGCGGCATCGAGGCCCACCAGCGGCGAGGCGAGTACCTGTGCGAGCGCGAGATCGTCGGACGGGCGCCGCACGAAGCCCAGCAGCGCGCGCAGGTCGTCGCCCTCGAGCGTGCGCAGCAGGCCGCCGGCACGGTCCGACTGCACCGGCAGACCGCGTTCGCGCAGCGCGCGCTCGTACGCCTCGAACCCGCTGCGGCTGCGCGCGAGCACGTAGACCTCACGCCAGCTCAGGCTGCGGCCCTGGGCGGCGAGCGCGTCGCGCGCGAGCAGGATCGCGTCGGCGATCGCCTGGCCTTCGCGATGCCGCAGCGAAGCCTCGTCGTCACGCGGGGACGTCAGCCAGTCGAAGGGCTCGGCGCCGGCGCCGGCGTCGGCGACCGTGTCCGCCTCGATCAGCGGCAGCCGCCAGGCGAAGCCGGGCGGACCGGCCGCGGCCGTGGCCTGCTCGCGGTAGTGCGCCATCCACGGGGGCAGGCAGCGGTTGAGCACAGCCACGATCGCACGCGCGTTACGTCGCGTCGTGTCGGTGCCGGCCTCGCGCGCGCCGAAGCCCTCGCGCAGCAGCGCCTTGGCGGCGTCGAACACCCGCGCCTCGGCGCGCCGGAAGCGGTAGATCGACTGCTTGGGATCACCGACGACGAACACCGACGGACGCTCGCCGGCGCCCGCGTAGGACTGCAGCCAGTCGGCGATCACGCGCCACTGCAGGCTGCTGGTGTCCTGGAACTCGTCGAACAGCAGGTGCCGGTACCGGCGGTCCATCCGGCACTGGACATACGCCGCGGTGCCCGGGTCGCGCAGCATTCGCCAGGCGATCGACTCGAGGTCGGCGAAGTCGATCACGCCCTGCGCCCGCTTCGTCCGGCGGAACGCCTCGAGCAGCCCGACGCCGCAGCGCATCGCGGCGGCGTTCAGGCCGATGGCGCGCCACTCGTCGAGCAGCGCGCGCGCGCTCGCGACGCGCTCGCCCAGCGCCTGCCAGCGTGCGATCAGGGGTGCCGCGCCGCCAGCCGCCGCCAGCGCGGCGTCGAGCGCCTTGCTCGGGCGCCAGGCCCGCGGCTCGCCCCGGGCGGTGAGCACGGCCGCGTGCAGCGCGTCCAACCAGGCGTTCGCGGCGGCGGCGTCCCCGCAGTCCCGGTCGGCCAGCGCATCGAGCGCCTGCGCCATCGTGCGCGTGGCCTCCGAGCCGCGGGCAAGCACGAGGGCGATCGCGCGCAGCTCGCCGCGCAGGCTGGCCTCGGCGGCGACCGCACGCAGCAGCGCGGTCTCGTTGTCCGGCGCAGCCTCGTCGTCGGGCGCCGGCTCATCCAGGCGCGCGGGCGATCGCATGCCGCTTCCGGTCGGCACACCGGCGGGCGAGCGTCCCTCGAGCACGAAGGCCCGCGCGGCATCGCGCCACGTCTGCAGGTAGGCACGCGCCGCACGCTGCGCCGCGGCATCGAGCGCCTCGCGCGGACCGTCCAGGTCGGCGTCGAGCGCCACCGCCCAGTCGGTGCGCTGCGCGACCATCGACTCCAGGCAGGCCCGCGCGCCCGACAGCCCGATCTCGTCGACCAGCGCCTGCAGGTCCTCGCGCTCGGCGACGCGCGAGGGCGCGCGCAGCGCATCGAGCCAGGCGAACCACGCCTGCTGCAGCAGCGACGCGCCCTCCTCGCTCAGCTGCGTGCCTTCGGCCGCGTCTGCCGACAGCGGGCCGATGGCAGCCAGCATGCGGAACCAGCGGTGGAAGGTGGTGATCTCGGGGCCACGCGGATGGCGCAGAACCGCCTCGTAGAGCCCGCGTGCGCGCGCAGCCCCCGCCTCGGCACCGGCCTCGCCGAGCCCGTACCAGCCGGACAGCCGCTCGTGCAGCGCGGCGTCGTCGGCCAGCGCGAGCTCGCGCAGCGCGCGGTCCAGGCGCTCGCGCATCTCGTGCGCGGCCAGCCGCGTGAAGGTCACCGCCAGGACCTGGTCGGGCTCGCAGCCTTCGAGCAGCGCCCGCACGATCCGCGTCACCAGCAGCGTCGTCTTGCCGCTGCCCGCGCAGGCATCGACAACGACGCTGGCGGCCGGATCGATGGACGCGAGCCGGAACGCGTCGGCGCCGACCGCGCGCCCGTCGACCTCGAAACGCTCGCCCGGAGCGCTCACGACCAGTGCCCCTTGCGGCACAGTCCGCGGCTCGCGCAGTGCCCGCATTCGACGCCAGTGGCGTGCAGCGGTTCGCCGTCCTGGATGCGTGCGAGCAGCACGGGCAGCCGCGCACGCCAGCCGGCGAGCACGCTGTCGGCAGGCTGCGACAGCGGCACCCAGGTCACCGCGTCCCGGCGCAATGACAGGTAGCCGCCTTCGACGACCGTGCCTGCCTCGGCCGCGATCAGCGTGTAGAGCGCGAGCTGCGCGGCATGGTCCGGCTCGGCGGCGATGCGCTTGAGCCGATCGGGGGCGCCGAGCTTGTAGTCGACGACGCGCAGGCCCTGCGGCCCCTCGTCGAGCCGGTCGAGCCGCCCTTCGATGCGCACCGTGCGCGGACCGTCGCGGGCCTCGATGCGCAGCTCGGTGCTGCCGGGCCGCTCGCCGTCGAGCCAGGTCCAGCCGCGGGAGGCGTCCTCGATGGCCCAGTCGAGATAGCGGTCGAGGGTCGCGTGCCACTCGGCCAGCTCGCCGAGCGCCCCGCCACCGGTCTCGAGCTCGCGGGCCGCGACCGCATCGGTGACCTCGACGATCAGCGCCCGCGCGGCCGCGCGCCCCGACTCGGCGAGCACCACGCCGCGCGCCGGCGCCTCGCGATGGAAGCGCTCGAGCACCTCGTGGACCAGCTCCCCGCGCTCGCGCACGCCGGGCACGTCGACCGCCTGGTCCGCCTCGCGCAGCCGCCAGCCGTCCTGGACCAGGAAGCGGAACGGGCAGGCGACGAGCCGCTCGAGCGCACCCACCGACAGCGTCGCGGGCAGCCCGCCGAAGGCCAGGCCCGGGCGCGCCGCACGCGCCGGCACGAGCTCGCGCGGCTGCCCCGGACGGTCCTCGCGCAGGGCGAGCGGCGCGTCGTCGAGCAGTGCCTCGAGACGCTCCACCCAGGGGCTCGGGCGGGTGCCGTCGCCCGGGTCGGTGCGGCAGGTGATCGCGGTGTCGGGCGACAGCGCCAGCAGCAGCGCGAGGTCGCGCTGCTGGCGAACCGCGGCCGAGGCGGCGGTCGGCAGTCCGATCAGCGCGCGCAGCGGCTCGTTGACCAAGGGCAGCGCTCCGGGCGCCGCGGGCAGCGCCGCGTCGGAGGCGCCCAGCACCAGCACCGCGTCGAACGCACGGCCGGCCGCATCGACCGGGGTCAGCAGTTCGACCGGGCTCTCGATCGGGCCGTAGAAGCGGTGCCGCTCGAGCGTCATGGCGAGCATCGCGCGGAACTCGGCGAACGGCAGCGCGCGCGCATGAGCCTCGGCATCGGCGGTGCGGCGCAGCGACTCCAGCCGCGACAGCAGCTGCCGGCCGGCCGCGTCGCCGGCGAGCCGGCGCGGCGCGCCGGCCCAGCGCATCGCATGCTCCAGCGCGTCGAGGTGCGCCCGCAGCGACTGCGCACGGCCCTGCCGCTCGGCCAGCTCGCGCAGCCGGGCGAGCCCCTCGGGTGCCGCCCGGTCGGCGTCGCCGCGCAGTCCGTCCCAGCCGCGCAGGTACCCATGGCGCGTGGCACGACGCTCGATCCAGTCGCGCAGCGCAAGCCCCTCCGGCGGCCGCACGAAGCGCGAGTCCAGCCAGCCGAGCAGATCGTCGTAGTAGCCGTCCGCGGCCACCGCATCGAGCCAGCCCATCGCGGCGGTCGCGGCGACCGTCGTCGACAGCAGCCAGCCCTCGCGGTCGTCGATCAGCACGCCGGCGCGCTCGAGCAGCGCGCGCACCCGCCGCGCCAGCCAGCGGTCGAGCGCGACGATCGCCAGCGTCGGCACCGTGGCCGCCCCGGCGAGCGCTGCCCCGGCCAGATGGGCATGGACCCACTGCGCGGCGAGCTGCGCCTCCCGCTCGCGGTCGGCCGCATGCAGGACCGTCGGTACGAGCCCGAGCGTTGCAGGCGCTCTCGCGGCCCACTCCCGGCGGCGCTCGCGCAACGGTCGCGGCGGCGCGTCGTCGAAACATTCCGGCCAGGCCGCGGCCAGCAGCGGCGCGGCGCGGCCGACCGCGGGCCAGTCGGGCTCCAGGCGCAGCAGCCGCCCGGGGGGCAGCCGCGCCTCGAGCTCGGCCAGCAGCAGCGCCTCGAGCGGCTCCGGCGGCTGCCAGGCGACCCACGCGATCCGCGTGCCGCGCGCGCCCCATGCGGCGGCGAGCCGCCGCATGCGTTCGATGTCCTGGGCGACCGGATCCACGCCGGCCCCGTCGGTGGCCCGGGCGATGCGTGCGAGCAGCGACAGGTCCTCGCGCAGCCGCGTCTCGGCGGCCGGCGACCCGAATGCCTCGACCACGGTGGCGATCCAGTCCGGATCGCCGAGCCGGCCGGCGGCGCCGGCCTGCGCGAAGGCATCGAGCACCTCGAGCAGGCCGCCGGCGAAGGTCAGCCGGTCGGCCGGCGCACGCTGCGGCATGCTGTCGGGCAGCGCGGCATCGAGCGCCTCGAGCAGGGCCAGCGTGCGGGCGAGCGGATCGACGGACACCGCGGGGGCCAGCTCGTCCGCCCAGGCGGCGCACGGCCGGATCGGCGGCGGTGCCCACGGCCGCCCGGGCGTGGCCAGCCGTGCGCGCAGCGCGCGTTGCAGGGGGCTCACCAGCGCCCCCCGGGGCACCACCACCGCGGGCGGCCCGCCGCCGGCGGGGTCGGCGAGCCAGGGCACGAGCGCATCCGCGGCCGCGCTCCAGAACGCGTCGCTCCCCGGTCCGTCGGGCACGAACCGGCT
>JBIIPQ010000397.1:0-4212 GCA_044342535.1 Burkholderiaceae bacterium
CCCGGACTCGGCGCGTCGGTGGCCTGGCACCGCGACGGCATCACCCACTGGGACAGCCCCGACTGGGACGAGGGCACGCACGGCTTCAACTTCATGGCGCAGGTCTACGGCTGCACGCCGGCCAACGGCGTCTGGGTCGTGCCCGGCACCCACAAGATGCGCCGGGTCGACATCAAGGCGATGTGCGCGGCCGCCGGCTCCGAGCGGCTGCCCGAGGCGGTGCCGATCATCTGCGCGCCGGGCGACGTCGCGATCACCAACCGGCAGGCGGTCCACGGCTCGTTCGCCAATACCAGCCCCGATTGGCGGCTGACGCTGAACCTGGGCTTCCACCGCCGCCGCTCGGTGCTCGGCGTGACGGGCGGCGGCATCCACGCGGCGCCGGCGGTGTTCGACGAGGCGCGGATCCGCGAACGGGCACGGGTGATCGGCTACGGCATCGACGCGCGGCGCCAGCGCTTTCCGGACGAGACACCGTTCGTGTACCGGCCGCACGCCGAGGCCGGGCCGAGCTACCGGTGGGACGAGGCGGCGCGGGCCACGATGAAGGACTACAACCGGCTGGACCTGAGCATCTGACCCGCCCCGCGTCCTGCGTGCTCCGGCGGCGTCAGCGCCCCCGCCGACGCTCGAGCGTGTTCTTGGAGAGCAGGAAGAAGATGCGTTCGATCCGACGGTCGAGGGCGGCGAGGAGAGAGGACATGGGAGGGCCGTTCTTCAAGGGGCCTCGATCATGCCTGATCGCTCACGCCCCTACGTCGTGCGCGGTCAAGCGCGTCCGACGGGCGCGCCCCAACCGGCCCCGAGCGGAGGCCGCAGCGCTCGACGCCCCTCATCGCCGCCAGGGCGCCTCGCCGCCCGCGAGCCGCGCCCTCGCCTTCGCCAGCGACCCGCCGTCGGCCCGTCCCTGCGCATGCAGGGCGTGCACCGCCGCATGCGCGATCGACGCGGCGTCGACCTCGAAGAACGCGCGCAGCTCGGCCCGCGTATCGCTGCGCCCGAAGCCGTCGGTGCCGAGCACCACGTAGCGCCGCTCGCGCGGCACGAACGCGCGGATCGACTCCGGCACCGCACGCACCCAGTCGCTGACCGCCACCACCGGCGCGTCCGAGCCGGCGAGCATGCGCTCGACGTGCGGCACGCCGGTCGCGCCGTCGAGACGCGCCGCCCGCTCGCAGGCCGCGCCGTCGCGGGCGAGTTCGCTCCAGCTGGTGGCGCTCATCACCTCGGCGGCCACCCCGTGCTCGGCGGCGAGCAGTTCGGCGGCGGCCGTCGCCTCGGCGAGCAGCGAGCCGCTGCCGACGAGGGTGACCCGGGGCGCGTCCGAAGGCAGCCCCGTCGGCGCGGGCCGCGCACGATACAGCCCGCGCAGCAGGTCCGCCTCGACCCCGGCGGGCAGCGAAGGCTGCGGCTGGTTCTCGTTGCCCACCGTCACGTAGTGGAAGACGTCGCGCTGCTGTTCGAGCATCTCGCGCATGCCCTGCTCGACGATCACCGCGAGCTCGCCCGCGGTGGCCGGATCCCACGCGCGGCAGTTCGGCACGGTGGCCGCGACCAGGTGCGAGCTGCCGTCCTGGTGCTGCAGGCCCTCGCCGCCCAGCGTCGTGCGACCCGCGGTCGCGCCGATCAGGAAGCCGCGCGCACGCTGGTCGGCCGCCGCCCAGATCTGATCGCCGACCCGCTGGAAGCCGAACATCGAGTAGTAGATGTAGAACGGCATCATCGCGAGGCCGTGCACCGAGTACGAGGTCGCGGCCGCGGTCCACGAGGCGAGCGCGCCCGCCTCGGTGATGCCTTCCTCGAGGATCTGCCCGTCGGTCGCCTCGCGGTAGTACAGCATCGAGCCGATGTCCTCGGGCTCGTAGCGCTGGCCGACCGAGGACCAGATGCCCACCTGCCGGAACAGGTTCGCCATCCCGAAGGTGCGGGCCTCGTCGGCGACGATCGGCGCGATGCGCGGCCCGAGCGCCGGGTCCTTGAGCAGGTTGCCCAGCATCCGCACGAAGGCCATCGTGGTCGACATCTCGCGCCCGTCGGCACCGAGCGCGAACTCGCCCCAGCGCGCCAGCGGCAGCACCGGGACCGGTTCGCAGGCCGCCACGCGCGCGGGCATCGCGCCGCCCAGCGCTTCGCGGCGCTCGCGCAGGTAACGCATCGCGGGCGCCTCGTCGGCGGGCCTGGCGAACTCGAGCGCCTCGGCCTGCGCATCGGTGATCGGCAGCCGGAAGCGGTCGCGGAACGCGATCAGCGCATCGCCGTCGAGCTTCTTCTGCTGGTGCGTCGTCATCCGGCCCTGGCCGGCGCTGCCCATGCCGAAGCCCTTCTTCGTGTGCGCGAGGATCACCGTCGGCCGGCCGACGTGGCGCGCGGCCGCGTGATAGGCAGCGTAGAGCTTCACCGGGTCGTGGCCGCCGCGGGTGAGGCGGTCGATCTGCTCGTCGGTCATGCCCTGCGACAGCGCGCGCAGCGCCTCGTTCTGGCCGAAGAAGCGCTCACGGTTGAACTTGCCGTCGGTGGCCGCGAGCGTCTGGAACTGGCCGTCGACCGTACCGTCGAAGGCGTCGATCAGCGCGCCCTGCACGTCGCGCGCGAGCAGGCCGTCCCAGTCGCTGCCCCAGACCAGCTTGATCACGTTCCAGCCGGCGCCGGTGAACAGTGCCTCGAGTTCGTCGACGATGCGGCCGTTGCCGCGCACCGGTCCGTCGAGCCGCTGCAGGTTGCAGTTGACGACGAACACCAGGTTGTCGAGCCGCTCGCGCGCGGCCAGCGTCAGCGCGCTCATCGACTCCGGCTCGTCCATCTCGCCGTCGCCGAAGATGCCCCAGACCTTGCGCTGCGCCGCATGGCCCTCCTGCCCGGCGAAGCCCACGTGCGCGAGCAGGCCGCGCGTCTCGAGGTAGCGGATGAAGCGGGCCTGGTAGATCGCGCTGATCGGGCCGATGCCCATCGAGCCGGTCGGGAACTGCCAGAAGTCCGGCATCAGCCACGGATGCGGATAGCTCGACAGGCCGCGGGCGCCGGCGGTGGGCGCGGACAGCTCGCGGCGGTAGTGCTCGAGGTCCTCGGCGCGCAGGCGCCCCTCCAGAAAGGCACGGGCGTAGACGCCGGGCGCGGAGTGCGGCTGGAAATAGACCAGGTCGCCGTGGAAGCCGTCGCGCCGCGCGCGGAAGAAATGGTTGAAGCCGGTCTCGAAGAGGTCCGCCGCCGACGCGTACGACGCGATGTGGCCGCCGAGCTCGCCGTGCGCGCGGTTGGCGCGCACCACCATCGCGAGTGCGTTCCAGCGCATCAGCGCCGACAGCTCGCGCTCGAGCTCGAGGTCGCCGGGGAACGGCGGCTGCTCGGTGACCGGGATGGTGTTCACGTAGGGCGTGGCGAGCGCCGGCCGCCAGCGCAGCCCGCCGCGGGCCGCGTGCCGCTGCAGCGCGTCGAGCAGGAAACGCGCGCGCTCGGGGCCCGCGTGCTCGACGACCGCCGCCAGCGACTCGACCCACTCGGCGGTCTCCTGCGGGTCGGCGTCGGCCTGGGGTACGCGCGGGGACACGCCGCTCGCAGGGGTGTGGAGCGCGTCGAGGCGCAGAGGGGCATTCATCGGGGCGGTCTCCGCATCGTTGTACGGATGGTATGCCGCGCTGGACCGTCGATGGTGCTGTGCTTGGCCTCGCCGGGCGGTCATGGCAGCATTCCGTGCTTTTGGATGACCGAACTTCGACACGATATGCCGATGGATGCCACCGACCTCGCGATCCTCTCCGAACTGCAGCGCGACGGCTCGCTGTCGAATGTCGAGCTGGCCCGCCGGGTGAAGCTCTCGCCCTCCCCCTGCCTGGCGCGCGTCCGCGCGCTCGAGGAGTCGGGGACGATCCGGCGCTACGTGGCGCTGGTCGACCCCGAGGCGCTCGGCCTGGGCGTGTCGGTGTTCATCTCGATCAGCCTGCGCGAGCAGAACACCGCGACGCTGGCCGAGTTCGAGCGGCGCATCGGCGCGCACGAGGAGGTGATGGAGGCCTACCTGATGACCGGCGACGCGGACTACCTGCTGCGGGTCGTCGTGCCGGACATCCGCTCGCTCGAGCGTTTCATCCTCGAGCGGCTGTCGCCGATTCCCGGCGTCGAGAAGATCCGCTCGAGCTTCACGCTCAAGCAGGTACGCTACAAGACGGCGCTGCCGCTGCCGACGACGGCCGTGCGGGCGGCGCGGGCGGCGCCGGC
>JBIIPQ010000398.1:0-4211 GCA_044342535.1 Burkholderiaceae bacterium
AGAAGGGCCCGCTGCTCGAGCCGCTGATCATCCAGGACTCGGGCGGCACCCGGAAGACCGTGGCCGCCGCGGTCGCCGCCGTCGAGTCCATGCTGCCGCACGCGAACACGCTCGCCCGCAGCCGCGTTCCGGCCAGCCACATCACCATCGGCCTGCAGTGCGGCGGCTCCGACGGCTACTCGGGCATCACCGCCAACCCGGCGCTCGGCGCGGCCTGCGACCTGCTGGTGGCCCACGGCGGCACGGTGATCCTGTCCGAGACGCCCGAGATCTACGGCGCCGAGCACCTGCTGACGCGCCGCGCGGTCTCGCAGGCGGTGGCCGACAAACTGATCACCCGCATCAAGTGGTGGGAGGGCTACTGCGAGCGCAACGAGGGCTCGATGGACAACAACCCGTCGCCGGGCAACAAGGCGGGCGGGCTGACCACCATCCTCGAGAAGTCGCTCGGCGCGGTCGCCAAGGGCGGCACGACCAACCTGGTCGACGTCTTCGAGTACGCCGCACCGGTCACCACCAAGGGCTTCGTCTTCATGGACACGCCCGGCTACGACCCGGTGTCGGCTACCGGCCAGGTCGCCGGCGGCGCCAACCTGGTGTGCTTCACCACCGGACGCGGCTCGGTCTACGGCTGCAAGCCGAGCCCCTCGATCAAGCTCGCGACCAACACCCCGCTCTACGAGCGGATGACCGACGACATGGACGTCAACTGCGGCGAGATCGTCGACGGCACGGTCACGGTGCAGCAGAAGGGCCGCGAGATCTTCGAACTGGTGCTGCGGGTCGCCTCGGGCGAGCCGAGCAAGAGCGAGGCGCTCGGCATCGGCCAGGAGGAGTTCGTGCCCTGGTACCTGGGCGCGGTGATGTGAGGTCCGCCGCGCCGGGCCGCGCCCGGCGCGCGGCGCACCACCCAGGCGGTCGCGCTGCGGCGGGACGGCTGCCTGGGCGTGTCGCCGCCAGAGCCGGTCGCGGGCTCACTTCGCCGGCTCGCTCCACTTCGCGCCGCCCGCGTTGGCCAGGTAGGCCACCGCGCGCCGGACCTCTAGGTCCGGCAGGTCCGGGCGGCCGCCCTTGGCGGGCATGCCTCGGATCCCCTTGATCGCGGTGTGCGACAGCGCGCGCTGGCCTTCGGCGATCAGCGGCTTCCACGCCTTGGTGTCGCCGCGCTTCGGCGCGCCGGCGACGCCGGCATCGTGGCAGGCGGCGCACACCAGCGTGTAGACCTCGGCACCGCTGCGGGGCTCGGCGGCCGCGACCGGCCCCGCTGCGGCGAGCGCCAAGGCCAGGGTCAGGGCCGAGGCCAGGGTCAGGGCCGGGACCGGGACCGGGACCGCCGCGGGCGGTGTGCCACGGACGACGCGAACGACGGGAACGGAACGGATTCGGGTCATGAGCGGGACGGCCTGCTGGGCGACTGAAACGATCCGGTGAGTCTAGCCGAGCGGCACGGTGCCCTGCGGGCGGACAATGCACGCCGATGACCGCGACCGCCGCACCGCTGCTCCGCGACCCCGACTTCCGCAGGCTGTGGACCGCCGGCCTGATCACCTACCTCGTCCGCTGGCTCGAGGTGCTGGTGATCGGCGTGTTCACGTACGAGCGCACCGGCTCGGCCTTCGCGGTCGCCGGCATGCTGATGCTGCGGATGCTGCCGCTCGGGCTGCTCGGCGTGGCCTTCGGCGCGCTGGCCGCCCGCATTCCGGGGCGCACCGGCGTGCTCGGGATGCTCGGCGTGCAGACGGTGGCCTCGCTCGCGCTGCTGGCGGCGGCCTGGATCGACCGGCTCGAGGTCTGGCATGTCGCGGTGGCGAGCGTGATCGGCGGTGCCGTCTGGGCGGCCGACAATCCGATCCGGCGCGCGATGGTGGGCGAGCTCGCCGGCGCCGCGCGGATGGGCCGCGCGATGGCGCTCGACGTGGGCGCGAGCAACGCCTGCAAGCTCGCCGGGCCGGCGGCGGGCGGCCTGCTGCTCGCGCACGGCGGCATGACGGGCGTGCTGGGCCCGGTGGTGCTGCTCTACGCGGTCGCGATCGCGGCGGTGCTGCGGGTCGCGCCGCGGCCCCGACCCCACACGGTCGCGCCCCTCGGCGTGCTCGCGACGCTCGTCGACGGCTTCGCGCTGCTGCGGGGTCGCCCGGGGCTCACGGGCGCGCTGTGGGTGACCGTGCTCTTCAACCTGTTCGGCTGGCCAGTGCTCAGCATGGTGCCGGTGATCGGCCGCGACCGGCTCGGACTCGGACCCGACGGGGTGGGCCTGCTGGCCGGCGCCGACGGGCTCGGCACCCTGATCGGGGCGGTGGGGCTCGCGGTGCTGACGCGCGCGGTGCCGCAGGGTCGCACCTACGTCGTCGGGATCGTCGTGTTCTTCGTGTCGGTCGGCGCCTTCGCCGCCTGCACCGACGTGCGGGCCGCGGCCGCGGCGCTCTTCGTCTCCGGCCTCGGGCAGGCGGCGTTCGCGGTGATGCAGGCGACGCTGGTGTTCGGCGCGGCGCCGCCCGAGCGACGCACCCAGGCGATGGGGCTGCTGACCATGGCGATCGGCACCGCACCGCTCGGGTATCTCGCGCTCGGCGCGCTGGCCGAGCGGGCGGGCGCACCGGTGGCCGCCGCGCTGTCGTGCGCGTCGGGCCTGCTGCTGCTCGCCGCGACCCGACGCGTCTGGCGGGACTGCTGGCAGCATGGCTGACGCGGCGCCGGCAGCCCGCGGTTCAGCGCATGGTCACGAACTCCTCGGCCGCGGTCGGGTGGATCGCCACCGTCTCGTCGAACTGCGCCTTGGTGAGCCCCGCCTTCACCCCGATCGCGATGCCCTGGATGATCTCCGGCGCATCCGGCCCGACCATGTGCGCGCCCAGCACGCGCTGCGTGTCGGCATCGACCACCAGCTTCATCAGCGTCTTCTGCTCGCGGCCCGACAGCGTGGCCTTGAGCGGCCGGAAGCTCGCCTTGTAGACGGTCACCGCGTCGGACGCGGCGCGCGCCTCGCCCTCGGTCAGACCCACCGCGCCCACCGGCGGATCGGAGAACACCGCGTGCGCGACGTCGGCATGGTCGACGCGCGTGGGGCGCCCGCCGAACAGGGTGGCGGCGAGCGCGGCGCCCTCGCGGATGGCGACCGGCGTCAGCGCGATCCGGTTGGTGACGTCGCCGACCGCGTGGATGCTCGGCACCGCGGTCGCGCCGAACGGATCGACGACGACGCCGCCGTCGGCATCGAGCACCACGCCCGCCGCCTCGAGACCGAGGCCCCGGGTGGCCGGCGCGCGGCCGGTCGCGAGCATCACCGCGTCGACCTCGTGCGGCTCGATGCCGGAGGCGGTGCGCAGCATCACGCGCAGCGTGCCGTCGGCCTGCCGCTCGACCGACTCGGGCGTGGCGTGCAGCCGCAGGTCGATGCCGTGCCGCACCAGCTCGATCGACAGGTGCGCGCGCACGTCGTCGTCGAAGCCGCGCAGCACCTGCTCGCCGCGGTAGGCGAGCGTGACCGTCGCGCCCAGCCCGCGGAAGATGCCGGCGAACTCGACGGCGATGTAGCCACCGCCGATCACCAGCACCCGCTCGGGCAGTTCGGGCAGCTCGAAGGCCTCGTTCGAGGTGATGCACAGCTCGGCGCCGGGGAAGGCCGGCCGCACCGGCCAGCCGCCGGTGGCCACCAGCAGGTGGCGCGCGGTGATCCGCCGCCCCGCGACCTCGACGGTGTGCGGGTCGACGACCACGGCGCGGCCGTCGATCTCGGCGACGCCCGACTGCCTGAGCAGGTTGCGGTAGATGCCCTCGAGCCGCGCGATCTCGCGGTCCTTCGCGGCCTTCATCGCCGGCCACGAGAACTCGGGGCGGCCGACGGTCCAGCCGTAGCCCGCCGCGTCCTCGAAGTCCTGCGCGAAGTGCGCGGCATAGGTGAGCAGCTTCTTGGGCACGCAGCCGCGGATCACGCAGGTGCCGCCGACGCGGTGGTCCTCGGCGACGGCGACGCGTGCGCCGTGGCCGGCGGCGACGCGGCTGGCGCGCACGCCGCCGGAACCGGCGCCGATGGTGAACAGGTCGTAGTCGAACTCGGGCATGAGGGAGAGAGGTCCGGACGGGGAAAGACCCCGATGCTCGCCCGGACGCCGCGATGCCGCAAGCGCGCCCCGGGCGCGGACCCTTAGACTGTCGGCCGACGCCTGCCGAACCGGTCTCCCGCTTGAGCGACTCCGCCCCCCCCCCCCCCC
>JBIIPQ010000399.1:0-4208 GCA_044342535.1 Burkholderiaceae bacterium
GCCGAAGTCGCGCGCAGCGGCTCGCTGCGGCATGCCGCCGAGGTCTTCGACATCGTGCCGAGCGCGATCAGTCGGCAGGTCGCGCAGCTCGAGCGGCAGCTCGGCGCGAGGCTCTTCGAGCGCTCCACCCGGGGCATGGCGCTGACCGAGGCCGGCCGCGCGCTGCTCGAGCACGTCGACGACGGCGAGCGCCGGCTCGCCGCGCTGCGCCAGCGGCTCGACGACCTGAGCGAGCTGCGCCGCGGCTCGGTGCGGCTGGCGGTCGTGGAGGCGACCGCGCACGACTTCCTGCCCCGAGTGATCGACCACTTCTCGCGCCGCCATCCGGGCATCGAGTTCCGCGTGTCGATCCTCGGCAGCACCGAGGTCGCCGAGCGGCTGCTCGCGCACGAGGTGGACGTGGCGCTCGCCTTCAACTCGCCGTCGCGCGACGACCTGATGCTGCGCGCCCGGATGCCGCAGCCTCTGCAGCTGGTCTGCGCGCCCGGCCATCCGCTGCTGCGCGGCGGGCCGCCGGCGATGCGCCAGCTCGACGGGGTGGCGGCGGCGCTGCCCGACCGCAGCTTCGGGATCCGGCGGCTGATCGACCAGGCGGCGGCGGCGGCGCGCATCCGGCTGCGGATCGCCCTCGAGGCCAACTCGCTGCAGCTCATCCGCACGGTGGTGGCAGGCTCGGACCTGGTGTCCTTCATGCCCGAGATGACCTTCACCCGCGAGGCGGCCGCGGGCACGCTCGCCGCGATGCCGCTGCAGGGCACGGCGTTCACACGCGCCTCGATCGACGTGCTGACCGCGCGCGGGCACGACCTGTCGCATGCCGCGCGCCGCTTCGTCACGGTGCTGGCGCAGGCCGCGCGGCGCGGGCCCGGCTCGCTGGCGGATTGAGGGCGTGCAGGTATGCTGGGCCGCATGACCGACACACGCACCCTCGCCGTGGGGATCGCCGGACTCGGCGGCATCGGCTCGGAGGTGGCGCGCTGGCTGGCCGGGCGGGCGCCGCCGGGGCTGCACCTGGCCGCCGCCGCCGGTCGCGACCTGGACGAGACCTCGCGGCGGCTCGTCGCGCTCGGCCATCCGCGGGCGCGTGCGGTGCCGCTGGACGCCCTGCCCGGCGCCTGCGACGTGCTGGTAGAGTGCCTCGCGCCCGAGGCGGCCGCCGTGCTGCTCGACGGCGTGGTCGACGGCGGCGGGACCGTCGTGACCGTCAGTGTCGCCGCGCTGCTCGCGACGCCCGCACTGCTCGATCGGGCGCGCCGTGCCGGCACGCGGCTGATCGTCCCGTCGGGCGCGGTCGCGGGTCTGGACATGCTGCGCGCCGCCGCGATCGGCCGGATCCGCTCGGTCAGGCTGCGCACGCGCAAGCCGCCCGCGGGGCTCGACGCCGCCGGCGACGGCCCGGTACGGGTGTTCGCCGGCAACGCGCTCGAGGCCTGCCGCGCGTTTCCGCGCAACGTGAACGTCGCCGCCACCCTGAGCCTCGCCGGCATCGGCGGGGCGCGCACCGAGGTCGAGATCTGGAGCGACCCGGCGCTCGCTCGCAACGTCCACGAGATCGAGGTCGACGCGGACGACACGCTGGTCCGGATGACGATCGAGAACCGCCCGAGCGCGGCCAACCCGCGCAGCAGCGCGATCACCGCGCACAGCGTCTGTGCGGCGCTCGCGGGGCTGCTCGATCCGGTCCGCATCGGCGGATGACGCCGCGACACCCGCCCCGAGCCCGCCCCCTGCCCCGAACCTCGACCCTGGCTCCGACCCTGGCTCCGACCATGACCCCGAGCACGAACGACACTCCCTGGCGCGCCCGCGCCGCCGCCCCCTTCGACCTGGAGAAGGCCCCGGCGCGCGGCTCGCGCGGCATGGTGGTCACCAACCATCCGCTGGCCTCGGCCGCGGGCGGCGAGATGCTCGCGGCCGGCGGCAACGCGGTCGACGCGGCGGTGGCAGCGCTGTTCGCGCTGTCGGTGGTCGAGCCGATGATGGTCGGCCCGCTCGGTGGGGGCTTCGCGCACCTGCGCAGGCCCGACGGCACACACGAGGTGCTCGAGGGCCAGGGCCGCTGCCCGCTCGGCGTGGGCCCGGCGAGCTTCGAGCCCGACCCCGCGGCGGCGCCCGGCGCGCTCGACACCGTGGGCCGGCGCAACGCCGTGGGCCGGACCGCGGTCGCGGTGCCGGGCAACCTCGCGGCCTGGTGCGAGCTGCTGGCGCGCCACGGCCGGCTGCCGCTCGCCGACGTGCTCGAGCCCGCGATCCGTCATGCGGCGCGCGGCTTCGCGGCCACGCCCTATCTCGCCGACTGTGTCGCCGACTGCGCGGCCGACCTGGCGCACGATGAGACGATTGCCCGCGTGTTCCTGCCCGGCGGCACGCCGCTGCGGGCCGGCATGCGGGTGGTCAACGGCGCGCTCGCCGACACGCTGCGCCAGGTGGTGCGCGACGGGCCGGCAGCGCTCTACTCGGGCGCGATCGGCGAGGCGCTGGTCGCCGACATGGCGCGCCACGACGCCTTCCTGTCGAAGGAAGACCTCGCGCGCTACCGCACCAGCGCGCTCGAGCCGCTGCGCTCGCGCTACCGCGGCTTCGAGATCGTGGGACCGCCGCCGCCGTGCAGCGGGCCGCTGCACGTCGGCCAGATGCTCAACCTGCTCGAAGGCTTCGACATCAGGGCGGCCGGCTTCGGCAGCGCGGACGCCTCGCACCTGCTGGCCGAGGCGCTGAAGATCGCCTTCGCCGACCGGGCCGCCGCCACCGCCGACCCGGAGCACGTGCCGGTGCCGATCGCCAGGCTGCTGTCGCGCGAGTACGCGGCGCTGCGGCGTGCCGACGTCGACCCGCTGCGGGCCCGCGTGCAGGCGGCCGGCGTCTCGCCCGAGGACGGCGCGCACACCACGCACCTGACGGTGGCCGACCGCGACGGCT
This sequence comes from Burkholderiaceae bacterium, assembly GCA_044342535.1. GTDB lineage: Bacteria > Pseudomonadota > Gammaproteobacteria > Burkholderiales > Burkholderiaceae_E > UBA4615. The sequence continues at coordinate 2,920 of JBIIPQ010000399.1, forward strand.
GGATCGTGAGCGCCACGCAGACGATCAACTCGCTGTTCGGCGCGCGCTACATGGTGCCGGGCACCGGGCTGATCCCGAACAACTACCTGTACGTGTTCGATCCGCATCCGGGCCGCACCAACTCGCTCGCGCCGGGCAAGCGCGTGACCTCGTCGATGGCGCCGCTGATCGTGCTGCGCGACGGCGCGCCGCGCTGGGCGCTCGGGCTGCCCGGCGGGCTGAGGATCTTCCCGTCGGCGATGCAGGCGCTGGTCAACCTGATCGACCACGGCATGTCGCTGCAGGAGGCGGTCGAGGCGCCGCGGCTCTGGACGCAAGGCTTCCAGCTCGAGCTGGAGCCGGGCTTCCCGGATGCGGTGGCCGATGCGCTGGACGCACGCGGGCACGAGGTGCTGCGGGTGCCGAACGTGGGCGGCGGGATGTGTGCGGTGGGGGTCGACGCCGACGGGCTGCTGGAAGGCGCCGCATGCTGGCGGGCCGACGGCACGCCGGTGGGCGTCGGCGGCGGCCTGGCGCGGGCAGGCGTGCGCTTCCTGCCCGAGGCACGGCGGGCAGGCTCCGCGCTCTGAAGCTTTGGAGAAACCGTAGCGGGCCGGCCCCGCTCAGACGCTGACGTACATCAGTACGTAGACCAGCACCGCCAGAGCGGCCGGCGCCGCGCAGAGCGCCTGCACGAGCTCGGGCCGCCGCGGGGTGACGGCGAGCACGCGGGTCTCGGTCAGCAGGTCGTGCAGTGCCTGCCGGCGCTCGTTGAAGGGAGCGATCAGGAAGCCCAGGCCGAACAGACACCAGGACATCGTGCGCAGCCCGTGGCGCAGCAGCACGGTCTGCGTGTCCGGTACCCGCCCGCGCAGCGTCTCCACCCGCATCCCGAGCAGGCGCTTGCCCGGGGAGCCGCCCCAGCCGAGCTCGCCGCAGACCGAGTAGAGCGCGCCGCCGACCAGCATCGCGGCCAGCGTGATGCGCTCGACCACCATCGGCGACGCGTCCAGGCCGCGGCCGAGCGTCATGACCGGCGCGGCGCACACGACGAACACCAGCAGGACGTCGACCACGGTCGCGGCCACGCGCTGCGCGAGGCTCGCATCGGGCGGGGGCGGCATCTCGTCGTCGTAGTCCGGCTCGGCCCCGGCCTGCAGGTCGGTCGCATGCGGATCGGCCTGTTCGATCGGCAGGCCGCGCAGCACCCGCGACGCGTTCGACAGGCGCTTCGCCAGGCCGAGCGGGCCGTCGGCCACCGGTACGGCATCGGTCGGGCCGACGGCACCGTGCGCGACCGCGGCCCGGTG
>JBIIPQ010000400.1:0-4203 GCA_044342535.1 Burkholderiaceae bacterium
CAGATCGACGCCGTGGCGCGCGGCGCAGGCGAGGATCGATTCGCCGGGCACGGCCTCGACCGCGCGGCCGTCGAGCGTGAAGCGCACGGGCTGCGGGCGGGTCTCGGTCGCGGAGGCCGCTGGGGCCGCGGCCAGGGTCGGGGTGCTCATCGCGGGGCCACCTCGTCGGGGAAGAAGCGCAGCACCGAGTCGAAGGGGTTCGGCGCGGCCTGACCGAGCCCGCAGATCGACGCGTCGCGCATCGTGCGCGAGAGCTCGCCGAGCAGCGGCGCATCCCAGGCGGGCGCATCGAGCAGCGCGACGGCCTTCGCGGTGCCGACCCGGCACGGCGTGCACTGGCCGCAGGACTCGTGGCGGAAGAAGCGACGCAGGTTCGCGGCGGCGTCGCGGGCCCGGTCGCGATCGGACAGCACGACCACCGCGCACGAGCCGACGAAGGAGCCGTGCGGCGCGAGGGTGTCGAAGTCGAGCGGCAGGTCGGCGAGCGACGCAGGCAGGATGCCGCCGGAGGCGCCACCGGGCAGGAAACCGTAGAGCGCGTGGCCCTCGGCCATGCCGCCGCAGTGCTCGTCGAGCAGCTCGCGCAGCGTGATGCCCGCCGGCGCGAGCTTGACGCCCGGCTCGCGCACGCGGCCGGAGACCGAGAACGAGCGCAGGCCGCTGCGACCGCCGCGCCCCGTCGCGGCGTAGTCGGCCCCGCCGCGCTCGAGCACGGCCGCAGCCCACATCAGCGTCTCGGGGTTGTTGACCAGCGTCGGGCGTCCGAAGAGGCCGACCTGGGCGACGTAGGGCGGGCGCAGGCGAGGCATGCCGCGACGGCCCTCGATGGACTCGATCATGGCCGACTCCTCCCCGCAGACGTAGGCGCCCGCGCCGCGGCGCAGGAACACGCCGGGGCATGGCGTGTCGGCCGTCGCCGGCCAGGTCTCGGCGAGCCAGGCCCGGAGCGCCGGCAGCTCGCGCTCGAGCCAGGCGCGCACGCCGGCGTACTCGTCGCGCAGGTACAGGTAGACCTCGCTCGCGCCGACCGCCCAGGCACCGACGAGCATGCCCTCGAGCACGCGGTGCGGCGCGGCCTCGAGCCAGTGGCGGTCCTTGAAGGTGCCGGGCTCGCCCTCGTCGGCGTTGACCGCCATCAGGCGCGGACCCGGCTGGGCGGCGACGGTGCGCCACTTGCGGCCGGTCGGAAAGCCCGCGCCGCCGAGGCCCCGCAGGCCCGCGGCGTCGAGCTCGCGGAAGACCGCGTCGCGCGTGAGCCCGCCATCCAGGCAGCGCAACAGCTGCGCGTACGCGCCAGCCGCCAGCGCCTCGGCGAAGCGGGGTGCCGAGGGCGGCGGACAATCGCGCCCCCCGGCCGCGATCGCGGCCTGCACGGCGGCGGGCGTTGCATGCTCGACCGGTCTGCGGTCGACGATCGCGACCGGCGCGCGGTCGCAGCGTCCCACGCAGGGCACGCGCTGCACCCGCACCGAGGCCGCGTCGAGCCCGGCGGCGAGCGCGTCGGCGAGCGCCTCGCCGCCCTGCAGGGCGCAGGAGATCGAGTCGCACACGCGCACGGTCAGCGCGGGCGGGGCGGCCTCGCCCTCGCGCACGACGTCGAAGTGGTGGTAGAAGGTCGCGACCTCGAAGACCTCGGCCTGCGACAGGCGGAAGTCGCCCGCGATCGCGGCGATCATCGCCGCGGACAGATGGCCCTCGGCATCCTGCACGCGGTGCAGCGCCTCGATCAGCTGGTCCGGGGTACGAGGCAGGCCGTCGAGCAGCACGGCCATGCGCGCCGCCGCCGACGGATCGGCCGGCCGGCCCTTGGGGCGGCCGATCGGCCGCCGGAAAAACAGGGGACGCTCCATGGGGCGCACTCTAGCCGCGAGTGTCTCTTCAGGGACATACGTCGGATGACGAAGGCCCCATGGTACGCGGTCGGGCGACCGCGAAGATCCGCTTTACTGGAAGAACTCCTTGACCTTGTCCTTCCAGCTGCGGGTCTGCGGCGAGTGCTTGTCGTCCTTGAGCGTGATCTCGAGCTCGCGCAGCAGCGACTTCTGCTTCTCCGTCAGCCGCACCGGCGTCTCGACGACGACATGGGCGTACAGGTCTCCCGGATAGCTCGAGCGCACGCCCTTGATGCCCTTGCCGCGCAGCCGGAAGGTCTTGCCGGTCTGCGTGCCCTCGGGCAGCTCGATCTCGGCGCTGCCGCCGAGGGTGGGCACCTTCACCGTCCCGCCGAGCGCCGCGGCGCTGATCATCACCGGCACGTGGCAGTGCAGGTCGTCGCCGTCGCGCTGGAACACCGCGTGCTCGCGGACATGGATCTCGACGTACAGGTCGCCGGCCGGCCCGCCGTTGACCCCGGGCTCGCCGTTGCCGGCCGAGCGGATCCGCATGCCGTCGTCGATACCGGCCGGGATCTTCACCTGCAGCGTCTTGTTGCGCTTGATCCGGCCGACGCCCTCGCAGGACTCGCAGGGCTCGGGAATCACCTTGCCCGTGCCGTGGCAGGTCGGGCAGGTCTGCTGGATCGAGAAGAAGCCCTGCTGCACGCGAACCGAGCCCTGGCCGGCGCAGGTCCGGCAGGTCTGCGGCTTGGTGCCGGGCTTGGCGCCGCTACCGTGGCAGGTATCGCAGGACTCCCAGGACGGCACGCGGATCTCGGTGTCGAAGCCGTGCGCGGCCTGCTCGAGCGAGATGTCCATCGCGTAGCGCAGGTCGGCGCCGCGGAACACGTTGCTGCGCTGCCCGCCCCGTGCGCCGGCACCCGCCTGCCCGCCGAAGATGTCGCCGAAGATGTCGCCGAACACGTCGGCGAAGCCGCCGAAGCCCGGCTGGCCGGGTCCGCCTCCGGCCCCCACGTTCGGGTCGACGCCGGCATGCCCGAACCGGTCGTAGGCCTCGCGCTTGGAGCCCTCGGAGAGCATCTCGTACGCCTCCTTGACCTCCTTGAACTTGTCCTCGGCCGACTTGTCGTCCGGATTGCGGTCCGGATGGAACTTCATGGCGAGCTTGCGGTACGCCTTCTTGATGTCGTCATCGGAGGCGTTCTTCGCCACCCCGAGGACCTCGTAGTAATCACGCTTCGCCATGGTCGATGTTCTTCGTCTGTTTGTCGGACTCTAACGCATGCGCCCCGCTGGCCGGGGTAACGCGGGCGCCTCCGCGACGATGCGGCGACCCGCAGCGTCCGGAGGCGCACGCGCAGGCCCGCGGCCCGCGTCGTCGGCTCGTGCGCATCAGGCGTCGCGCTTGACTTCCTTGAAGTCGGCGTCGACCACGTCGTCGTTCTTGGAACCCGACTTCGCGCCGCCGCCCGCCTGCGCGCCCGCCCCTTGCGCCGCTGCATCGGCCTGCTGCGACGCGTAGAGCTTCTCGCCGATCTTCTGCGAGGCGGTCATCAGCGCCGTCGTCGCCGCATCGATCGCCGCCTTGTCCTCGGTCTCGAGCGCTTCCTCGACCGACTTGATCGCGGCCTCGATCGGCTCGCGCTCGCCGGCGTCGAGCTTGTCGGCATGCTCGGTCAGCGACTTGCGCACCGAGTGCGTCAGCGCCTCGCCCTGGTTGCGCGCCTCGACGAGTTCGCGCCGTGCATGGTCCTCGGCCGCGTTCGCCTCGGCGTCCTTCACCATCTTCTGGATCTCCTCCTCGGTGAGGCCGGAGTTCGCCTTGATGGTGATCTTGTTCTCCTTGCCGCTCGCCTTGTCCTTGGCCGAGACGTGCAGGATGCCGTTCGCGTCGATGTCGAAGGTCACCTCGATCTGCGGCATGCCGCGCGGCGACGGCGGGATGCCCTCGAGGTTGAACTCGCCCAGCGCCTTGTTGCCCTGCGCCATCTCGCGCTCGCCCTGGAAGACCTTGATCGTCACCGCAGGCTGGTTGTCCTCGGCGGTCGAGAAGGTCTGCGCGAACTTCGTCGGGATGGTCGTGTTCTTCTGGATCATCTTCGTCATGACGCCGCCGAGCGTCTCGATGCCGAGCGACAGCGGCGTGACGTCGAGCAGCAGCACGTCCTTGCGCTCGCCGGACAGCACCGAACCCTGGACCGCGGCGCCCACCGCCACCGCCTCGTCGGGGTTGACGTCGCGGCGCGGATCCTTGCCGAAGAACTCCTTGACCTTCTCGAGCACCTTCGGCATGCGGGTCATGCCGCCGACCAGGATCACGTCGTCGATTTCGGAGACCTTGACGCCCGCGTCCTTGATCGCGATCTTG
>JBIIPQ010000104.1:0-11865 GCA_044342535.1 Burkholderiaceae bacterium
TCGCGGGCCCGGGCCGCATCGATCTGGGCCTGCAGCCCCGCGATCCGCTCGCGCAGCTGGGCCTGCGAATCGGCGACGAAGCGGATCTGGTTCTCCAGCCGCGTGACCTCGCCGTTGGCCTCGTAGTAGGCGCCCTGCGCCGCATGGACGGCGTCGCTCGCCTCGTAGTGGGCGGCTCGGGTCGCCTCCAGGCGCGCCTCGGCCGCGCGCTGCTGGGCGAGCTGCGACTCGATCTCGTTGGTGACCTGCCCGAGTTGCTGCGCGACCTTGGACTGGTCGGCGGCGGCCTCGTCGCGCCGCACGATCCACAGCATGCGCTGCTTGAGCTCGCGCTCGGCCTCGAGGTCCCGGTATGCCTGGGCGACCTCGGCCTGACGCTCGAGCTTCTCGATCTGGGCGCCGAGTTCGCGGACGATGTCCTCGACGCGGGTCAGGTTCTCGCGCGTGTCGGACAGCCGGTTCTCGGTCTCGCGCCGTCGTTCCTTGTACTTGGAGACGCCGGCCGCCTCCTCCAGGAAGACCCGCAGGTCCTCGGGCTTGGCCTCGATGATCCGCGAGACCGTGCCCTGGCCGATGATCGCGTAGGCCCGCGGGCCCAGGCCGGTGCCGAGGAACATGTCGTGGACGTCCTTGCGGCGCACGATCTGGTTGTTGATCAGGTAGCTCGACTGGCCGTCGCGGGTCAGCACGCGCTTGACCGAGATCTCGGCGTAGCCGGCCCAGGCGCCGCCCAGCCGGGACGACGCGTTGTCGAAGATGAGCTCGACGCTCGCGCGCACCGAGGGCTTGCGGTCGGAGGACCCGTTGAAGATCACGTCCTGCATCGACTCGCCGCGAAGCTCGGACGCGCGCGACTCGCCCAGCACCCAGCGGACGGCATCCATGATGTTCGACTTGCCGCAGCCGTTGGGCCCGACGACGCCCACGAGCTGACTCGGCACCTCGAACGCCGTCGGGTCGACGAATGACTTGAAGCCGGCGAGCTTGAGCTGTTTCAGACGCACGGGGGCAATGCTCTGTCAGCCCCGCGCGGGCGGGGGCGATCGGATCGTCGGAGACGGTAACGGACGCGCGCGAGAGCGGCGACGTCCACGACTGGCGACCCCTAGGCGGGCCGTGCCTATAATAGCACCGCAGCTTCGGCGTCCCGGCCGCACCGCACCCTTCCGGGGCGGTCCCGGAGGGCGTCGGACCGTCCTGATCGTGGCCCGAACGGGCCCTTTTTTTCGGCCTCGCCGAGCGCTGCCCGCGCGGTGCGGGCGCGGCCGGCCGCGGAGATCCCGATGCCCAGCGCACCGTCCACCCAGCTCGATACCTTCCCGAACCCCGCCCCCGGCCGCGACTACCTGGTGCATATCGAGGTGCCCGAGTTCACCTGCCTGTGCCCGCTGACCGGCCAGCCCGACTTCGCGACCCTGGTCCTCGACTACGTGCCCGAGCGCAAGAACCTCGAGCTCAAGGCGCTCAAGCTCTACATGTGGTCGTTCCGGGACCAGGGCGCCTTCCACGAGGCGGTGACCAACCGCATCCTCGACGAGATGGTGACCGCGACCCGGCCGCGCTTCATGCGCCTGACGGCCCGCTGGTACGTGCGCGGCGGCATCTTCACGACCGTGGTCGCCGAGCACCGCAAGCGCGGCTGGAAGCCCGAGCCGCGCGTCGAGCTGGGTTCGTTCCCGGCCGAAGCAAGCACACGGGGCTGAGTCTAGAGCACACAAGATTATTTGAATCAAAGGTTTACGGCAGACTCTTGAACCGACTTCTTAACGATCTCCAGCCCTATCCGTTCGAGCGGCTGAGGGCGCTGCTGCGCGGCGTCGAGCCGCCGGCGACCCTGTCCCCGATCGCGATGTCGATCGGCGAGCCCCGGCACCGTGCGCCGGCCTGCGTACGCGACGCGATGGTCGCGGCCCTCGACGGGCTGTCCTCGTATCCGCCGACCGCGGGCGGCGAGCCGCTGAGGCGCACGATCGCCGGCTGGCTGGAGCGGCGCTTCGGCCTGCCCCGGATCGATCCGGCGACCCAGGTCCTGCCGGTCAACGGCTCGAAGGAAGCGCTCTTCGCCATCGCGCAGCTGGTGGTCGACGTCGCCCCCGGCGCGGCCCGCCCGGTGGTGCTGCTGCCGAATCCCTGCTACCAGGTCTACGAAGGCGCGGCGCTGCTCGCGGGCGCGGAGGCGGTCTACGTCGATCCCGTCCCGGGCGGCGGCCTCGCGCCGGACTGGGCGTCGGTGCCGCCCGAGATCTGGCCGCGGGTGCAGCTCGTCTACGTCTGCTCGCCAGGCAATCCGACCGGCGCGGTCACCCCCCGGGCCGAGTGGGCGCGGCTCTTCGAGCTGTCCGAGCGTCACGGCTTCGTGATCGCTGCCGACGAGTGCTACTCGGAGATCTATCCGGACGAGTCCGCGCCGCCCGAGGGGGCGCTGCAGGCGGCCCACGCCCTCGGATATGCCGGCTTCCCGCGGCTGCTGGTCTTCTCCAGCCTGTCGAAGCGCTCCAGCGTGCCCGGCCTGCGCTCCGGATTCGTCGCAGGCGACGCCGCCCTCGTCGCGCGCTTCCTGCTGCTGCGCTCGTACAACGGCGGCGCGATGAGCGCCACCGTGCAGGCCGCCTCGCTCGCGGCCTGGGCCGACGAGGCGCATGTCGTCGAGAACCGGCGCCTGTACCGCGCAAAATTCGATGCCGTGCTGCCCCGGCTGGACGGCCCGCTGAGGGTGTCCGCGCCCGAAGGCGGCTTCTTCCTGTGGGCGGGCGTCCCCGGCGGCGACGATGCCGCGTTCGCCCGCGACCTGTACGGTCAATATAATGTGCTGGTGCTCCCGGGCAGCTATCTCGCCCGTGGCGTCCCCGGCCGCAATCCCGGAGCCGGTTTCGTGCGCCTCGCCCTCGTCGACGGAATCGACGCCTGCGTCGAGGCGGCCGAGCGCATCCGGACCTTCGCCACCCGAACCGTAGCGTGACCCAACGATGACCGCCCTCCAGAGCACGATCGAACAGGCCTGGGAGCAGCGTACCGAGCTGTCCCCCGCCTCCGCGCCCAAGCCCGTCCGCGAGGCCGTCGGCCACGTGATCGGCGAGCTCAACACCGGTCGGCTGCGGGTCGCCGAGAAGGTCGACGGCGCCTGGACGGTCCACCAGTGGATCAAGAAAGCCGTGCTGCTGTCGTTCCGCCTCGAGGACAACGTGCCGATGCCCGCCGGCGCCCTTCAGTTCTACGACAAGGTCCCGACCAAGTTCGAGGGCTGGAGCGCCCAGGACTTCGCCGCGGGCGGCTTTCGCGTCGTCCCGCCGGCGGTCGCCCGCCGCGGCAGCTTCATCGGCCGCAACGTCGTGCTGATGCCCTCGTACGTCAACATCGGGGCCTACGTCGACGAGGGCACGATGGTCGACACCTGGGCCACCGTCGGCTCCTGTGCGCAGATCGGCAAGAACGTCCACCTGTCCGGCGGCGTCGGCATCGGGGGCGTGCTCGAGCCGCTGCAGGCCAATCCGACGATCATCGAGGACAACTGCTTCATCGGCGCCCGTTCGGAGGTGGTCGAAGGCGTGATCGTCGAGGAGAACTCGGTGCTGTCGATGGGCGTCTACATCGGCCAGAGCACCAAGATCTACGACCGGGCCACCGGCACCATCACCTACGGCCGCGTGCCGGCGGGATCGGTCGTCGTCTCCGGCTCGCTGCCGTCGGCCGACGGCAAGTACAGCCTGTACTGCGCGGTCATCGTCAAGCGGGTCGATGCGCAGACCCGCGCGAAGACCGGCATCAACGAGCTGCTCCGCGGCGACTGAGCGACGAGCACCCCTCACCGGAAGAGGCGACGACGAATGGCGATGGAACGTCTGCTGGCCCTGATGGCCGAAAAGAAGGCGTCTGACCTGTTCATCGCGGCCGGGACGGCGGTGCAGATCAAGATCAACGGCACCACGGTGCCGATCAACCAGCAGCGCCTCGAACCGGCCTCGGTCGACGCACTGCTGCGCGAGGTCCTCACCGACAAGCAGTGGGCGATGTTCGAGCACGAGAACGAGCTCAACCTCGGCTACGGGCTGCGCAACGTCGGCAGCTTCCGGTTCTCGCTGTTCCGCCAGCGCGGCACGACCGCGGCCGTGGTGCGCTACATCCCGGGCGATGTCCCGCAGTTCGAATCGCTGCACCTGCCGCCGATCCTCTCCGAGCTGATCATGGAGAAGCGCGGCCTGCTGCTGGTGGTCGGCTCGACCGGCTCGGGCAAGACCACGACGCTGGCCTCGGTGCTGGATCACCGCAACCAGCACCGCAGCGGCCACATCCTGACGATCGAGGATCCGATCGAGTACACCTTCCGGCACAAGCGCTCGGTGGTGAACCAGCGCCAGATCGGCACGGATGCGGTCTCCTACGACGTCGCGCTGCGCAACGCGCTGCGCCAGGCGCCCGACTGCCTGATGATCGGCGAGATCCGCGACGTCGAGACGATGAGCGCCGCGATCGCCTATGCCCAGTCGGGGCACCTGGTGCTCTCGACCCTGCACGCCAACAACGCGTCGCATGCGCTCAACCGGATCGTCAGCTTCTACACGCCGGAGAACCGCCGCGTCCTGCTGTCGGATCTGGCGAGCACGCTCAAGGCAGTGGTCTCGCAGCGGCTGATCCGCTCGAGCGGGGGCGGCCGCGTGCCCGCGGTCGAGATCCTGCTGAACACCACCTTCATCTCCGAGCTGATCGAGCAGGGTCGCCTGTCCGAGATCAAGGAAGCGATGGAGAAGAGCATGGCGCCCGGTTCGCAGACCTTCGAGCGCGCCCTGGTCGAGCTGGTCCGAAGCAAGCGTGTCAGCAAGGAGGATGCGCTCGCGCAGTCCGATTCGCCGACCAACCTGCTCTGGATGCTCGAGAACACCGAGGACTCGGCCGTGCCCCAGGCGCCGCCGCTGCCCATCGACCTCGAGCGCAACGCGCCGGGCGAGAAGAAGCCGGCCGAAGGCCCGACCTTCTCCGAGTTCATGTTGAACATCTGATGGGCGACGGCGTGATCGTCTACGGCATCGACAGCTGCGACCAGGTCCGCAAGGCCCGCTCGTGGCTGCGCGCCCAGGGCGTGAGCTTCCGGTTCCACGACTTCCGTGCCGACGGCCTCGACGCGTCGCTGCTGGCGCGATGGATGGGCCATCTGCCCTGGGATGCGCTGCTGAACAAGCGCGGACTGAGCTGGCGTCAGCTCGACGCGACCCGGCGCGCGTCGGTCGTCGACCAGTCCAGCGCCTCCGAGCTGATGCTCGCGAACCCGACGCTGATCAAGCGCCCGGTCCTGGAGGCCGGCGATCGCATCGTCGTCGGCTTCTCGGAACCGATCTACCGCAACCTCTTCAGCGACCCGGCGGCCCCTCCGGCCTAGGGGCGTGCCGGCAGACCCGTACCGCGGCGCGCTCGACCCGTGGCCGTTCACGGTGATCCCGCGGCCCGCGCCGACCCGAACCGCCCCGAACCGCCCCCGCCACTGCGCCGCCTCCGGCCTGCAACCCGCCCCCATGCCGACCCCATCCCCCTGCCCCGTCCGATCGCTGCTCGAAGAACTGATCCGCCGCCGCTCGGTCACGCCGGCTGACGCCGGCTGCCAGCAGGCGATCGCCGCGCGCCTCGCGCCGCTCGGGTTCGCGCTCGAGCCGATGCGCTTCGGGGAGGTGGACAACCTGTGGGCCGTGCGTCGCGGCGCGGCTCCCGGCCCCACGCTGGTGTTCGCCGGTCACACCGACGTCGTGCCGGCCGGTCCGCGCCAGTGGTGGCATGCGGATCCCTTCGAGCCGACCGAGCGCGAGGGCGCGCTGTACGGTCGCGGCGCCGCCGACATGAAGGCCTCGATCGCCGGCATCGTCGTCGCGATCGAGGAATTCGTCGCGACCCGGCCCGCGCACTCGGGCGCGATCGCCGTGCTGCTGACCGCTGACGAGGAAGGCCCGGCGATCGATGGCACCACCCGCGTGGTCGAGACGCTGCGCGCGCGCGGCCAGTCCTTCGACTACTGCATCGTCGGCGAGCCGACCTCGGTCAAGGTGCTGGGCGACATGGTCAAGAACGGCCGCCGGGGCTCGATGTCCGGGCGCCTCACGGTCCGGGGCGTGCAGGGCCACGTCGCCTACCCGCACCTGGCGCGCAACCCGATCCACGTGTTCGCGCCGGCGCTGGCAGCGCTGGCGGCCGAGCGCTGGGACGACGGCAACGACTACTTCCCGCCGACCACCTGGCAGGTGTCCAACTTCAACGCCGGCACCGGTGCGGGCAACGTGATCCCGGGCGAGGCGATCGTCGACTTCAACTTCCGGTTCTCGACCGCGAGCACGGTCGAAGGCCTGAAGGCGCGCGTGAAGGCGATCCTCGAGGCGCATGGCGTCGAGCACACGCTCGACTGGACGGTGTCGGGCCTGCCGTTCCTCACGCCGCGCGGCGCGCTGTCGGAGGCGCTGGCCACCTCGATCCGAGCCGAGATGGGGATCGAGACGGAGCTGTCGACCACCGGCGGCACCTCGGACGGCCGCTTCATCGCCTCGATCTGCCGCGAGGTGATCGAGTTCGGTCCGCCGAACGCCACGATCCACAAGAGCAACGAGAACATCGACCTCGCCTGGCTGCAGCCGATGAAGAATGTCTACCGCCGTACGCTCGAGGGCCTGCTGCCGTGAGCACGGTCCGCTTCGAGCGGCCTGCGCCGAGCGCGGCCGAGGCGCACGCCGCGCTGCACACCGTGCGCGACCTGCTGCGCTGGTCGGTGACCCGCATGCAGGTCGCCGGCATCGCGTTCGGCCATGGCACCGCAGACGCCTGGGACGAGGCCGCCTGGCTGGTCCTGTGGTCGCTGCGTCTGCCGCTCGACCGGCTCGAGCCGGTGCTCGATGCGCGGCTCGCGCCGGGCGAGCTCGGTGCGGCGATCGCGCTCGTCGAGCGTCGCTGCACCGAGCGCCTGCCCGCGGCCTACCTGACCGGCGAGGCCTGGCTGCGCGGCGTGCGCTTCCTGTCGGACCCGCGTGCATTGGTTCCCCGCTCGCCGATCGCCGAGATCCTCGATACCGATGCGCTCGCGCCCTGGCTCGAGGCCGGCGACGGCGTGGGCCGCATCATGGACCTGTGCACCGGCGGCGGCAGCCTCGCGATCCTCGCCGCCCGCCGCTTCGAGGACGCCGCGGTGCTCGGCACCGACCTGTCGGCCGATGCGCTGGCCCTGGCGGCCGAGAACGTCGCGCTGCACGGCATGGGCGACCGGGTCGCGCTGCGCCGGGGCGACCTGTGGGCCGGCGCGTCCGGCGAGCGCTTCGACCTCGTCGTCTGCAACCCGCCATACGTGAACGCGGCCTCGATGGCCGTGCTGCCCGCCGAATACCTCGCCGAGCCGCAAGGTGCGCTCGGCGGCGGCGCCGACGGCATGGACCTGGTGCGCCGCATCGTCGGCGGTGCCCGCGCGCACCTCGCGCCGCACGGCCTGCTGGTGCTCGAGATCGGACACGAGGCCCCGTACTTCGAAGCGGCCTTCCCGGACCTCGAGTACACCTGGCTGCCCACCGAGGGCGGCGACGACCGGATCGTGCTGATGGAGCGCGACGCGCTGCCGTGATCCGGATCCGGGGCCTGACGCTGGGGCGCGGCCCCCGCACCCTGCTCGATTCGGCCGACGCGATCATCGCGCCCGGCGAGCGCATCGCGCTGATCGGCGACAACGGCAGCGGCAAGTCGACGCTGCTGGCGGCGATCGCGGGGGACCTGTCGCCCGACGCCGGCGACATCGACCTGCCGCCACTGCGGATCGCCCGCCTCGCGCAGGCGATGCCCCGCAGCCCCCTGCCCGCCTGGCGCTTCGTGCTCGAGGCCGACGCGGCGCTGGTGCGGGCGCAGGCCGCGCTCGCCGCGGCCGAGTCCGCCGGCGACGGCCATGCGATCGCGCAGGCCCACGACGACTGCCTCGCCTGCGACGGACCGTCCGCCGAGGCCCGCGCGCGCGGGCTGCTGCACGGCCTGGGCTTCGATGCCGCCGAGCAGGAGCGCCCGGTCGATGCCTTCAGCGGCGGCTGGAAGATGCGGCTCAACCTGGCGCGCGCGCTGATGGCGCCGTCGGACCTGCTGCTGCTCGACGAGCCGACCAACCACCTCGATCTCGATGCGGTGCTCTGGCTCGAGCGGCGGCTGATGCGCCTCGCCGCGACGATCCTGCTGGTCTCGCACGATCGCGACTTCCTCGACCGGGTGGCACAGGCCACGCTGCAGATCGACGACCGCAAGCTCGTGCGCTACGCGGGCGGCTACTCCGCGTGCGAGCAGGCGCGTGCCGAGCGGGCCGCGCAGCGCCAGCGATCGATCGCCGCCCAGCAGGCGAAGATCGCCCACCTGCACGCCTTCGTCGAGCGCTTCCGTGCCAAGGCGACGAAGGCCAAGCAGGCGCAGAGCCGCCTCAAGGCGCTCGAGCGCATCGAGGTGCTCGCGCCGCTGCGCGCCACGCGCGGCATCGACTTCGACTTCGCGCCAGTCGGCGACTGTCCCGACCCGCTGGTGCGGATGGAGGACGTCGCGGTCGGCCACGTCGCCGAGGACGGCACGCTCCACACGGTGCTGCGCGACGTGTCGATGACCGTCGGCCGCGGCAGCCGGTTCGGGGTGCTCGGGCGCAACGGGGCCGGCAAGACCACGCTGATCCGTACGGCGGTGGGCGAGCTCGCGCCCCTCGGGGGCACGCTGCAGCGTTCGCGCACGGTGCGCGTCGGCTACTTCGCGCAGCAGCAGGTGGACGCGCTGCGCGGCGGCGAGTCCGCGCTCGTGCACATGCAGCGTCTCGCCCCCCAGGAGCGCGAGCAGTCGCTGCGCGACTGGCTCGGTCGCTTCGCGTTTCGGGGCGAGGACGCCGCCCGCCCGGTCGGCCCGATGTCGGGCGGCGAGCGGGCCCGGCTCGCGCTGGCGATGCTCGTCTGGGCGCGGCCACAGCTCCTGGTGCTCGACGAGCCGACCAACCATCTCGATGCGGCCACCCGGGACGCGCTCGCCGACGCGCTCGCCGAGTTCGACGGCGCGCTGCTGCTGGTCTCGCACGACCGATACCTGTTGCGCGCGACCGTAGACACCTTCCTGCGGGTCGCGGACGGCGGCGCGGAGCCCTTCGACGGCGACCTCGAGGACTACGCGCAGTGGCTGATGCAGAAGCCCGCCGACGGGGACGCTGCGGGCGGGAGCGCCGGCGACGCAATCGGCGCGGTGTCGCGGCGCGACGAGCGCCGCGTGGCCGCCGAACAGCGTGCGCAACGCGCCGCCCGGAAGAAGCCGCTGCAGAAGCGGCTCGCCGAGGTCGAGCGCGAGCTCGCTCGCATCGAGGCCCGGATCGCCGAGATCGACACCCGGCTGGCCGCGCCCGACGGTTACCGGGACGCCGCCGCGGCGGCCGAGCTCGGTCGCGAGCGCGGGGCGCTGCAACGTGACCGCGACGCTGCCGAGGAAGGCTGGCTCGAGCTGGGCGCGGCGCTCGAGGCGCTGGACGCCGAGGGCTGAGCCGGGCGGCGATCAGGCCTGCGAGACGTCCCGCAGCGCACCCTTCAGGTCGCGCCGCAGCACCACCGGCTTGCCGCCGTACGCCCGCTTGCACAACCAGTGCGCGAGGGCCGAATCGAGCCAGTCGGCATGGCGGGGGAACCAGTCGGCGAGCGCGTCGGCGAGCCGGCGCACCTGGGCGAACTCGCCCAGGGCCACCACCTCGCGTACCTCCCCGACCGAGCGCAGCACCGCCGCATGCTCGTCCATGTGGCAGTCCCGCGGCGGGAAGCCGGTCTCGAGCATCCAGCGGTCCTCCTCCTCGAAGTGCCGCCGCGCATGCGCCTCGAAGTCGGCGAGCAGTCCGGCGAGCCCTTCCTCCGGACCGGTCTGCATCGCCCGCACGAGCGCCACGAACTCGCGATGCGTCGCATCCATCGGCTCGTGTCCGAGGACGAAGGCATCCGACCAGTCGAGGGCCGGCTCGGGCGCGTGCGAGGCGTCGCTCATCCAGGCGTCACTTCTTCGCGGCCATCGCCGAGCGCAGCTCGAGGTTCGCCTTGCGGTCGGCGTTGACCTTCTGCACGCTCGCACGCTCGCCCATCTGCTTCACGTAGTCGCGCGCCGGGGTCGCGGCGAGCACGTCGGCGCCGAGCACGGCCTTGGTCGCGCCGGAGATCAGCGGCAGGTTCACGATCGCCGAGCAGTCGGCCATCGTGAAGGTGTCGCCGGCGACGAAGGGCGAGAACTTCGCGAGCCTCGAGAAGGCCGCGACGTTGCGCTCGAGCTCCTTGCGGGTGGCATCGATCACCGAGGGCTCGACCGTGCCGCCGAAGAACGCCTGCGGATACAGCCGGCGCGCGACCAGCTCCAGGTGCAGCTCCATGAAGGTCACCAGCTCGCGGACCTTGGCGCGCGCGTACGGATCGGCCGGCAGCATCGGCGTGGTGCCCGGATTCGCGTCCTCGATGTACTCCAGCAGGACCTGCGACTCGCACAGCGAGCCCTCGGGCGTGCGCATGAACGGCACCTTGCCGAGCGGGCTGGCCGAGAGCGTGGCCTCGTCCTTGCTGGCCCAGTTCAGCTCCTCCTCGAAGGGCACGCCCTTCTCGATCAGCGCGATCTTGACCTTGTTGTAGTAGTTGCTGACGGCGAATCCGACCAGGGTGATCATCGACGGGGTCTCCTCGAGGGCTGCGTTCCATCGCGACGGGCGACGCCCGTTCCGCTCGCCGATGGTACCAAGCGGCCGCGACGGCGCCGCCCGCTACACTGCGGCCCGTGGAACTCGCCGGACCGGTGCTGGACGTGGTGCTCCCGGTCTACGGCCTGATCGCCGCGGGATGGGCGGCCCATCGTGGCCGCCTGATCGCCGACGAGGACGTCCGCCGGTTCACCGACTTCACCTTCCGGGTGTTCGTGCCGGCACAGCTCTTCCTGGCGATGGCCCGCACCGATTTCAGCACGCTGCAGGCCGGCGTGCCGACCGCCTATTTCAGCGCCGCGTTCGCGATCTTCGCGACCGTGGTGCTGGTGCGCAGGCGGTCCGTACCGCCGGTGCGCGCCGCGGTCGAGGGACTGGCCGCCTCGTTCTCGAATACCGTGATGATCGGCATCCCGCTGGTCAAGCTCGGCTGGGGCGAGGCCGCCCTCGCGATGCTGCTGTCGATCGTCGCGCTGCACTCGCTGCTGCTGCTGACCACCGCGACCTTCGTGTTCGAGGTCGCGGCAGCCACGGGGGCGCCGCTGGCCGCGGTGGGCCGCGCGTTGCGCACCTCGGTCCTGCATCCGGTCATCCTGCCGATCATCGCCGGCGCCGCCTGGAGCGCCCTCGGGCCGCCGCTGCCGGGCGCCGCCCAGGCCACGCTCGGGCTGCTGGCGGCGGCCGCCTCGCCGCTGTGCCTGGTGCTGCTCGGCGCCTCCCTCGGACGCGACGGGCTGCGTACCGGGCTGCGGCCGGCGCTCGCCATGAGCGCGCTCAAGCTGATCGCCTTCCCGCTGCTGGCCGCGGCGATCGGCCGCTTCGTGCTCGCGCTCGAGCCGCTCGCGCTGACGGTCGTGATCCTCACGGCGACGCTGCCGATCGGCGCCAACGTGTTCCTGTTCGCCCAGCGCTACCGCAGCGACACCAGCGCCATCGCGGCCGCGGTGGTCTGGTCGACGCTGCTGGCCGCGCCGATCCTGGCGGTCCTGCTGCCCCTCCTGCCGGTGCCCCCAAGGTAGAATCGGACCACATGAAGCCATTCGAAGCGTTCGTGGTCGGCGTCGTGGGGACCGGCGCCATGGGTCGCGGCATCGCCCAGCTGTTCGCACAGTCGGGGCATGCCGTGCGCCTGTTCGACGCCGCGCCCGGCGCCGCCAGGAGCGCCTGCGACGCGGTCGCCGACACCC
>JBIIPQ010000401.1:0-4193 GCA_044342535.1 Burkholderiaceae bacterium
CGTGTAGCCGACTGCGCCGAGGAAGTTGTCGTTCGCGTCGAGGATCTGCCCCTTCAGGTCGAATTCGATGACCGCTTGCGAGCGCAGGATCGCATCGACCTTGCCTTTCAGGTCGGCCATTGCGGGTCCGTTGTTCGCGGGCCCATTGTTCGCGGGCTGCGGGGACGATTGCGCGGAGATGAGTTCGTGACGGGTGCCGTTCAGCAGACGGTCGAACCAGGATTGCTTGTTCGTGCTCATGTTTAATGTCCTTCGTGGGAGACGGGTCGAGTCGAAGTGCAAGGGAAGTCGGGGGAGGGCAAGGGTCGGGTGTCCGACGTTCGGCGGACGTCCGGCAAATGGATCAGGTGCGGACCAGGGCGGCGGCCTCCCGTTCGGCCGAGGCCGCCAGGTTCGTGCGCGGGCTGCCGGTGCGTCCGTCGGATGCGGCGAGATCGCCGAGGGCACCCACGTCGATGATCAGCGCCACCTCGCCGTTGCCGAGAATCGTCGAGCCGGACATGCCGCGCAGGCTGCGGAACATGCGGCCGAGTGGCTTGATGACCGTCTGGTGCTGACCGAGGAGTTGGTCGACGACCACGCCGAAGCGGCGCCCCGCGGCCTGCAGCACCACGATGCTCGAACGCTCCGGATGCGGCGATTCCAGCGCGTAGAGCGTGCGCAGCCCGACGATCGGCAGCGGCTGCCCGCGCAGCTCGACCAGGCCACGCCCCCGGGCGTCGAACGCGTTCGGGCCGATCCGGCTCTCGATCACCTCGACGACCGTCTCCAGGGGCATCACGAACCGGCTCGTGCCGACGCCGACCAGGAACCCGTCGATGATCGCCAGCGTGAGTGGCAGTCGGATCTCGACGGTCGTGCCCTCGCCCTCGGTGCTGCGGATGACGACGTGGCCGCGAAGCGCCTCGATGTTGCGCTTGACCACGTCCATGCCAACGCCGCGACCGGACAGGTTGGTGACCTGCTCGGCGGTCGAGAACCCGGGCTCGAAGATCAGCGCGCAGATCTCGTCGTCGGACGGCGTGACGCCGCGCTCGACCAGTCCACGGTCCCAGGCCCGGGCGAGCACCTTGCGGCGGTCGATGCCGCGTCCGTCGTCGGTGATGCGGATCAGCACGCTGCCCGATTCGTGGCAGGCGGCGAGCACGAGCGTGCCGCGGGCGGGCTTGCCGGCCGCCATGCGGTCCTCGGGCGACTCCAGCCCGTGATCCAGCGCGTTACGCACGAGGTGCATCATCGGGTCGGCGATACGCTCGACCATGCTCTTGTCGAGCTCGGTCTCGCCACCGACCAGCTCGAGCGAGACATCCTTGCCGAGCTGTGTCGCGGTGTCGCGCACCACGCGCCGGAAGCGCGCGAAGGTCTCGCCGATCGGCACCATCCGCAGCTGAAGCGTGCCGTTGCGGATCTCCTCGACCAGGCGACCGATCTGGGCGTTCGCCTCGACCAGCGTGCTCTGACCCGTCTGGCGGGCGAGCAGCGATGCGCCCGCGCCAGCGATCACCAGCTCGCCGAGCAGGTTGATCACCTCGTCGAGCCGGTCGGCCTGCACGCGGATGTATCGCGTGGCGTCGTCGGTGGGGGTGACGTCGCGCGGCCGGCCGGTCGGTGCCGTGGCAGTGCCACCGGCGTCGCGCGCAGGCTCCTGCGTGTCGCGCGCAGCACCGGCGGGCGGCATCGGGGCAGCACTCGCCGCGGGCGTGGTGTCGTCGAGGGCGCTCACCTCCAGCTCGACCTCGTCGCGAACGAAGGCGAACGCATGCTCGATCGCTGCGCGGCCGACGTCGGTTTCGATCTCGAGGTCGAACGCCAGGTGGCAGGACTCGGGGTCCAGCTGCTCGAGCGCGGGGACGTCCGCGTCGCGGCCGTCGGCCGAGATTACACGGCCGAGGCCGGCGAGATAGGTGAGGATCGCCAGCGGATCCATGCCGTTGCGGAAGGTCTCCACGCCGAAGGCGACCGACACGCGCCAACGGCGGGCCGAGGGGGCGGCACCTGCGACGACCGCCCCGGTGGCCGGCGCCGCGACGGCTGCGGCCGAGGTGTCCGTGCGGTGGCCGTCAGCGGCCGCGCGCAGCCGCTCGATCAACGCCTCGCGCTCTTCGCCGGAGTCGTCCTCGCGGCGTCCGGCGGCGGCGTCGACGAGTCCGCGGATCTGGTCGTTGCAGCCGAGCAGCAGTGTCGACAGCTCCGGCGTCAGCAGCAGGTGCCCCTCGCGCAGCAGGTCGAGCAGCGTCTCGACGTGATGGGTGAAGGCGACCACGGCGTCCAGACCGAACAAGCCGGCCGAGCCCTTGACCGTGTGCGCGCAGCGAAAGAGCGCGTCGAGCAGGTCGCGGTCGTCGGGTATGGTCTCGAGCTGCAGCAGCAGCTGCTCGATGCCCTCGATCTGTTCGTGGGCCTCGCTGATGAACGCGGGCAGCGCTTCGGCGAAGAAGCGGGTGTCGGAATCGGTGTCGACGGGGCGGTTCATCGGGCGTCTCCGGCAGCGTGTGCCGCGATCAGTGCATGCGCGCCCAGGGTTCGGCAGGCGTCGCGCAGGGGGTCGGAAGGGGCCTGCAGCCGCAGGGGGCGGCCGCGCGAGGCGAGGGCGCGCGACAGCGCGACGAGCAGCTGCACGCCGGCCGCGTCCACCTCGTCGACCTGAGAGGCGTCGACGAGCTCGTCGGCGTCCTGCGCGTCCAGCCACTCGAGGCAGGCGAGGCGCAATGCCGCGACGGCGGGCACGCACAGCTCGTTGGGTAGTTCCAGGCGTCGGGTCATGGTCATCTCCGAGGGTCAGGCCGGCACGAGCCGCGAGACCGCGTCGATCAGCTGTGGCGGGTTGAACGGCTTGAGGAGCCAGGCCTTCGCACCCGCGGCCCGGCCCTGCTCCTGCTTTGCGTCCTGCCCCTCGGTGGTCAGCATGATCACCGGCACGAAGCGGTGCTTCGGATGCGCCTTGACGGCTTTCACGAAGCTGATGCCGTCCATGTTCGGCATGTTCACGTCGCTCACCACCAGGTGCACCTTGGCCGCCTGGTCGAGGCGCGCGAGGGCGTCGCGGCCGTCGCTCGCCTCGATCACGTCGAACCCGGCACGGGTGAGGGACATCTTGACGATGGTGCGCAGCGAGCTGCTGTCGTCGACGATCAGAATGGTCTTGGCCATCGGAGGGCTCTCTTCAGAAGAATCGGGCTGTGGCGGGCCGAGGCCCGGCGGCGTCAGCCTTGCCGCCGGCGTGTGTTTCGCGCTGCTCTTCGGTCGTGTAGCCGGCCTCGAGCAGCGTGCGCCACTCGGCTTGGTCCGGAGCGCGGCCCTGCGTGATCGACTCGCGCACGAGCGCGTTCGCCTGCTCGATCGACGCGCCGACCTGGGCGGTGATCTGGTCGACGCGATCCTGGAACTGGAAGGCGACGAGCAGCCCCTCGACGAGCTCGCGTACACGGGCCCCGCGGTCCGCGAGCGCGGCGGCGCGCGCGTCGAGCCCGCCGATCGTCGCGTCCATCCGCTCGATCACCGAGGCGATCGTCTGCTCCGAGTCGGTGGTGATGCGGGCATCCTCGGCGGCGCGATCGGCGGCCTGCGACATCGCGCTGCGCATCCGCGATTCGAACGTGTCGACGCGGTCGACGATGTCTCGGCTGGCGCGCGACGAGTCCACCGACAACCGGCGTACCTCTGCGGCGACCGCCGCGAACCCACGGCCGGACTCGCCGGCACGGGCCGCCTCGACCGCGGCATTGACCGAGACCAGACTCGTCTGCCGCGACAAGCGGAAGACGTCGTCCGACAGGTCCCTCAGCTCGCGTGCGCGATCCGCTGCCGCGCCCACGGTTTCCAGGGCGGCCTCCCGCGAGTTCGCGAGGGACCGGATCGAGCCGAGCAGCGTCCGCAGCTCCGACTCGGAACGGGCGAGCGCCGCGATCCGGTCGTCACCATCGACGCCATGCCCAGGCGCCATCTCGTCGAGCGTCTCGAGGATGGTGGAGAACCCGGCGAGCAGCGAGTCGGTCGCCTCGCGGGTCTGCTTGCGCACGGTGTCGAGGTGAGCCGCCCAGACCGCGCCGGCTTCGTCCAGGCGCGCCAGCAGCGCCGCGTCCCGGTCGTCGGTCTGGCGCGGCGAGCGGGCGGCCGCGGGACGGAGCAGGAACTCGCGCAGCCGGGCGAGCAGCGCTGGCCGCCTCCGGGAGGGGGCGCGGTCGGCGGGGGGC